>NZ_CAMTTE010000001.1:3271420-3585205 GCF_947077775.1 Salinibacter pepae
CCGAGATCCTGCGGGAGGTTATCTCGGAGGCGCAGGACCTCGGAGACCCGGGGACCGAACGCACGCTCAAGAAGGCACTGACCAAGGTCGAGGATCGGGCCCACCACCTCGATCACTTCCTGGGTGAAGACAGCCTGGAGCACGGGCGTCCGAACGGCGAAACCGCCTAGCCCCCCCCTGTCGCGTCCGCATCCGTGTGGACGAACACACGCAAGAGCCCGGTGTCGGCCTGTCCGGCACCGGGCTTTTTATGTGCGGGGGCCGTGTGCGGACACAACGACTCGGCCGAGGGGAATCGTCCGGGTGGCCGTGCCGGATTCAAAACACATCGATCACAAAGTCCCTCGGAACGACCGTCCCGCAGCGAGCGTGATCTACCGGCGCTCTTCTCCCAACGGGTCGCCGTGCCATCCCGCCGTCGACCGCCTGTCTCTTTGTCACCTCCGAATATTTTAGTTTCTATGAAGCGTTTGGTTGTCGTTGAGTCCCCGACCAAGGCCCGGACCATCCGAGAATTTCTTCCGGAAACCGGGTATCGCGTCGAGGCGAGCATGGGACACATTCGGGACCTTCCCGCGTCGGCGGACCAGATTCCCTCGGAGTACAAGGACGAAGACTGGTCGCGGCTCGGGGTGAAGGTGACCAATGGGTTCGAGCCGCTCTACGTGGTGCCGCCGGACAAAAAGGAGGTCGTCCGGGACCTGAAACAGGCCGTGTCGGACGCGGACCGGCTCTACATCGCGACGGACGAGGATCGGGAGGGCGAGTCGATCGGATGGCACCTCATCCACACCCTCGACCCCGACGTGCCGGTCGAGCGGATGGTCTTCCACGAGATTACGGAGGACGCCATCCAGCGGGCCCTGGACGACACGCGCGACATCGACCAGCACCTCGTGGAGGCGCAGCAGACGCGTCGCATCCTGGACCGGCTCGTGGGGTATTCGATCTCGCCGCTGCTCTGGCGCAAGATCAAGCCGAAGCTCTCGGCGGGCCGCGTGCAGAGCGTGGCGGTGCGGCTGCTGGTGCGGAAGGAGCGGGAGCGCATCACGTTCGTGCCGGCCACCTACTGGGACCTCGACGCGCAGCTGGCCAAGCAGGGCCTCGGGGTGGAGGCCGAGATGACGCACCTGAACGAGGTGCGGCTCGCGTCCGGCAAGGACTTTGACGAGGACACCGGGCGGCTCAAAGAGTCGCTGACTGAAGGGGAGGACGTGGTGTTGCTCGACGAGGAGCAGGCCACCGCCCTTGCCGAGGGGCTCCCGGAGGCAAGGTGGCGCATCGACGACATCAAAGAGCGGACGCGCACGAAGTCGCCGTTCCCGCCGTTCATCACGTCCACCCTCCAGCAGGAGGCCAACCGCAAGCTCAATCTCTCGTCGAGCCGGACGATGAGCGTCGCGCAGTCGCTCTACGAGAACGGCTACATCACCTACATGCGGACCGACTCGACGAACCTGTCGTCCGAGGCGGTGGAGGGGGCCCGGCGCACCGTCGCCCAGCGGTACGGCGACGAGTACCTGAGCGACGGGGTGCGCCAGTACAGCTCCTCGGACAGCGCCCAGGAGGCGCACGAGGCCATCCGGCCGGCCGGGTCGGAGATGAAAACCAAAGACGAACTCGGGCTGAGTGGCATCGAGGCGGCGCTCTACGACCTGATCTGGAAGCGGATGCTGGCCACCCAGACGGCGGACGCCAAGGTTCGCTACACGAACGTGTACTTCGACGCCGAGGTGGACGGGGACGTGGCCCGCTTCCGCGCCTCCGGCAAGCGGCTTGACTTTCCCGGCTTCTTCCGCGTGCTGGTGGAGGGGAGCGAGGACCCGGAGGCGGCCCTGCGGGACCAGGAGCGCCCCCTGCCGCCGCTCGAAGTGGGGGAGACCGCGGCGCAGACGGCCGACGATGAGGGATTCCAGGTCCGGTCGGTCGAGCCGCTCGGGCACGAGACAAAGCCGCCGTCCCGCTACACGGAGGCCTCCCTCGTTGAGACCCTCGAGGAGGAGGGCATCGGCCGCCCCTCCACGTACGCCTCCATCATCGGCACCATTCAGCAGCGCGGCTACGTGCGGAAGAAGGGCAGCGCGCTCGTGCCCACCTTCACGGCCTTCGCCACGAATAACCTGATGGAGACCCAGTTTGAGCCGCTGGTGGACGTCCACTTCACGGCGGAGATGGAGGACGTGCTCGACGACATCGCCCGGGGGCGCAAGGACCCGACGCCGTACCTGCGAGACTTCTACAAAGGAGAGGAGGGCGTCGAGACGCGCGTGGAGCAGGGGCTCGACGACATCGACCCCAAGCAGATCAGCGAGATGTCGTTTCCCGATCAGTGGGGCGAGTACGTGGTGCGCGTGGGCAAGTACGGCGCCTACGTCGAGGGCGAAATGGACGGGGCCACCGTCACCGCCTCGATCCCCGACGACCTGGCGCCCGGCGACACGACGGAGGAGCGCCTGCGCGAGATTCTGGAGGAGGCCAACCGGGGCGACCGCGTGCTTGGCATCCACCCGGAGGCCAGCCTCCCGGTGCTGCTCAAGTCCGGCCCCTACGGCCCGTACGTCCAGCTCGGCGACGACGAAGAGGAGGACGACCCGAAGCGCGTCTCGCTCCCGCCGGACGTGGAGCCCGAGGACGTCGATTTCGACCTTGGCGTCCGGATTGTCGACCTGCCCCGCACCCTCGGCGAGCACCCGGACACCGGGAAGGAGATTGAGGCCGACATCGGCCGCTACGGGCCGTACGTGCGGCACGAGGGCACCTTCGCGTCGCTGCAGAAGGGCGACGATGTGCTGGAGGTGGGGCTGGAGCGCGCGCGGGAGCTGATTCGGCGCAAGGAGAACCGCAACCAGCCGGATCGGGTCCTCGGCCCCCACCCCGGATCGGACGAGCCGGTGGAGGTATGGAATGGCCGCTACGGGCCGTACGTGAAGCACGACGGCACCAACGCGTCCCTCAAGGACGACCAGTCGATCGACGACGTGACGATGGACGACGCCCTCGACCTGCTGGCGGAGAAGGGGGACGAGGCCACCCAGAAGGTGCGGGAGTAGGTCGTGAGGTGCGTGCGCAACACAGGAGAGACCAAGATCACGCAGCACGAATCAGGCATCACGTTTCGCGCAGCACGCATCAATACTCCGGAGAGTGCTCCTCCCGGAGCGACGCCAGGATGGCCAGGTAGCTCTCGTGCCGCTCCGCGTGGACATCGCCCCGCTCC
The DNA here is from genome assembly GCF_947077775.1 of Salinibacter pepae. Lineage (NCBI taxonomy): Bacteria > Pseudomonadati > Rhodothermota > Rhodothermia > Rhodothermales > Salinibacteraceae > Salinibacter > Salinibacter pepae. Next base: position 3,274,638 of record NZ_CAMTTE010000001.1, read on the forward strand.
ACGGCGGCCTTCACGGCGCAGTTGGGCTCATGGTCGTGCGTGCAGTCCGGAAACTGACAGGCGTTGACGTAGGGGGATAGGTCGGGAAAGTAGTGGGCCAGGTCCTTCGGGTGCACGTTGCGCACCCCAAACTCGCGGACGCCGGGGGTGTCCACCACGTAGCTGTCGTCCGAGAGGGCATGCAGCTCGGCATGGGTCGTGGTGTGGGTGCCCTTCTCGGTGGTCGAACTCACGGAGCCCGTTCGCAGCTCCAGGTCCGGCTCCAGGGCGTTGAGGAGCGTGGATTTGCCGGCGCCGGAGGGGCCGGTGATGGCGTTGACCTGCCCGTCGAAGGCGTCGCGGAGCCGGTCGAGCCCGAGTCCCTCCGTGGCGCTCGTCGCAAGCACCGGATAACCAAGGTCGGCGTACCGCAGGTGCAGGTCCATGACGTCCGGCAGGTCGTCCTGCGTCATGAGGTCGATCTTGTTAATGATCAGGCCCGCCGGGACGTCCTGCGCGGCCGCCCCGACGAGCAGGCGGTCGAGGAACCGCGGGTTGAGGGCGGGCCGCCGCACGGCCTGCACGCTCCAGATGCGATCGACGTTGGCCACGAGGACGTGCTCCTGGCCCTCCCGCGGCCCCGCGGCCCGCCGGCTCAGCTTGTTCGTCCGCTCGTGGATGTCCGTGATGAAGCCGGTCTGGTCCTCGTCGGCCACCCGGAGCGTTACTCGATCCCCGACGGCAATCGGGTTGGTGACGTCCTGTCGAGTCAGCCGAAACTTGCCCCGCATGCGCGAGGGAATGGTCCGGTCCCCGACCTGCACGTCGTACCAGCTGCCGGTTGAGCTCGTCACGACCCCTTCGAGAAGGGGGCCATCGGACGTGTCCGTCGGGGGGGGAGAGGTCATACCTGAACGTTTGATCGGGAAACCATCTGTTCCTACTGCACGTCAGCGTGACGCCGACACTTGGCACTTCCGTGTAGATGCTGTCTCTAAACGAGGCCCCGCGCCCAACAGTTCGTTCCCATGCCGACCGATGACGACTACGAGCAGACCCGCCGCCGCTTCGACGAGCTCGAGGTGGAGCAGCAGGCTCAGTTCCTCATTGAGGCCTCCGCCTCGGCCCTGGCGAAGGGCATTGAGCAGGCGGGGAAGGCGCTTGCCGATGGACTCGAGGACGCTGTTCGGCGTCCGCATCGGTCGTCGTGCGGGTCTCAGCCCGCCGGGCCGGGCGCCGCGGAGCCGGAAACGGCCCAGCGACAGGCCCCGAAGGGGGGACCGAAGGGCGGCGGAGGTGCGCCCGCCGATGCGGACGCCTAGCCCCGAGCAGAGAGCCCGCGGCAGCAGACGCCTCCTTTCATCGACCCGCCCCGACACATGTCCCAGGAACGTTCTTCGGAGCGCCGCGAACCCCACAACCTGAACTGGCTCGGGAAGACGGTCCATGCGGGGGGCACTGTGCTTCGCCTGACGGCCAACCTGGTGGAGGCGACTGCCGACCGGGTCTCGAGTATCGCCGCCGAGTCCAAGAAGGCGTTCGACCGTGAGCTTGATCCGAACATTGAGGAGGCCCGGGTGATCGAAGAAACCCCGCGCCGGGACGCCGAGCCCGAAGCGTAACGGGCCCCGTTCACTTCTCTTTTCGGTGGAAAGCCGATCCCACCCCCGTCTGCTCCCACTGACGGCCGGGCCGCACTGCCCGAACGCGTCTCGGGGGCCTCAGTCCGCCCTTTAACGGTCGCGGCGGATGCACCAGCAGGCCTGCCTCGCGTCCGGAAGCAGCAAGCGGGCCGGTCAGGACGACGAGAAGACGTGCTTCTGGATGGCGGTGTCGAGCTCGTCGCGCTTGAAGGGCTTGGAGAGAATGCCGTCCACCTCGTCGTGGGCAGATTCGGTCTCGGTGTAGCCGGTCAGCAGCACCACGGGAAGGGCGGGGGCCTCGTCCTTCAGGGCGTGGGCCAACTCCGCCCCCGTCATCTCGGGCATGCCGAAATCGGTAAACACGATGTCGTACGCGCCGGCGGAGAACATCTCCAGCGCCTTCGCCCCCGATGCGGCCCGATCCACCTCGTGGCCGCTGAGCGTGAGGAGGCGCGTGACGGTGGAACGGACCATCTCCTCGTCGTCCACCACGAGGATGGACACCCCCTCGGGCGCTGCCGGCTCGTCCGACGGCTCGTCCACGGGGGCCTCGGCGGCGGGGGCCGGATCGCCCTCGGCGGGCGGGAAGGTGAGGGTAAACCGCGTGCCCTCGCCGGGCTCGGACGACACGTCGATGGTGCCCTCGTGCTCCTGCACGATGCCGTAGCTGGCCGCGAGGCCCATGCCGGTGCCGTCGTCGCCCTTCGTGGTGAAGAGGGGCTCGAAGATGTTCTGCTGCACCTCGTCGCTCATGCCGATGCCCGTATCGCCGACGTCGACGCACACCTGCCCGGCCCGGTCCGTGTAGGTGTCGAAGCGGAGCGTACCGCCCTCGGGCATGGCCTGGACGGCGTTCAGGACGAGGTTGACAAACACCTCGCGCAGCTCGGACGCGGCCCCCAGAACGTCCGGGACGTCCGCCAGGTCGGTCTCGACCGAAATTTCGATGCCCTGGCGGCGGGGCTCGTTGTACCAGTACGGCTCGGTGAGGGTAATGCAGTCCTCGATCAGGTCCGTCAGGCTCAGGGGCTCGAAGTGCTGCTGAGTGTCGTGACGGATGTAGCGCTGGAGCTTCTCGATGAGGGCCGCGCCGTCCTCCGCCGTCGTCTCGATGGTTTCGATGGAGGGGCGGATCGAATCGGTCAGCGAGGCGCGCTCCACCTGGTCCTTGAGAAGTTCAACGTGGCCGATCAGGCCGCTCAGCAGGTTGTTCAGGTCGTGGGCCACGCCCATCGTCATGCGGCCGAGGGTTTCCATGCGGTGCCGCTGGGTCTGACTCAGCATCCAGGACGGCGGCTCGGCCAGCACCTCCCCGCTCGCCGTGACGGCGCGGGGGCTGTCCTCCCCGGAGGCATCGTCGTGCACGGGAATGAAGTTGAGCAGGACGGGAAGGGGCTCCTCGCGGTGATGGGTTTGGGCGGACACGAGCCGGTTGGTGACGAGGGACCCCTTCCGGGCCCGGAGCACCGCGGACTCGGCCACCTCCTGGTCCTCGTCGGACAGGCGGGCCCAGGGCCGATCGCGGGTGCCAAGGATGGAGGTCCACGGGTCGTTGCAGTATTGCGCGTCGCCCGACAGGGAAAAGGTGGCCGTAAGCAGTTCGGGCTCTACGGTGGGAACCGGACCGGACGCATTCTCGCCGGGCGAGGGAGGGCCGTTGCCCGAGGGCAGCGCGTCCGGGTCGAGGTCGCGTTCCGTCATCGGGTAATCGGCGGACGGTGAGTCGCGCTCGTCCGGCCGGTCGGGCGCATCGGGAAGGGGCTCTCTGTTGGGGGAGGGCTCCGTGTTGAGGTGCTCCTCCAAGGCGTCGAGAAGGCGTTCGGCGTTCTGGGGCGGCACGATGACCCGGCTTTTCAGGCGGGCCTGCACCGTCCCGGGCACGATCCGAACGAAGTCCACCACGACCTCCTCGGGCGACGACCGGACCAGGACCGAATTTGCGTAGGTGCCCTCGGCCATCTCCTCGTCCACGTCGAGGGGAAGCTCCTCCGGAACGTCCCGGAGGCCGTTGAAGTCCGGCATGCGCAGACGGCTCGTGCGGACCGTCTGGTCGGGGGCGAATTCGAGCGTCGCTACGCGGCCCCGTTGCCGTTGCTCTGCCCCACATCGGCGAGCGCGCTGATGAGGTCGCTCTTGGTCAGAATCGAGTAGCTGCCTCGGCTCTCCGGGCCGTGATCGACCAGCACGGCGCCCGCGTCCTCTTCCAGGTAGGCGGAGAGGTGCTCGAGGTGCAGGGAGGCCGGAACCACCGGAAACGGCGTGCCCATGATGTCGCGGACGGGGGCTTTGCGGGACTCCGGGTCCTCGATGAGCTCGTTGAGGACGCGTGTTTCGGTAATGCTGCCGACAACCTCCTGGTCCGCGTCCAGGACGGGCATCTGTGAGATGCCCTGGTCGGTCATGGTTTCGATGACGTTGCCGAGGTTGTCGTCCGGCGCGGCGGCGATCACGTCCGTCTCTTCCTGCTGCACGTTGAGGACCTTGTCGGCCGTCACGTCGGGGCTCTTTTCCAGGAAGCCGTGGTTCTGCATCCAGTCGTCGTTGTAGGTCTTCGACAGGTAGCGGAAGCCCGAATCCGGAAGCAGGACGACCACCACGTCGTCCGGCGAGAGCTCGTCGCGGTGGGCCTTCACCCACTGGAGGGTGCCGGCAACGGCCAACCCGCAGGACTGTCCGATGAAGAGGCCCTCCTCCCGCGCCAGCCGGCGCGTCATCTGCATGGACGCCTTGTCGCCCACCTCCACGAAGTCGTCGACGACGTCGAAGTCCATGTTGTCGGGAAGAATGTCCTCCCCCACCCCCTCGGTGAAGTAGGGATAGATCTCGTCCTCGTCGAAGACGCCCTCGTGGAAGTACTTGTGAAAGACCGACCCACAGGGATCCACCCCAATCACGCTAATGTCGTCGTCCTGCTCCTTCAGGTAGTTCGCCGTGCCGCTGATGGTGCCCCCCGTTCCGGCCCCCGCCACAAAGTGCGTGATTCGGCCCTCCGTCTGCTCCCACAGCTCCGGCCCCGTCGTCTCGTAGTGGGCCTTCGCGTTGGCGGGGTTGTCGTACTGGTTCAGGTAGATCGAATTGGGGATCTCCTCGGACAGGCGGCGGGCGACCGAGTAGTAGCTGCGGGGATCGTCCGGCTCCACGTTGGTGGGGCACACCAGCACCTCGGCGCCCAGGCCCCGGAGCACGTCCACCTTCTCCTGGCTCTGCTTGTCCGTGGTGGTGAAAATGCACCGGTACCCCTTGGCGATGGCGGTGATGGCGAGTCCCGCGCCCGTGTTGCCGCTGGTCCCTTCGATGATGGTGCCGCCCGGTTCGATGCGCCCCTCCTTTTCGGCCTCCTCAATCAGTGCACGCCCAATCCGGTCCTTCACCGAGCCCCCCGGGTTGAAAAACTCCACCTTCGCGAGAATCGTGGGGGGGAGGTCACTGCCAATTTCATTCAGCCGAACCAGGGGCGTGTCTCCGATCGTGCCGAGGACGCTGTCGTGCCACATAGGCATAGGTAAAGAAAACAGGTGAGCGGACGGGGGGTGAGAACGAGGGCGGGGGAGTCCACAGGTGAGACTCCGCCACTACTTGTAAAAATAACACGACGGGCAACGGTTTCGGGGCGGACGACCCATGCCTGGAACGGAGCCGCTATTTGCGGGCCCACCAGAGCACGAGCAGGGCCACCACGGCGAACGTGAGGTGGGGAAGCCAGGCGGTCCAGGCCGGGCTGAGGGTGCCGGCGTACCCGAGCGGCTCCGCGAGCTTCTGAACGGAAAGGTAGACGAAGGCGATGAGCAGCCCGATGGCGAACCGAACAGCCTGCCCGCCGCGGCGGCGGGTGGAGGCGATGGGCACCCCAATCAGAACCAGCAAAAGATTGGCGAAGGGGTACGCGAACTTATTGTAGTAGGCGACCAGCGGCCGCGTGAGCCCCCCGACGCCGGACCGGCGCAGGGCCGCCAGGTACTCCGCGGCCGCCGGAATGGTCATGGCCGCCACGTCATTTTTTGAACGGGCGAGGTCGCGGGGGTAGACCTGAAGGGTTGTGTCCAGTGAGGCGATGGTGCGTTTGCGCTGCGTCTCGCCCTTCACGAACGTGCGGCGTGTTACGTCGTCCAGCCTCCACACCTCGAGGGAGTCGTCCCATTCCATCCGGTTGGCGTCGACCCGGCGGGCCAGGCGGGCGTCCCCCGCCAGCTGCTGGAGGGAGACGGTGTGGGCCCGCTCGCGGTCCGCGTCGTAGTAGCCCACCGAGAGGATGCTGTTGGGGCCGTTTCGGCGGTGAATCTCGCTCGTCTGGACGCTCTTTTGGTTGCCGGGCAGGTATTCGTTCTCGTAGCGCACCACCACCTCGTTTGTCTTGGGCACCACCCATCCGTTGAACCCGAACATGAAGACGGTGACGAGCAGTCCCACCCCCAGGTACGGCCGCAGGAGCTGGTAGAGGGACACCCCGGAGGTCTGCAGGGCCACGAGCTGGAGCTCCTGCGCGAGGGTGCCGGTCAGGTAGATGCAGGACAGAAACAGCGCCAGCGGGGAGGTGAGCCGGATGATTTCCGGGACGTAGTTGGGGTAGAAGACCGTAAACACCTCCCAAATGGTGGCCCCGCCGTCGAGGAAGTCGTCGCTGTACTCGACCCAGTGCAGCACGATGAAGAAGACGAGGAGGGCCCCGACGAACAGTACGAAGCCCTTCAGCAGCCGCTTGATGATGTGCCGTTCGAAGGTCGACATGGCAGCGGGGGGGCGTGAGGGGAGAGGGCGGGGCGGACGGGATCGCTTGCGAACACCCCGCAAAAATGAGCAGCCTGCTAGACCTTGTCCGCCCCGACCATTTACTTGCCAGCAAATTCGACGTTCATCCAATCCGCCCTACTCCATGAAGCTCCACGAATACCAAGCAAAAGGTCTCTTTCGCGACTACGGCGTATCGGTTCCGGACGGCATCGTGGCCGAGACAGTCGACGCGGCCGTCGACGCGGCGCGCCGGCTGGAGGAGGAGAACGACGCCACCTTGTTCATCGTGAAGGCGCAGATCCATGCCGGCGGGCGCGGCAAGGGGGGCGGCGTCAAGCTCGCCCACAGCGTCGAGGAGGTCCGCGAGCACGCCGACAACATTTTGGGCATGGACCTGGTGACCCACCAGACCGGCCCGGAGGGCCAGACGGTCCGCAAGATTCTCGTAACCGAGGGCGTCGACATCGACCAGGAGTACTACTTGGGCGTCACCCTGGACCGGGAGACGAGCATGAACGCCATCATGGTGTCGACCGAGGGCGGCGTCGACATCGAGACGGTCGCGGAGGAGTCCCCCGAGAAGATCCAGCGGGTGTGGGTGGACCCCTCGATTGGCCTGCGGCCGTTTCAGACCCGCCAGCTCGCGTTCGCCATGGGGCTGGAGGGCGATGCCTTCAAGCAGGCCGTCGCGTCGATTCAGGGCCTGTACGAAGCGTTCGAAGAGAACGACTGCACGCTCGCGGAGATCAACCCGCTCGTGCAGACGCCCGGCGGCGACATCGAGGCCGTCGACGCGAAGGTGAACCTCGACGACAACGCGCTCTTCCGCCACCCGGACCTGGAGGAGATGCGCGACCTCCACGAAGAGGACCCGACGGAGGTGAAGGCCGGGGAGCACGGACTGAGCTACATCACGCTCGACGGCAACGTGGGCTGCATGGTGAACGGCGCCGGCCTCGCCATGGCGACGATGGACATCATCAAGCTGGCCGGCGGGGAGCCCGCGAACTTCCTCGACGTGGGCGGGGCGGCAAGCGCCGAGACGGTGGAGGCGGGCTTCCGCATCATTCTGGAGGACCCGAACGTGGAGGCCCTGCTGCTCAACATCTTTGGCGGCATCGTGCGCTGCGACCGGGTGGCCCAGGGCGTCATCGAGGCGGCCAAGAACATCGACATCGACGTGCCGCTGATCGTCCGCCTGCAGGGCACCAACGCGGAGGAGGGCAAGCGGCTGCTCGACGAGAGCGACCTCTCGCTCCGGTCGGCGGTCCTGCTGAAGGAGGCGGCCGACGAGGTGACCGCGGCGCTGGGGGAGGACTAGTGCAGGCCGGCGGGACGGGACGCGCTACTCCTGTGCAGCCGAGCCGCTTGCCGCGCCGCCAAACCGGACGCGGAGGCCAATTCCGAGAAGTTGATTTACCGAGTCGAAGGGGCCGGTAATGCTTCCCTTAGGTGGGCGTTCTACTTGAACGTCCTCGGGATAACTTGTGCCGTCAATGGCGTTGTCCGGAAGGGTGAAGTTGAATCGGGACTCCACGAAGAAGGACCACGTGTTGCTCAGAGGAATGTCGACCCCGCCGCCCACGGAGGGGCCAAACCCCGGACTGGCAATGCCCCCGCCCCCGAAGGTGACATTGGCGCCTGCGTCCAGGTACGCCGCAACCGCCTCGCCCGCAGCGCCAAACGTATAGCGAACCAGAAGTTGCGGCGTGTGTCGCCAAGAGTCCGCGATGTCGTTGTTCCCCGTCGAGTATCCGACAATTGGATAGTTGCCAGTCTGAACACCGAGCACGAGGGCCAAGTTTGAGGAAAACTCGTATCCGAGTTCGGCCGTAAAGAGGTACGGGGCCCCGAATCCGGTGCTTGCCTCCTGAAAGTCAAAGGGATGACCGGTGGTCCCAACCGGAAGGTCGCCGGTGTAATCCGAGAGGCCGACCCCGATAAGTTTAAGAAAGAGCCCTCCCTCGTTACGTCGCGGGGGAGCAGGAGAAGGCTCTTCTGTATCGGTCTCCGCGTCTGCTGTATTTTCGATATTCTCCTCCCGCCGCACCAAGGAGACGAACAGGTCGTAGGCAGGCGGGTCGTTGACCGGATCGGCCGTGTACCCGGGATCGATCTGGAGGATATTGGTGACCGCGGAACGGGCCTGGACGAGGGCGCCCTGTCGCAGTGACGCCAGCGTGATGAGCCGATACGCCTGGATCACGATCTCGTCGTCAAAGGCCGACCGGTCTGTGCACTGAGAGGCGAGTGTGACTGCCTCCTGGTAGTTGCGGTTCAAGTACGCCTCCTCCGCAGCCGTTACGGTACCGGTGCACGGAGACGCTGTGTCTTGTGCGTGGACGGTTCCTGGGGAGACCGCCACGAGTGTCCCGCAGGTCAAAAGGGCGAGTGCGAGGACGCGTCGCGCTGTGATGCTACGACGGGCACGTTGCCACGGGAAAGCAACGGAGGGACGAGACATTTACGCTAGGGCGTTTAGGGAAGTAAACTGTTCGGCACTTAGCAAAAGGGTCACTTGGCGAAGGAAGCTCTCAGTGAGAGAAAATGGGACCTGTCTCGGCAATAGAAGAAGGCCCGAACCGCGTCACCCCGCAGGGCACAGGCACGGATGCATGCCATTCCGTCGATGCTGCTCAATCAAAGCTTCGTGCTTGCTGTATCGCCCTGCTCCGAAGACGATGCCGACCGTAATTTTTAAAGACGATCGCGGTGACGGGGTCTGTCATCGGTTGAGTACGGGTGCCTCGTCGTCTGTCTGACCCAATATCGCATTATGATCTAAAATCTCTCATCTCTAAAATCTCTCATCAACGTGTGCACGCTACCAAAGTAGCTTCGGTGTCCTCCAGAGAGACAGAGAAGCCGCTCGTGCGGTGATTCACAACCTTCGACGCCTTCCCCCCAGCCCAAGTGCTGGGCGTCCGGTTCAGTTTAAACTTGGAAGATTCCTCTAACTTGGGGGATTTCTCCAAAAAGAAAGATAGAAGGGGCGGATGCATGCTCTTCTCCCCAGACTGCCGCGCCGTCTTTGGCTCGCTTGCGAGTGCGAGGGGCACGTCATACGTTCTATATACCCAGCGCAACTTGTCTTTTTCGAACCGTCCTCTGTTCCGCATGCGGACTGTCCTTCTCCTCCTGAGCCTCGCGGGACTGTGCCTCTGCGCGCCCGCTCAGGCTCAAGACCGGCCTCACGTCTTCCGAAACGCCACCCTCTACCCGATTCACGACGAGCCCATCGAGCAGGGGGTCCTGGTGGTGGAGGACGGCACGATTCAGGCCGTCGGGCCGGTCGGATCGGTCGACGTGCCCGCGAACGCGGTGGAGCACGACGTGGCGGGGAAGGAGATCATGCCCGGCCTCGTGGACACGCACTCCCACATCGGGGAGGTGGGCGGCGGGGATGGGTCCGCAGCAATGCACCCGGACGCCCGCACGATCGATGCCATCAACGTGCGCCACCCGTCGTTGCACCGGGCCCGCGCCGGCGGCATCACGACCGTCCAGCTGATCTCGGGCTCTGGCCTCCTGATGAGCGGCCAGACCACCTACCTCAAGTTGCGTGAGGGGGGCACGGTGTCCGAACTGTCGGCCTGTGAGGAGAAACCGGTTGGGGACTGCGGCGGCATGAAGATGGCCAACGGCACGAACCCCCAACGGGCGAGCGGGGCCTTCCCCGGCACCCGGGCTCGGGCCGCGGCCATGGCCCGCGAGCAGTTCGTGGCGGCGCAGGAATACCGGCGCAAGAAAAAACAGGCCGACGATCCGTCGGAGGCGCCGGACCGCAACCTCCGCATGGAGGGCCTGATCGACGTGCTGGAGGGGCGGCGGACGGTGCACTTCCACACGCACCGGCACGACGACATTCTCACCGCGATCCGGCTGAGCGAGGAGTTCGGCTTCGACCTCGTGCTGCACCACGTCAGTGAAGGATGGAAGGTGGCCGACGAGATTGCGGAGGCCGACGTCCCGGCCTCCATCATCGTGCTCGACTCGCCGGGTGGCAAGCACGAGGCCGACGAACTGGTCTACCGCACGGGGCGGGTGCTCGAGGAGGCGGGCGTAGACGTGGCCTACCACACCGACGACCCCATCACCGACTCCCGGCTGTTCTTGCGGTCCCCGGCCATCGGGGTGCGGGCGGGCATGCCCCGAGACGCGGCGCTCGAATCGGTGACCCTGGCGGGGGCGCGCATGCTCGGCATGGAGGACGAGGTGGGATCACTGGAGGAAGGCAAAGACGCCGACTTCATCGTGCTGTCCGGCGACCCGCTCAGCGTGTACACCAAGATCGAACAGACCTGGGTGGAGGGCACGCCGGTCTTCGACCGATCCGATCCCGAGGACCGCGAGTTTGCTACCGGTGGGTACCGGGTCTACGACGGGGCGGCCCAGCACGTCCATGAGTAACGCCTGCCTCGCCCGCTGCCTCTTGTCTGTCTGCTTCCGTCTCTCAACTGAGCGTTCTGCCATGTCGACGTCGCGTCTTCGCCCCCGCCGCCTATCCATTCTGCTCGCCGCGCTCCTGCTGTGGGGCGGCCTGCCCACGGCCTCCGCCCAGCCGCAGCGGGCCGTGCGGGCGGATACCCTGTACACCATGACCGGCGACCCCATCGAGGAGGGGGTCGTGCTCATCGAGAACGACACGATTGCGGCCGTCGGGCCCGCGCCGGAGGTCGACGTGCCGGCGTCCGCCGAGGTGCACGAGGCGTCCGTCGCCACCCCGGGCCTGATCGACCCGCGGGGCACGGTGGGCCTGTCGGGCATCTACAACGTGCCCGCCGATCAGGACCAGCTTGACACCTCGGAGCCCATGCAGCCTGCGCTCCGGGCCCTCGACGCGTACAACCCGCGGGAGCAGCTCGTGTCCTTCGTCCAGCAGCTGGGCTTTACCACCGTCCACACCGGCCACGCGCCGGGCGCCCTCATCAGCGGGCAGACGGCCACGTTCTCGACCGCCGGCACGACGGTCGAGGCCTCCCTGCGCGATTCGATCACCACGGTCGCCTTCACGCTGGGGCCCGACGCGCAGGCCCGCTTCGAGCAGCCCGGGACCCGGGCCAAGGGGGTCGCGATGCTCCGACAGGCCCTGCTCGACGCGCAGGCCGCGATGGACGGGGGCGAATCGGAGGGAGATCTGGGGCAGGCCGTTCTGCAGGATGTGCTGCGCGGCGAGGTGCCGGCCCTCATTACGGCCCACCGGGCCCACGACATCCAGACGGCCCTGCGCCTGCAGGAGGAGTTCGGCTTTGACCTGATTCTGGACGGGGCAGCGGAGGCGTACCTGATGCCCGAAGAGATCGCGGAGGCCAACGTCCCCGTCATTCTGCACCCGACCATGGCCCGCCCCTCGGGCACCACGCAGAACGCCGCCTTCACCACGGCGGGCGTCCTGCACGACGCGGGCGTCCCCGTGGCCATCCAGACCGGCTGGGAGCCCTACGTGCCCAAGACCCGCATTGCGCTCTACGAGGCGGCCATCGCGATGGCGCACGGCCTGCCCCGTGAGGCGGCCCTGGCCAGCATCACCCGCGAGGCGGCCGAGATCCTCGGGCTGGAATCCGTTGGGACCCTGGCCCCGGGACAGCGCGCCGACCTGGCGCTCTTCGACGGCGACCCGTTCGAGTACACCACGCACGTCTGCACCGTCCTGAGTGGGGGAGAGGTGGTGAGCGACGAGTGCAAGTAGGCGGGGGCAAGTAGGCCGGGGGCACGCGGGGGGACAGGGGCCTCACTCGGCCGACCGCGTCACGATGTTCGTCGCGTCGACCCAGGAGACCGGGGTTGGCACCTCGCCCTTCCGCACGATCGCCCCGAGGACATCGTCCGTCGCCGAGAAGGGCCGAACCGACCACTCATCTGCAGGGGCGGAAGAGGGGGCGCTGGAATCGGGCGCGTCGCGGAGGGCCACAACTGTGGAGCCGTCGGCGATGCTCTCGACGGTCGTCGGCGCACGACGCAGGCCCTCGCCGGTCGCTTTGAGAAACGCCTCCTTGCACGTCCACAGGTGCAGGAGGGCCGCCTCTCGGCAAGAGGCGGGCCGGGATCGCCACCGGTCCCGCTCCGAGGCGGTAAGGACCCGTTCTGCGAGCGACGGGGCGTCGACCGTTCGGGTGTGGGGCTCCACGTCGATTCCTACAGGCTGATGCCGGCTAAAGGCCACGACGACCACGGGGCCGGTGTGGCCGATGTTGAAGTGGAGGCGGGGGCCATCGGCCGGCGGGTCCTGCAGTCTGGGCTTGCCGTGAGGGCCCTCCGCGATTGCGAGCGAGGCGGGCGTGCAGTTCTGCCAGCGGGACAGGACGAGGCGGACGAGGGCGCGGCCGGCGAGGTGGCGGTGCCGGTCGGCCGCGAACGCGTAGCGACGGGCCCGGTCGTGCTCGGACGGAACGGTGAGCGGGCGCAGCACCACCTCCGGATCGCCGCCGAGGGCATTCATGCGAAGTCGCCAGACGCTAACTGGGTGCCCCGCCGGCCACGACGACGTCCATGTGGGGGCGGGCAGGTGCATGTCGGGGCGCCGTGCTAGCAGGTGGAATGAAAGAGGCCCGCGACGGCCTCGTCGGCGGCCTGCAGCTCGTTGTACCGGTCCACGGCCGAGTCGGTCGGAAGCACGTGGGGGGCCACGCCCGCGTCGTCGAGCCGATCGAGGGTCTTTGGCTGCACCTGGAGCCGCTCGTTCATGCCGCGGGACAAGACCACGACCGAGGCCCCGTGCTCCAGCAGTTCCTCCACGTCGGCCGGTTGAATGCCCGGCGTGTGGGACGTGCCGGTCTCGTTCCAGTCCCACACGCGCGCCCCGCCCGGATACAACTTGGCGTCCTTGAACGACCGGGTGCCGTCGTCGGATGCGAATTCGACCTCAAGGCGGCCCCACGACACGTGCGTGATGCGCGGCGACGAATCGAGGTCTGGCATGGCGACAAAAGGGCGCGTGACGGAAGCGACGTGTGACATATCCTCCAACGAGGAGGGCATTTCCAAAACGCCACTCTGGGGGGGCAGGTTCAGGCCCGACTACGTCACGATCGTGCAGGTGCCCGTCTCGTACGCCTCCCGCAGGGCCTCTGTGGCGGCGGTCCGGAGTGCCTCGGGGGTCTCGTCGGTCCACAGGGCCACGCCGACGCTCGCGCCGCCTTCGAGTTGTCCCTGCTCCTGCGCCATCGCCGCCTCGAAGTCTGTGATCCACGGCTCGATGGTGTCGGGCCCGGCTCGGAAGAAAACGCCGTACGTGAGCTCACCGAACCGTTCGACCCGCTGACTGGGGGCTTTCTGTTCCAGGCGGGCCTCAAACAGGCGCTCGGCGGAGGCGACGGCCTCCTCGCCCTGGCGGGCGATGGATTCGGCCCGGTTGAGGTGAACGAGGGCCAGAGCGAGCGGCTCCGACGATGAGCGGGCGGTCTCCATCTCCTCCGCGATGAGTTCGCGGCGGGGACGGGGCGACGCCTCCGGGTCCTCGTCCGCCTCGAGGTCTGCCTCCGGTGTGCCGTTTGCATTCGGGGCCAGCAAATCGGCGTCCTCAACCTCGTGTGGCCCTTCGGGGGAAGAGGCTTGCTCCGGCCCGTCGGGCGACCGGTCCGTGTCGAGCAGGAGGGCCACCGTGTCGGCGAAGTGGGACAGCACAGTGCGCGCCCGAGACGCCCCGAGGTCGACATCCGAGGAAGCGTCCGCCACGAGAAACGTCGTGGAGGACGAATCCGGCTGGGCGGCGGGGGCGAGGGCCAGGTGGTCTACCGTCGGCGGATCGTCGTAGTAGCCCAGGTCTTCGACTGCCACCTCAGCCCCGGTGAGGGACCGGTAGGTCACCGATTCCCGCGACATTGTGGCGGTCAGAAGGGGCGTCTGGGTGTCGAACGAGCCGCCCTTCCGAACCGACGGGTGCCGGCTGGCGAGGGCCTTAATCCGGTAGGTCAGCGCCACGTCTTCCTGGACGAGAAGACCGACCGTTCGGGCGTCCAGGGCTGCGCGCGCGGCCTCAAGCAGAGGCGCGAACACGGAATCCGCCTCCTCGTCCGTGTCTTCCGGGGCCGGTGGGGCCGCGGCGGGCGAGGGCTGAGGCGTGTCGACGGACGCCGGAGGGGGGGCGGAGGAGGCGTCCGATTCAGCAGGGGCGGCCGTGTTGGGGGGCGTCCGGGGACCGCTGTGCTCGGCCGCCTCGTCCGGGGAGGGCTCCGACGCGTCGGGCCCCGCCCCCTTCGGCTGGATGTCCATGATTCCGAGGTCGTCGAGCGATGGGTCCTCGGCGTCGGGCGCAGGGCTGGGGCGCTCCGGGGCCGCCTGGCCCTGCCCGAACGCGGTCCAGAGCCACCAGCCCAATCCCCCGAGGCCGCCGACGAGGATCAGGCCCGTCGCGACGTAGAGCCACGGACGGCCGAACAGGACGGCAAGTCCGACGACGAGGACGGCCAAGAGCACGAGCAGGAAACGGACCATTCGGGGGGGCGGAACTCCCTGTGCGAGTGAAAAGTGATGGGGAATAGAAGGTATCTCGACCCACCGGTAATGTCAACAGAATGAATCCCGATTCGCACTACGCGCTGGCAGGGCGTGCCTCCAGCGAGCCGTTCGTCGGGATGGTGTCGACGTCGGGGGGCAGGTCGACCGGCGGGAGCCGGAACGGGAGATCGCGGCCCTCGGGCACCGGATTCGGCTCGGCCCAGAGCGTCCCGTCGTAGCTCTCCATGAGCACGTGGTCGCCGGCTCGGCCCTTCACGTAGCTGCGGTTGAGGGGCACTTTGCCGTGGGGCGTGTCGAGGACGTAGTCTGGAATCGCAAACCCGGACGTTCGGCCCCGGAGTTGTCGCATGATGTGCATGCCCACCTCGATGGGCGTACGCAGGTGGCCGGTGCCGCCGATAATTTGTGCCTGGTAGAGGTAGTAGGGGCGCACCCGCATGCGGACGAGCCCTTCGTTGAGGGCTTTCATCGTGTCGGGGTCGTCGTTCACGCCCCGCAGGAGCACCGTCTGGTTGCCCACGGGGATTCCGGCGTCCTTGAGGCGGCCAATGGCCGCGGCGGCATCGTCGGTGAGCTCGTTCGGATGGTTGAAGTGGGTGTTGATCCAGAGCGGGTGGTACTCGGCCAGAAGGGCGCAGAGATCGTCGGTAATCCGGTACGGAAGCTTCACCGGCATGCGGGAGCCAAAGCGGATGAGCTCCACGTGGTCGATCGCCCGCAGCCTGCTGAGAAGCCACTCCAGGTTGGCCTCGTTGAAGGTGAGCGGGTCGCCGCCCGTGAGCAGCACGTCGCGAATCTCGTCGTGGGCGGCGATGTAGTCGATCGCCGCCTGGTGCTCGTCGGTGCGCATGAAGTACTCGGCATCCCCCACCATCCGCTTGCGCAGGCAGTAGCGGCAATAGATGGCACACTCGGCGGTGACGCAGAAGGCCACCCGGTCCTCGTAGTTGTGAATCAGGTTTTTGACCGGCTCGTGCCCGGTCTCGTCGAGGGGGTCGAGCTCGTCGACAATGTCGGGCCCGAACTCGTCCATCGTGGGCACGGCCTGGCGCCGCACCGGGCACGACGGGTCGTCGGGGGCCATCAGGTGGGCGTAGTACGGGGTCACGTTCCACCGAAACGCGTCCCCGGCCCGCTCGATGGCCGCGCGCTCGTCGTCCGTCGGGCGAATCCACTTCCGAAGCGCCTCGGCACTGTGGATGCGGTTTTGCATCTGCCAGCGCCAGTCGGTCCACCGTGGATGGTCGGGGCCGGGCCGCGAATTGGAGGGTGCCATCGGGGGGCGTGTGTTCGTGGTGGGGAGCACTCTGCAGGGGGCTTACACGGGATGCACAGACGGAACGTTGCGCCTGTGGGGCAGAGGGAGGGCGCGCGTAGGGTCAGGCGGAACTACTCAAGTCCGAGTCGCCGCAGCCCCCGTCCGAACACCTCGGCGAGGTAGTCGACGTAGTCACGGCCCATGAGCTCGGCGACGATCGCGAAGGTGTCGTCGGGCTTAAACGTCGGCAGCGGGTTGATTTCGAGAAACCAGGGGGTTCCGTCGCCGTCGACCCGGAAGTCCGCGCGGGCGAAGTCGCGGCAGTCGAGCGTGTCGAACGCGCGCAGGGCCAAGGTCTGCAGACGGTCTTCGAGGGCGGGGGCGAGCGTGCCCCGCAATTCGTATTCCCACTCCTCATCCGCGGTGGGGGCGCCGCGGTGCTCCAGGGCGTGCAGGCCGATGCCGGTGGTCGGTTCTACGCCGCGCTGGAGAACGGGCAGCGCCTCGGGCGGGTCGTGCCCCACGACGGCCACCGTAAACTCGCCGCCGCCCGCCACGAAGGGCTCCGCGACGGCGTCCTGGTCGTACGTCGTCGTGATGCGGTCCACCGCACGCCGCAGGGCCGCAACGGCCTCGACCTTGCTGTCGGGCGTGATCCCCTTCGACGTCCCCTCGTAGCGTGGCTTCACGAACAGGGGAAAGGCACCCGGAAGGGCGTCTGCGTCGACGGCTTCGGACGCACCATAGACCCGATGTGGCGGAGTGGGGATGTCCGCGGCCGCGACGAGGGTTTTCGTCCAGGCCTTGTCCAGCGTCACCGAGAGGGTGAGCGCGTCGGAGCCGAGGCAGGGAACGCCGGCCATCTCCAGCAGAATCGGGACGTAGGCCTCCCGGTTTCGGCTGTGGGCCCCCTCCGTGATGTTGATCGCGGCGTCGAGCGACAGTCCCTCCCCGAGCCGGTTGCGCAGGTCGGCCGCGGTCCCGACGCGGACGGGGGTGTGCCCGAGGTGCTCCACGGCGGCCGCGAGGGTGTCGACCGTCTCTTTGGGCTCGTACTCGGCGTCGGCGTCCGGCGGGTCGTCGTCGGCCCACGAATAGGCGTCGAAGGTGTCGTAGAGGAGGCCGATGCGCATGGGGGCGGACGGTATTCGAGCGTGTCGTTGGTTCCAGGCCGTCCTGCCGGGCGTGGGGACAGCGGTTCTGGTACTGTGTGTTGCGTATTTCGTATTGCGTATTTCGTACTGCACCTCTTCGGCTGCATCCACCCGAAAGGCCGGGGCGAAGGACAGTCCACCGCGTGTCTCGTTACGCAATACGCACTACGCAATACGCACTACGCAATGCGTTTCCGAACTTCACCGCCTCCCCAACAAATCCAGAGTTGCGTCGTTCGCTCCGCGTCTCGACTCTGCGGAGGCAAAACTCCAGACCGATGCCCCAGAAGGTGCTGATTGTACGCACGGGGCCCGACGGCCACGCCGATGGCCACGAGGGGCTCGACGAACTCAACCTTGAGCTGGAACGGGGATGGCGCGTGCACACCGTGAGTCCGATGGGTGGGGCCGGTGACGCGGGGGAGGCGCCGTGCCACGCGGCGCTCTTGGTCCTGGAGCAACGGGGCGAGGGACCCACGGTGGCGGTGGAAGCCCTGGAGCGTGCCGAGTCCGAGGCCCAGTCGGTCGTCGAGGAGATCATGCGGGACACGGGAAAGGTCATCGAGGGCAACGGTGCCGATCCGCCCAACGAGCCTCATTCGTGACGCGGAAGGGCCCGCGGCAATCAACCGACCGCTCCCGACGGCGAACGTCATCGGGTTCAGTCTTCGAGAGCCCGAAGTTCTTTTGCATCGAGTACGAGGGAGGATTCCTGCCAAAAGCCCACGTCCCCGATGCCGGTCCACGTGTCGATGCCCACCTTGACCTCGGTCACCGCTCCGAAATCCCCGTAGAAACGCTCCAAAATCTGGGCAATCCTTGTTGCTTCCCGCCGCGACACACCCGAGGTCGCCGTGTCGTCCATCACCGAAAGGGTGTCGACAGTGCTGCCTGCGAACGTGATTTCGACGTGGCGCCCGTCCGAGTACTGGAGGACATCCACCCTGGGGTGCTCGCCCCGCGGAGGAATCAGTCGTTGAATCTCGTCTTCCTCTGTGGCGAGGCGGTACCCGGCCTGTCCGTCGACGCAGGCGCCAAAGGCAAGAACGAGAACGAGCCCAAAGACGAGTCGCACGTCGTTCATGGGAGAGGCCGTAACCCGATGGCAGGAGACCGACCGCGCTGCTTCTTTCGGACGCGTAAAACCACGACGCATGCATGAGTGGTTCCATTCCGGAAGCGCCAGTCCGCCTCCGGTCGGGCAAGTTGGCGTCCCTGGTGCACAGTTGCTTACTTGGGCCTGGATTTGCTTCTGGATTAACCTGCCTAATGTCCATGCCCGACGCCGCCGAGCCCGACGCCTCGATCACTGACGTGCAGGAATCCGGATCTGTTGCGCCCGAGTCCGACGAGAACCCTGATGAAGGGACGCCGTGGTGGCGGCGCTGGCTGGTGGCGGCGCTGGTGCTGGGGGGGCTCGGGGCGGCAGTCTACGTGGCCGGCGACATTCCCAAGACCAACGGCCACTACGGCTTCTGGTCGGTCCTGCCGCCGCTCATCGCCATCGTGCTGGCCTTCTGGCTGCAGGAGGTGGTGAGCGCCCTCTTCATCGGCATCGCGGCGGGCGGCATCATTGCGGGACAGGTCAACATCATCGACGCCTTTCTGCTCCCCGCGATTGGCACGGAGGACTTTGCGCTGATCCTGCTGGTCTACCTGTGGGCGTTGGGGGGGCTCATCGGGCTCTGGACCCGGACGGGCGGAGCGATTCGGTTTGCGGAATGGGCGGGGGAGAAAATGGTGACCGGGCCCAAGACCGCCAAGTTTTTTACCTGGCTGATGGGGCTTCTCTTCCACCAGGGCGGCACCATTTCGACGGTCCTCACCGGGGCGACGGCCCGCCCGATCGGGGATCAGCACGACGTGTCGCACGAGGAACTGTCGTACGTGGTCGACTCGACGGCGTCCCCCGCCGCCACCCTTATTCCGTTCAACGTGTGGCCGATCTACGTGGGGGGGCTGGTGGCGGGCACCATTCCGCTCATCGAGACGTCGCAGGAGGGCATTGCGTTTTTCTTCTCGTCGATCTGGGCCAACTTCTACGCGCTCTTTGCGGTCGCCCTGACGCTTCTCTTTGCGTGGGAGGTGCTGCCGTGGGTGCCGAGCAAAAAGATGCGCGACGCCACCGAGCGGGCCCGCACGACCGGCAAGCTGGACCGGGACGAGGCCACGCCCCTCACCTCGCGGGAGCTGACAGAGATGAACGTGCCGGACGACTACACGCCCGGTCTCGTCGATTTCGTTGGGCCCATCGGGACGTTGCTGGCGGTCGCCATCCTGCCGTACCTGTACACCTATTTTTACCTTGGCAATACCGAGGACCCCACCCTCCTCATCGCCGAGGCGTTCGTGCTGGCGGTGCTGGCGGGGCTGGGCCTGGCGCTGTTCAAGGGAATGGAGTTTCAGGAGGCAATTGACGGGTTCATCGACGGCTGCAAGGGGGTCACCATCGGGGCCATCATCCTCGCGCTGGCGGTGTCGCTGAAGGAGGTGGCCGACGCCATGGGCACCGCCGAGTACGTGGTGGCCAGCGTCGGTGAGGCGATCCCGCCCGCCGTGCTCCCGGGCCTACTGGTGGTCCTTTGTCTCATCATCGCCTTCTCCACCGGCACGTCGTGGGGCACCTACGCGGTCGTCTTCCCGGTGGCCCTGCCGCTGGCGTGGAGCGTCTCGCAGGACCCGCTCTTTATCACGCTCTGCTTCGGGGCGGTCGTGGGGGGGAGCGTCTACGGGGACCAGTGCTCGCCCATCTCGGACACCACGGTCCTCTCGTCGCTGGCGACGGGGGCGGACCTGATGGACCACGTGAACACGCAGCTTCCCCTCGCGTCGGTCGCCGGCGGGCTGGCCATCGTCCTCTACACGGTCTTGGTTGTGCTCCTTGTGTAGGCTTGTGCCGGCGACGCGGACGCGAGGGGCGACCGGTTAGGCGGCGCGGGCCTCCGCCTGCGCGACGTGCCGGAGGACGTTGGGGACACTGTCGGGGGTGACGGAGATGGAGTCGATGCCAGCCTCAACCAGGAACTCCGCAAACTCGGGATAGTCGCTGGGGGCCTGCCCGCAGATGCCCACCGGGCGCCCGGCGGCGTGGGCCTCCTCGATCAGCTCCGCAATCCGCCGTTTCACCGCCGCGTTGCGCTCGTCGAACAGGTGGGTGAGGCGCTCCGCGTCCCGGCCCACGCCCAGCGTGAGCTGGGTCAGGTCGTTCGTGCCGATGGAGAAGCCGTCGAACCGCTCCGCAAACGTGTCGGCCAGGGCGATGTTGGCCGGGATTTCGGCCATTACGTACACCTCCAGCCCATTCGTGCCGCGCTTCAGGCCGTGGTCGGCCATCACGTCGAGCACCCGGTCCGCCTCGTCGGGCGTGCGGCAGAAGGGCACCATGGCCACCACGTTCGTGAAGCCCATCTCGTCGCGAACGCGCTTCAGGGCCCGGCACTCCAGCGCAAAGCCCTTCTCGTACGCGTCGCTGTAGTAGCGAGAGGCGCCGCGCCAGCCGAGCATCGGGTTTGCCTCCTCGGGCTCAAACCCGCGCCCGCCGATGAGGTCGGCGTACTCGTTGGTCTTGAAGTCGCTGAGGCGGACGATGACCGGGTGGGGGTGCTGGGCGGCGGCAATCGTGGCGATGCCCCGCGAAAGGTGGTCGACGAAATACTCCGCCTTGTCGGCGTACGCCTGGGTCAGCTTCTCGATGCGACGCTGGGCGGTTTTGTCCTCCACCTCGTCGAACGCCACCAGCGCCAGCGGGTGGACCTTGATGATGTTGTTGATGACGTATTCCATGCGGGCGAGGCCGACCCCCTCCACCGGCAGCTTCCACCAATCGAGCGCCGCGGACGGGCTCGCCAGGTTCAGCATCACTCGGGTGTCGGGGGCCGGAAGCGCGTCGAGGTCGATCTCCTCGCTCTCGTAGTCGAGCTGGCCCTCGTAGACCTGCCCGGCGTCGCTGTGGGCACACGACAGGGTTACCGTCTGGTCGTCGCGGAGCGCCTCCGTCGCGGTTTCGGAGCCGATGACGGCCGGAATGCCGAGCTCCCGGCTCACGATTGCAGCGTGAGACGTGCGCCCTCCCCGGTTCGTGACCACACCGCCGGCCCGCTCCAGGATGGGGCCCCAGTCGGGATCCGTCATCTCGGTGACGAGGATGTCCCCGTCCTCGAACCGCTCGGCCTCGTCGACGCTGTCGAGCACGCGGGTCGTCCCCGACACGATGGACTTCCCGATGCCGACGCCCATAACCAACGGCGATGCCTCCTCCGTCAACCGGTACGTGCGGAGCGTGCCTGCGGCCTGCTGGGACTGCACCGTCTCGGGCCGGGCCTGCACCACGAACAGGTCGCCACTGTCCCGGTCGCGGGCCCACTCCACGTCCATCGGGCGGTCGTAGTGCTCCTCGATGATTCTTCCCCACCGGGTCAGTGCGAGGATTTCCTCGTCGGACAGCACGAAGCCGGACTGCTCGTCGTCGGTGGTCGGCATCGTGGTCGTGCCGCCCTCGCCCGTGGAGACGATCTTCTGGGCCTGGTCGCCCTGGGTCTTCTCCAGGATGGGAGAGAGGGTCTCGTCCTTCACGAAGGGGGTGTAGACGGTGTACTGGTCCGGATTCACGATGCCCTTCACGACACTCTCGCCAAGCCCGTACGCCGCGTTGATGACGCTCGTGTCGGGGAAGCCCGTCTCGGTGTCGATCGTGAAGAGGACGCCCGACTTGTCCGCCCGCACCATCTTCTGGATGCCCACCGACAGGGCGACGTCGAGGTGGTCGAAGCCCTGCTTCTCGCGGTAGCCCAGGGCACGGTCGGTGAAGAGGGAGGCAAAGCATCGCTTGCAGGCCGTGAGGACGGCGGTGACCCCACGCACGTCCAGGTAGCTCTCCTGCTGGCCCGCGAAGCTGGCGTCGGGCAGGTCCTCGGCCGTTGCGCTACTCCGCACGGCCACGTCTGCGGCGTCGGCGCCGTAGGCGGCGCTGAGGGACCGGTAGCCCTCCCGAATTTCCTCCGCCACGTCCTCCGGGAAGGCCCCCTGCCGGATTCGTGTGCGAATGGTCGTGCCCGTCTCGTTTAGGGACTGCTCCCCTGCGTCCCAGGCTTCGAGCTCCGCCCGAATGTGCTCCGTGAGGTCGTTCGCCTCCAAAAAGCGTCGGTAGGTGTCGGCGGTCGTTGCAAACCCGTCGGGTACGCGAATGCCGGAGTCCTTCAGGGCCCCGATCATTTCGCCGAGGGAGGCATTCTTTCCACCAACCAAAGAGAGGTCTTCGTTGTCGAGCGTCTCGAACCAACGAATCGCGGAGGTTGTCCTGGAGGGCGTCGTGGCGTTGGGCATAGGGGATGGGGGAACTGCTGACGAAAGGAATGAGGAGGACCGGTGTCCAGAAGACGCATTGTGCGTCGGTTCTAAACAACCCGCCTTGTATGCACCAGACTTGTAAAAACAATATGACCGCTGCGTCCCGGTTTTGAAAGCGCTTCCAGCACGCGTGACAGGATCGTCGAGTTGATTATCATTCGACAAACTGTCCGCCGCTTTTGGACGGTGGCCTTTTCGGGCCGGAGGGGGGCGCGTGCAGTGTGAAGCGTCCTCGGTTGGGGCCTCTCCCCGACGAGACCCTCCGAAGGACTGTTTGCCGCACGACGACATGGGGCGGGCCCCGGCAGCAAGGGGGGGCGCCCCCGAAGATCACAGATGAATTGGGGGGAGATTTCCGCCAAACTTACAAACTGTTGGCCGGCGCCCCGGTAGCATCAACCGATCAGTAGCGTTTTCCACCGGGCTGTCGCGCACGCACTCCGGACTTCCGGTCGCGTGGGGCATATTTCGTCGCGGTCTGGGATCTCTTGGATCTGTCTACCACAAACCAACGCCATCAAGCCACATGGACCACAAAGAAGGACACTACAAGGTACGCGACTTGGGCCTGGCCGACGAGGGCCGCAAGCGCATTGAATGGGCCGAGAGCCGGATGCCCGTGCTCATGGAGCTCCGTGACGAATTTGCCGACGAGAAGCCCTTCGAGGGCTACAAGATCAGCGGCTGCCTGCACGTCACGAAAGAGACCGCGGTGCTTGTCGAGACCCTGCAGGCCTGCGGCGCCGAGGTGGCCTGGAGCGGCTGCAACCCGCTCTCGACGCAGGACGACATCGCCGCCGCCCTCGCCAACGGCGGCACCGAAATCTACGCGTGGCACGGGCTCGACACCGAGGACTTTTACTGGTGCATCGAGCGGACGATCGACACGCCGCCGCACCTCACGCTCGACGACGGCGCGGACCTTATCTTTACCGTCCACTCCGACCACCCGGAGATGGCCGACCACATCATCGGCGGCTCCGAGGAGACCACAACGGGGGTGCACCGGCTCCGGGCGATGGACAACGACGGGGAGCTGCAGTATCCGGTGTATGCCGTCAACGACGCGGAGACGAAGTGGGACTTCGACAACGTGTACGGCACCGGCCAGTCGACGATCGACGGCATCCTGCGCGCGACCAGCACCATGATCGCGGGCAAGAACTTCGTGATCGCGGGCTACGGCCACTGCGGGCGGGGCGTGGCGACCCGTGCCAAGGGCATGGGCGCCAACACGATCGTGACGGAGGTCAAGCCGGCGAAGGCGCTGAAGGCGACCCTCGACGGCCATCAGGTGATGAGCATGGACGAGGCCGCCGAAAAGGGCGACATCTTCGTCACGGCCACCGGCATGAAGGACGTGATTCGGGGCCGTCACTTCCTGAAGATGAAGGAGGGGGCGATCGTCGCCAACACCGGCCACTACGACGTGGAGCTCAACCTGGAGGAGCTCGCCGAACTCTCCACCGACGCCCGTGAGGTCCGCACGAACAACCGCGAGTACACGATGGAGAACGGCAAGCGCGTGTACGTGCTCGGCGACGGCCGCCTGGTGAACCTGGCCGCGGCGGAGGGCCACCCGAGCGAGGTCATGGACATGAGCTTCGCCAACCAGTTCCGCGCCCACCTCGACCTCGTCCAGCGCCACGAGTCCGACGCGATGTTGGAGGACAAGGTGTACGACATCCCGCAGGACATGGACGACGAGATTGCGGAGGTGAAGCTGCGCACGATGGGCATCCAGATTGATGCCCTCTCCGACGAGCAGGAGCACTACGCCACGGACTACTCCGCCGGGACGTAACCCACGGCCCCTAAGCACGTGCGACCGCTCCCGGTCGCGGATGCCTGCGCCGCTTCGCCCCGACGTTGTTCGGGGCGGAGCGGCTTTTTTATTGGTCGCCTCACTGGTGTCCCCAAGTCCTGTGGGGGGCAAAACTAACCGCCGCCCGCCGGTAAATGGGACGAACCAGACGTGTCTCTTGAGAACTGTGCCGCGTTGTCGTGTTTTGACGGCACGACTCCGCCTCGGGGGCCCGATTCCGGGAGGGGCCCGTGCGCTGCTTGAGGCCGTACGGTCCACGGAAGCGTCGAAACTCCTCGTCGATGCCCAAAACATGACGGCCCACGACAAGGGGGACCAGAGGTGGCTCGGGAACGAATGGATGCCCAAGGTATCGAGTCCGGGATCGGGCACTCCGTCACGGTCCACGAGGTGAATCCATTCGCGGAGACCGAGATGAGAGGCCTTCCTGTCCCGGCTCGACGGACACGACGTTCCGTCAGTCATGCCCTCCGACATGGAAAAAGCCCGAGCGTGGATCGCGGACAAGTATCGTCTGCGGGGAGACGCCCCCTGGTTTGCGTCCCGCAGAAAGGCAGCCGCCAACGAACGGCACCGCCGATGGCGGAGCGGGAGCGCCGGACGTTCCGCTACGGGCAGGATCACGTGATATCGGAGTGAGGTGTGCGTGTCGTGAGTGGGCGGACACCTCGTAAGTGGGCGGGCACCATAGGGCCAGGGCCGGGCTGCGGTGTGACGGCGGTGCGGATTGACGCGCTTGCGGGGTCATGTCGGTCATTTGTGAAAGAGAGGCGTGATAAGGGACGGGAGGACGAAAAGCCATTTCTTTTTCGACGGGCATGGGTTTAATTCAAGAACGCGTTGCGGCCGTATGCGCTGCGGCCGCTGTGGCTCTGCGAATCCGTCTCTACCGCGATACCCATGACTGAGCTGCGATACCTGCCCGACAGCGACGATGTCACCACCTTCACCGCCGCCGTCACGGACGCGACCGACGACTACATCGTCCTCGACGGCACTTATTTCTATCCGGAGGGCGGCGGCCAACCCGCCGACCACGGCACGCTGCGCTGGGACGAAGGCGCGGCCGACGTGACCGACGTGCAGAAGGAGCACGGGGCGGTGCGCCACTACATCGACGACCGGACGGGGACGCTGCCGGCGGAGGGCGATGAGGTGACGGGACAGGTGGACGAGGCGCGCCGCGGGACGCTGCGCCGCATGCACACGGCGCAGCACGTCCTGTCGAAGGTCGTGCTGGATGTGTTTGGGGCCCAGACGGCCGGCAATCAGATCCACACGGACCGCTCGCGCATCGACTTCGAGCCCGCCGACTTCTCCGAGGAGGACGTGGCGGTGATCGAGGAGCGGACCAACACGGCCATCGAGCAGGACCTGCCAGTCGAGAAACAGGAGATGGCCCGTGCCCGGGCGGAGGAGCAAACCCCGGAGGGCCGCGGGCTGCTCGACCTCATCCCCGACCACGTGGACCCGCTGCGGATGGTACGGATTGGTGACCTCGACCTCTGCCCGTGCGGCGGCACCCACGTGGACCGCACCCGCGACATTGGGCGGATCCGCATCACCAACCGCACGTCGAAGGGCGCGGAGGTGGATCGGATCGAATTTGAGCTGGAGGACTGATCGGTTCCCCGGTCCTTCGCGCCTCCCGTTGATCGCCCGTTGTCTTCTGGACGACCGCCGGCCTCCATGTCCGTTACCGCCCACGCCCCGGGGAGCGTCACGCCGATCTTCGTGCCGCGCGACGGCCGGTCGTCGCTCGGCATCAGCTTTGCCACGGCCGACGGCGTGACGGCGACCGTTGAGTCGGCCCGCGAGACGCTCGTCTACCTGGACGGCCGCCCCGCGCAGGTAGCGCCGGTGAGTGGGGTCCTCGACCGGCTCGGCGTCACGGCGACGGTTCGCCTCGAGACCGACGTGCCGATTGGCTGCGGCTTCGGGGCCAGCGGGGCGGCCACGCTCGCCACGGCGCTGGCCGCCAACGAGCGGTTCGACCTGGGTCACGACCGTGACGCCCTGGCGGAGATGGCGCATCGGGCCGAGGTGGCGGCGGGTACGGGCCTCGGAGACGTCTTCATCCAGGAACGGGGCGGGCTCGTGTGGGACGTGGGGGACGGCCTGACGCACGCTACGCGCAGCACGCGGATCGAGTACCAGAGCTTTGGGGGCATCACGACCGCCGCGGTGCTGGGGGACGAGGGCACCCTGGGGCAGGTGACCGCCGCGGGCCGGGCCGCCCTGTTGGGCATCGATCCCGACGGGCCGATCGCAGACCTGCTCGAAGCGTCTTGGGAGTTTGCCCAGGCGACCGGCCTTGCCACCGACCGTGTGGCGGAGGCCGTCGCGTCGGTGCGGGCGGCGGGCGGCACGGCCACGATGGCGATGATCGGAGAAACGGTCGTCGCGGCCGGGGCCGAGGGCGGGCTCGACCACGACACGCACATCACGCCGGAGGGCGCGGCCCTTGCATAGTCGACACCACCCTCACGCATCTACTCCACCATGCGAGTTTTGACGGCTCAACGCGCGTCCTTGGCCCCCGCAATTGTCCTCGCCCTGCTCGTCGCGGCGGGGCTCTCGGGGTGTGGTACGGGGCAGGGGCCAGACGAGACGGAAATCCTGTGGGACACCTGGGGGGTGCCGCACGTGTACGGTTCGAACACCGACTCGCTGATGTACGCCTTCGGCTGGGCGCAGATGCGGGCCCACGGAGATCGCGTGCTTCGCCTGTACGGGGAGGCCCGAGGGCGGGCCGCTGAGTACTGGGGCGCAGAGCATCTCGCGTCGGACCGGCGGGTGCGCACCCTGGAGCTTCCGGAGCACGCGCGGCGGTGGGCCGGAAACCAAGACATGCCGTTCGGGGGCTACGTGGAGGCGTTCGTGGCCGGCATGAACGCGTACGCCGAGGCGCACCCGGACCGCATTTCCGAGTCCCGAACGGCCGTCCTGCCCGTGACGCCGAAAGATGTGTTTGCCCACACCCTGCGGACGGTCCACGCGACCTTCGTGGCCGGGCGGGACCTGCGGCAGGCCCAGCGCTGGCGGCGCGCCGGCTCCAACGCGTGGGCCGTGGGGCCGTCCCGGAGCGCAAGCGGCAATGCGATGCTCCTCACGAACCCACACTTGTCCTGGGGCGACCGGTTCACGTGGTTTGAGGCGCAGCTCACGGGGCCGGACATTGACGCGTACGGGGCGGCCCTCCTCGGCATGCCGTTTCCGGCCGTCGCGTTCAACGATCACCTCGGGTGGACGCACACCGTGAACCCCATTGACGCCTCGGACCTCTACCGCCTCCCGCTTGCCGGGGACGGGTACCGGTGGAACGGAGGGGAGCGCCCCTTCAACACGGACACCAAGGTGCTGAAGGTAAAGCAGCCCGACGGCTCCCTTCGGGCCGATACGCTAACGGTGCGCCGGTCGGTACACGGGCCGGTGGTGGGGCAGCGGGACGGCGCGGCGCTGGCCCTGCGCATTGCGGGCCTCACCCAGTCGAAGCTGTTCGAGCAGTACTGGCGCATGCTCCGGGCCACCAATCTGTCGCAGTTTGAGGCCGCCCTCCGTCGGCAGCAGATGCCGATGTTCAACACCGTCTACGCCGACGAAGACGGGCACATCCTGTACCACTTCGGTGGGCGGGTGCCCAAGCGCGACCGTGGGGGGTGGTCGTACTGGCAGGGTGTGGTGCCGGGCGACACGTCGGCCACGCTGTGGAACGCCGTCCACGACTACGAGGAGCTCCCCCGGGTGGTGGATCCCCCGAGCGGATGGGTGCAGAACGCCAACGAGCCGCCGTTTACGTCCACGCTGCCGTCGCGCGTAGACTCCGCCGAGGTGCCCGGCTACATGACGCCGCGCGCCCCCGCACGGCCGGCGTACATGTTCCGCCCCCAGCGCTCGATCGAGATGCTTGCGGGGGATTCCTCGATCACCTTTGCCGAGCTGCAGGCCTACAAGAACGACACCCGGATGCTTGCCGCCGACCGGCTCCTCGACGACCTGCTTCCGGCGGCGCGGGCCTCAGACCGCGAACGGGCCCGGCGTGCCGCGGACGTGCTCGCCGAGTGGGACCGGACCGCCGACGCGGCGAGTCAGGGGAGCGTGCTCTTTGCCCGCTGGCTGCGCGCGACGGTCGGCGGGGCGGAGGCCCCGTTTGCCACCCCGTACCGGCCCAGCGCCCCCCGCACGACGCCGGACGGGCTGGCCGATCCGGCGGCGGCCGTCCAGGCCCTCGCGGCGGCCGCCCGGACCGTCGAGGACCGTCACGATTCGCTCGATGTGCCGTGGGGGGCTGTGCACCGGCTGGTGGGCCCGGAGGGGTCGCATCCGGCGTCGGGGGGAGATGGGCTTTTTGGCCTCTTCCGGGTTCTCCGATTTGACGAGATGGAGGGGGGGCGGCGGCGTGCCACGTTTGGGGACTCCTACGTCGCCCTCACCGAGTTCACCGAGGACGGCCCACCACGGGCGAAGGCGGTGCTGCCCTACGGCAATGCGTCCCAGCCCGGCTCGCCGCACCGGGGCGATCAGCTCCAGCTGTACGCCGAGAAGAAGATGCGGCCGATCTGGCTGCGCCGGGATAGCGTACGCGCCCATCTTGAGCGCAGGGTGACGTTCTGAACGTCCCTCCCCGGTGGTTTGAGAAAAAGCGTCAACCGGGCGTGAATTAAAGAGGGAGTCGGGACGATCTGACGGCGCGCTGATACCACTACAAGCATCCCCTACGCATCGGCACCGGAGCACGCTATGTCCCTGGAAGATCGTCTCATCAAACGGCTCGGCCTCGAACCGCTGGACCGCCATATTGCGGGGTGGATGCAGCGCAATGGGCTGTTTGTGCTCCGGGTGGGACTGGCCGCGGTCTTTATCTGGTACGGGATCCTGAAGCCCTTCGGCATGAGTCCCGCCGCGGAGCTGGTGCGTCGGACGGTGTACTTCGTCCCGCCGGACCTCTTTATCCCCATCCTGGGCTGGTGGGAGGTGGCCATCGGGGTCGGCCTCCTGTACCGCCCCCTCAACCGGACCGCCATTTTCCTGCTGTTCCTGCAGATGCCGGGCACGCTCCTTCCGCTCGTGCTGCTGCCCGAGGTCTGCTTTACACACATCCCCTGGGGACTGACCCTGGAGGGCCAGTACATCGTGAAGAACGCCGTCTTGATCGGCGCGGCGCTCGTGGTGGGGGGCACCGTCCGGGAGCGTGCGGGGGAGCGGGAACGGGCGTGACGCGAGAAGGAGCGGCACGGCCCTACGGGCCCCGTGGCTACACGTCCCACGTCAGGATGTCTTCCTCGGACTTCTCCTCGTCCTCCCACTCCTCGGCGTCGTCCAGGGGGCCGGTCTTCTCGGTCACGTTGTAGCCCAGCTCGCGCCACTGGTTGGACAGGTACTCGTTCCACTGGATGTAGTGTTCGTACTCCTCCGGCAGCTGGTCGTCCGGATAGATGGCCTCCACGGGACACACCGGCACGCACGCGTTGCAGTCGATGCACTCGTCCGGCTGAATGGCGAGGAAATTGGGGCCCTCGTAAAAGCAGTCGACCGGGCAGACTTCCACGCAGTCGGTGTACTTGCAGTTGATGCAGGGCTCGGTGACGACGTAAGGCATACAGAAGGGAAAGGCCAGTAAGAGCGCGCGGATACAGCGGACGCCAAATTGCTACAGTGTGGTAGATCAGTTGGGGAGAGCGGTTCCGAGTGCGCCCGCCCGGGCCGGACGTTTCCGCAGACGTCACGGCCCCGTTGAGTCTTGTCCGTGTCGGCCGCCATTCGTCCCGTGCCCGGCGGGACGGGTCCTCGTTGGTTGCGATTGAGCTATTCCTGATCGAAGAGGTCCTGATCGGCGGCTGGGGAGGAGCGGTCGAAGTGGTCGTACGCCCGCTGGAGGGCGACGCGCCCCTGCGGCGTGCGCTCCATGAAGCCCTCCTGGATGAGATAGGGCTCGTAGACCTCTTCGAGCGTGCCGGACTCTTCGCCGACGGACACGGCCAGGTTCTTGAGGCCGGTGGGCCCGCCGTCGAAGTTGTCGATGAGGGTGAGGAGGATGCGTGTGTCCATGTCGTCGAGGCCCTCCTCGTCCACATCGAGGGCATTGAGGGCACGGTCGGCGATGGCCTTCGTAATCTCGCCGTCGCCCTCCACCTCCGCAAAGTCGCGGGTGCGGCGCAGCAGGCGGTTGGCGACGCGAGGGGTCCCGCGGCTGCGACGCGCAATCTCGTAGGCCCCGTCGGGGGTGGTCTCCACGTCGAGAATGCGGGCGGACCGTTGCGTGATCTCCTGGAGGAGGTCTGCGGTGTAGTAGTCGTAGCGGAAGTCGATCCCGAAGCGGGCCCGGAGGGGGGCGGTCAGGAGGCCCTTGCGCGTCGTCGCGCCCACCATCGTAAACGGGGGCAGGTCGATCTGTACCGTGCGGGCGTTCGGGCCCTGGTCGATGACGATGTCGATGCGGTAGTCCTCCATCGCCGAGTACAGGTACTCCTCCACGACGGAGCTCAACCGGTGGATCTCGTCGATGAACAGGAGGTCCCCCTCCTCCAGGTTCGTGAGCACACCCGCGATGTCGGCCGGCTTTTCGAGGACCGGGCCGCTGGAGGTGCGGATGCGGGCGCCCATCTCATTGGCGATGATGTGCGCGAGGGTTGTATTGTGGTTGTAGAAGCCGTTGGCGACGAACGAGTGCGTGCCGGGAACGACGAAATCGTACGTCTCGGCTTCCGATTCCTCCACCTCAGCTACAGGATCCCAAAATACATCAGGGCGCGTCAGGGCCTGAAGGGTCTCATACTCCGGTTCATCTTGAACGGTGTCTGGCAGCAGTGAGAGGCGCCGCTGGATCTTCTGCCGCGTCGGGGTTCGGTCCTTTTGTTTGACATGCTCGAAGGCCCGATGAACAGATCGCGAGTGGGGCGTGGTCTTCTCCAAGAGGGCGTGCATGAGATCGTTTGCGTGTGGCACGAGCTCGCTCCGCGACCACCCGCGGCTCCTCTCCGATAGTTCGTCGACCCGGTCCTGCTTGCGCTTCAGGCGGAACCCGACAGTATCGTAGAATTGGAGCGCATCCCGACTTCCAATGAACAACTGCCAGAAGGGGGTGCCGGCCCGCATCTTCTCGGATCGGTACGCGACAATGCCAAGGTTGGCCAGGAGAAGCTGGATCTGTCGACTAAGCGCCTCCGAACGTGTCCCCCACTCGACGCCGTCCGACCGAGCGTGTCCATCGGCGTCGAAGAGGCCCTGTAGAAATCCGATCACAACCTCGCGGGGGCTTCGGAGGACCCCAGAGGGAACTTCCTTTTCGTGGGCTCCTGCTCCTTCGAGGCCGAGGGACCGCAGCGCTTTTCCTTTATTCTGGCTGAGCCGGACGCGAGCCGAGCGGTTCTCGTACGTTTCTACGCGGGGTGTTTGCTGAAAATGGGTTTGAATAATGTCCTGCAACGTCCTCTGGAGCGCCGTTTCGTCGCAGGTGATGACAATGCCCGAAGACGCGTCGCCGCCCTCGAAATGCCCGTCCCCGGTGATTACGCCCATCAGGTAGGCGAGGTCGGTGTCTAAAACGAGTGGCTGCTCCCGTGACTGCCCGGGGGCGGTGACGAATGACTCGGGGTGATCCGTCGTGCTGATGGTCCGCCCATCGGTAAATGGGAGATCCAATCGGTGAGCCGTGTTTTCCGCCGCACACGAGTCCGTGATGCCTCGCAGGTCGCAGTACGCAGACCGCAGTTCAACGACAGCTGGAGAGCGCCCCAAAGCCTCAGAAAGTTCAGTGTGAATGTGCTTGACGAATCGCTCCGTCCGGCGGCGACGGTCACACGAGGCATCGGGAATCCAGGTCGTTTCTTGCCGCTTAGATCCCCACATCTCCATCCCGGACCCGATGGCGACGTGATCCTCAGTGGTGAGGTCATCAAGTTTCTTCCACTCGGGGCCGTCCGAGGATGCGACGAGAACGGGGTGATGGAGCGTTCCTTCAAGAACGAATCCGGAGCGTGTTTCCACCCGTCGCGTGGGAGTGTGGCCGCTCGAATACACATGAGAAGTCGATTCGGGACCCTCCAGGCCGTAAACGGTCGTCTCCTGAGGCTGAGTCGTGTCGGGCGAAAGATCGTCCGGGAGCACGTCGTCGAAGCGAAGGAGCCCCTCATCGGTAAAGACAAGACTATCGTGCGTGATGCACTTCCCGAGGCCCGGCGGCCCCGAGAGCAGCACGTGATCGAGCGTTTCGCCCCGCTGGAGCGCCGCTTTCATAAATACGCTCAGGTTCTCCTTAATCTTCTCCTGGCCGGCAAACTCATCGAGGGACTGTGGGCGCAGGAGCTTTTCGACGTCGTTGTCCGAGCGGTCGGCCTCGGCCTTAAGGGCGTCGGAGCGCGATGTGCTCATGGGCGGAAAGGGGGAGACAAGGGAGTGAAGAAGAGGGACCTACCGGACGGCTGTTGGGAGGAGAGGGTTTCATGTGTGCCCATTGTGTCCGAGGGCGTCTGGGCGAAGAAGGGACGAGGGGGAACGCCCGTCGCAAACTTCTGCCGGTCGTCTCAGTAGAAAGAGTCCGAACAATCGGAATGAATTTTGCTACGACGTATAGCCGAAAGCGAAAGGAGGCGCCCTGCGCCCGCGCACCCTCCAGCCCGCGCACCCTCCAGACGGCACTTCACGTTCGTCACACCAGGCCGGCCTCGCCCACAGACGTATGAGCAGCAACGTCCTCGAGCTCAAGCAAGAGCAAGACCTTCAGCAGAAGCTCTCGCCGCAGCAGATTCAGTACATCAAGCTGCTGCAACTGGATACCTTTGACCTGGAGCGGCGCATCGAAGAGGAGCTTGAAGAGAATCCCCTGCTCGAGGAGGGGCTCGGCGAAGAGGAGCAGCGGGAGGAGGACGAGATCGACGCCACGGCCGAAGAGATGGAAAACGAACTGGAGACGGAAGACGACGAGGAGAACTTTGACGTGGAGGACCTCCTCAACAATACCGACGACATGTACGGCTACAACGCCAGCCCGGGCTATCAGGGCGACGACGAAGACCGCGATCGCCCGATGCCGGCGGATCAGTCGCTGCCCGAGCAGCTCCAGGGACAGATCTCGTTCCTGAACCTCGACGAGACCGACGAGATCATCGCCGATCAGATTATCGGGTCGATCGATGAAGACGGATACCTGAAGCGAGAAATCAACTCGATCCTGGACGACATTCTGTTCAACCACGGCATCGAGATTGAGGAGGAGGACGTGCAGAAGGTGCTGCGGCAGGTGCAGTCGCTTGAACCGGCCGGCATCGCCGCCCGGGACCTGCAAGAGTGCCTGCTTTTGCAGCTCCGGCGCATGCCCGACGACGTGGACGGGCGCGACACGGCCATCGCCATGCTGGAGGACGAGTACGAGGCGTTCACGAAGAAGCACTTCGACAAGCTTCAGACGCGGCTCGACGTCGACGAGCGGGGGCTCAAGACGGCCTTTGACCTCATTCGACAGCGCCTCGACCCGAAGCCGGGCGAGGGCGAGTTCTCGGAAGAGACCAACTACATCACGCCCGATTTCTCGGTGCGGTACGTGGACGGGGAGTTCGTGATCACCCTCAACGGCCGCAATGCCCCGGACCTGCACGTCTCGCGCCACTACCGCAAGATGCTCGAAAAGCTAAAGGCGCAGAAGAAGTCGGACGACGTGGACGAGGTCGACGAGGAGACCGAGGAATTCCTCAAGGACAAGTTCAGCTCGGCGCAGTGGTTTATCGACTCCATCAACCAGCGGCGCCACACGATGTATCTGGTGATGGACGCCATCGTGCAGCTGCAGGAGGACTTCTTCCGGTACGGGGAGGGGCACCTGAAGCCGATGATCCTGAAGGACATCGCCGAGATCATCGACATGGACATCTCCACGGTCAGCCGCGTGGTGAACGGCAAGTACGTGCAGACCGAGTGGGGCGTCTACGAGCTCAAGTACTTCTTCTCGGAAGGGCTGGAGACCGTCGACGGGGAGGAGGTCTCCAACAAGGAAGTGAAGGCCGAGCTCCAGCGGATCGTAGACGCCGAGGACAAGACCGATCCGATGTCCGACCAGAACCTGGCCGACGCCCTCGAAGAGAAGGGCTTCAAGATTGCCCGTCGCACGGTGTCGAAGTACCGGAAACAACTGGGCATCCCCGTCGCACGCCTGCGCCGGGAGATCGTCCTCAGCGAGGAGGCGTCCTCGGAGGGCTGATTCGGGGCCGCAGCCCCTGTGAGGGGCGGGCTGTTCATCCCCCTAGCGGCCGTAGGAGAGCGAGACCGTGAGGCCGGCGACCGCCGCGAACCGGCCGTCCTGAACGAGCGGATCGAGACCCGTGCCCACCAAAAGCCCAGGCTGCACGCGGGCCCCATCGAGCATGACCGACACGACGGCGCGGTGGGTGGTCCGGTCCGGGCTTGAGCTGGAGAGGCGGGGCCGTCCCGCCACGCTCAGCCCCGTCATGAACCGCTCGCCGTTCCACCAGAGCTGGGCGCTGTAGGGAAGCCGCCAGCGGTTCTCCGTCCCGTCCGCGCCGGTGCGCTCGGCCGAGGCGTACGTAAGTCCGGAGCGGAGGCGGAGGGAGGCGCGTCGCCCGAGGGGAAGACGGCCGTTGAGAAGGACGGAGGGCGCGACGGATTCGTCGCGGAACGCCGCGGTGCGCCCCATGTCTGCGCGCTGCCCCGCCTGCAGGGCCTCGTTGGTGGGGGTGGCCGGAATGCGGAGGCCGAGCTCAAGCAGGATTGGCAGAGAGGAACTACTCAGACCGAACCCTACGTACGGGTTGCCCACGGCCGTGGAGGCGGCGGCATCGGTGGCGTAGCGGGCCACCGGCAGCTCGGCCGCCAGCTCCACGTTGTCGTTCAGAGAGCGGGTGGCCGTGAGGAACGCGGCGCCCGACGCCACCGACGCGTCGTCGGCTGGGAGGTCCGGAACGATCGCCTCCAGGGCGATCTGGTTGGGCTGATAGGGGCGAGACCAGATGGTCTGGCCCTGGGCCGGGACGGCGAGTACACTCATCCCGGCGATTGCGGTCAGAAGAACGAAAAGGTCGCGCATGGGAGCGTCGGCGGCGGTGAGGGAAACGAGAAGAGATGGAGGATCCTCCTTGAGGTGAGCGTATCTCTCGACGGGCAGACTGCATCTCTCGTTCGCAGTTCCTACATTATCGTGTGGAATTCAACCAACGACTCGGTCTTTTCGTCGCCCGCGACTGATTGCCATGCTCGATTCCGTTTCCACCTCCTCAATTGCCGCACGCGCGCCCCGTTCGGACCGGCAATCGCAGCTGGA
This sequence comes from Salinibacter pepae, assembly GCF_947077775.1. NCBI lineage: Bacteria > Pseudomonadati > Rhodothermota > Rhodothermia > Rhodothermales > Salinibacteraceae > Salinibacter > Salinibacter pepae. The sequence continues at coordinate 3,310,297 of NZ_CAMTTE010000001.1, forward strand.
CGCCCTCCGCCGCGCTTTTACCGGGCTCGACACCGAGTACCCGCTGGCCGACGGCACGACGGCCCCGCGCACCTACCTCGACAGTGCCGCATCGACCCTGCGCTGCAGCGCGGCCGACGACATCGTCCGGCGGGCCCTCCGCCACTACGCCAACACACACTCGACGCTGCACGCCGGGGCCCGCATCATGACCCACCTCTACGAACAGGCGCACGAGATTGTGGGGCGCTTCGTGGACGCCCCGGACGACTACACAACGGTCTTCACCGGGAGTGGGGTGACGGGCGGCCTCAACCGCATGGCCCGCGTGCTGGCCGAGCGGCGGCCCGAGCGTGACCTCGTCATCACCACCCTCATGGAGCACCACGCCAACGACCTGCCCCACCGCAAGCACGTCGGCGAGGTGGTGCACGTGCCGTTGGAAAACGATCCGGACGGGGAGGCCGGACGCGTGGACCTTTCTGCGTTGCGGGCCGCCATCGACGAGCACGCCGACCGGCTGAACTACGTGGCCGTCACGGCGGCGTCGAACGTGACCGGCATCGTCAACCCGGTCCACGAGGTCGCCCGGCACGCCCACGCGGCGGGCGCCCTGTGTGTGGTCGACGCCGCCCAATCGGCCGCCCACGTGCCGATCAGCGTGCAGGGACCCGACGCGGCCGAGGCGCTCGACGTCGTGTGCATGAGCGGGCACAAACTCTACGCGCCCGGCAGCCCCGGTGTGATCGTGGCCCGGGAGGCCCTTTTCGAGGGGCTGGAGCCGCAGGTGGTGGGGGGCGGCATCGTGGATCGGGTGGAGACGGACCGCTACAAGATTACAGACGCGCTGCCGGAGCGGGAGGAGGCGGGCACGCCCAACCTGCCCGGGGCGCTGCGGCTGGCCGCTACGCTGCAGCTGCTGGGCCGCATTGGCATGGACCTCGTGGCGGAGGACGAGCGCGAGCTGGCCCAGTACGCGCTGGAGCGCTTCGCGGCGATCGACGGCCTCACGATCTACGGGTCCCACCGGCTGGAGGTGGCCGACCGGATCGGGGTCATCGCCTTCAACCTCGCGGACCTGCCGCACGGCCTCGTGGCCGCGGCGCTGAACGACTACTTCGGCGTCGCCGTGCGCAACGAATGCTTCTGTGCGCAGCCCTTCGTGCGCGACTTGTTGGGCCGAGCGAGCACTCCCGGAGGGGCCGCCGGCGGCGCGGAGTGTGGGCCCGAGACGCAGCCGGGCATGGTGCGGGCCTCCCTCGGCCTGTACAATACGGAGCAGGACATCGATGCGGCCGTCAAGGCGCTGTCCGACCTTGCCGCCCGGCCCGACTGGTACCGGGAGCAGTACCGCCCCCGCCTCGACGGCAGTGGCGACTGGGTCCACCGCTCGTTCGAGCACCCGCCCGGGCAGGCGTTCTCGTTGGAGGAGGAGGTGGACGCGTGGCTTCAGTCGGCCACCTAGCGCCCCGCCTCACCCTACGCTGCAGCCGCAGCGGTCGCCTCGTCGACGACCTTCTCCTGCACGTGGCCCGGCATCTGCTCGTAGTGGCTGAACTTCGTATGGTGCAGGCCCCGGCCCTGGGTGAGTGAGCGCAGCGTGGTGGAGTACTGGTGGAGCTCTGCCTCCGGCACCTCGGCAGTGATTTTTTGGAACGCCCCCTGCGTGTCGATGCCCTGCACGCGTCCCCGCCGCGTGTTGAGGTCGCTGATAATGTCGCCCGTGTAGTCGTCCGGGGTGGTGATGGTAACCGTGCGGATGGGCTCCAGGAGGACCGGGCCGGCCTTCTGAAAGGCCTGGCGGAAGCACTCGAAGGCGGCGCGCTTGAAGGCCGCCTCGTTCGAATCGACCGGGTGCATGTCGCCGTCGTGGATGACGATCCGCACGTTTCCGACGGGAAACCCGGCCACCGGCCCCTCCTCCATGGTGTTCAGGACGCCCTTCCGGATGGAGGAGAAGAACTTGTTCATGTCGATAACCCCGCCGACGATGGCGTCGACGAAGTGGATCTCGGCGCCCCACTCGGTTTCGACCGTCTCCTCCCCCCGCACCTCAATCGCGTCCGGCGGGTCGAACGCGCCGTCGAGGGGCTCGACGAGCATCGAGATGTCGGCAAACTCCCCGGCGCCGCCCGACTGCTTCTTGTGGCGGTGCTCGGCGGCCGCCCGGTTCTGGATCGCCTCGCGGTAGGAGATGCGGGGGGCTACGAACGCGACCTCCACGCCGGCCTGCCGCTCGAGGCGCGACTTGGCGATCTGGAGGTGCATCTCGCCCACGCCGCTAAGGGTAAGCTGGTTGAGCAGCGCATCGTGGTTGAAGACCAGCGACGGGTCTTCGTCGGTGATTTGATGGAGGCCCCGGGCGAGCTTGTCCTCCTGCCCCTCCTGCACCGGCCGCACGGCCATCCGGTAGCGGGGGGCGGGAAACTGGATGGACGGGATGACGACGTCGGACGTCGGGGCCCGGAGGGTATCGTTCGTGGTGGTGTCCTCCAGCTTCACGAGCGCGCCAAGGTCGCCGGCAATGAGGCGGGGGACGTTGTTGCGCTCCTCCCCGTTGAGCGCGTAGATCTGACCGACGCGTTCGGTGGCGCCGGTGCGCGCGTTTTCGAGGTCCTGGCCCGACTGGAGGGTCCCGTCGAACACGCGGACGTACGAGTATTCACCGACGTGCTCCTGGGCCATCGTGCGGTAGACGAAGGCCACCGGGTCGTCGTCGGGGTCGGCCGTCAGCTCCTGGCCGCCCTCGGTCTGCAGCAGCCGGCTGGCGGGGGAGGGGCACACCGACCCGATGAAGTCGAGAAGGCGGGAGACGCCGACCTCCTCCGTCGCGCTCGTGACGAAGACGGGATATAAGTCCCGCTCAATGATGGCCGCCCGGAGCCCGTTCCGCATCTGGTCGTCCGTCAGCTCGCCCTGTTCGAAGTAAGCCTCCATGAGCCGGTCGTCACTGGCGGCGATGTCCTCGACGAGCGTCTCGTGGAGCGTGCGGGCCTCGTCCTCAAAGGCGCCGTCGATCGGCTGCACCTCCGGCTCGGTCTCGCCCTCCGGGTAGTACAGCTGGCGTATGCGCAGCACGTCGATCAGGGTGCGGGTGCCCTCCCCCGCGGGCAATTGGACCACCGTCGCCCCCGGCCCGAACCGGTCCTCAATCTCGTCGACGATGCTCCGAAAATCGGCGCTCGCCTGGTCGATGTGGTTGAGGACGAACAGGGAGGGGGTCTCGGTCTGCTCCCCGTAGGACCAGGCCATTTCGGTCCCGACCTCGACGCCCGAGCGGGCGTCCATTACGTAAAGCGCCGTGTCGGCCACCCGGACGGAGGCGATCACCTCGCTGGCGAAGTCGGGGTAGCCCGGCGTGTCGAGGATGTTGATCTTCGTGTCGTCCCACGAGGCGTGAAGCAGCGTCGCAAAAATCGACATCTGCCGCTCCTTTTCGCTCTCGTGGTAGTCGCTCTGGGTCGTGCCGTCGGGCACGGAGCCGACGCGCGAGATGGCGCCGCTGGCGTGGAGCAGGGCCTCGGTCAGGGCGGTTTTGCCGCTGCCCTGGTGGCCGACCAGGGCAATGTTGCGGATCTGTTGGGCGTCGGAAACGGTCATGGGGACTGGGGGGATTTCCGCAGAACGGCTGAGAAGAGACGGCGGGGCAGAAGCGGCTGATCCACATTCGGACTTCCCCGATTCTTTAAGTTCAAAAAAAGAAAAGGCGGAATCAAGATGGGGACCGGGGCAGAACGGGGCATCCCCGACTGCCAAACGCATGAACCCAGAAGCATGGCCCTCGGCGGCCGAATGGACGTGAAGAACAACCGGGGCCCATTGCGAAACACGGGTTTGGGGGTTGGGGTTCTGAAATTGTCCATTCCCCACAGACTGTGCCCTCACCGCCATGGCTTCGTTCGCATCGTATCAGACTCACCTCAAGGCGTTTGGGATTGGCATCGTCCTCGCCGCGCTGGGCGTGGGGGCCTACCTGCAGTTTGGCCCGTCGGCATCGGCGGGCCTGCCGACAGTGACGGTGTACAAGAGCCCCTCGTGTCAGTGCTGTTCGGAGTGGGTCGCCCACATGAAGGAGGAGGGCTTCGAGGTCGAGGTGCAGTCGAAACTACGCATGAAGCCTGTGAAGAAGCAGGTGGGGCTTCCCGCCTCGCTTGCGGCCTGCCACACGTCCGTGGTGGGCAACTATGTGGTCGAGGGGCACGTGCCGGCGCAGGAGGTGAAGCAACTGCTCCGGGAGCAGCCGGACGTCCGAGGCCTCAGCGTGCCGGGCATGCCCGTCGGGTCCCCGGGCATGGAGCGGGGGAATCGGGTGGAACCGTACGAGGTTGTGACGTTCACCCCATCGGGGGAGACCACGGTGTTTGCCCAATACGGACAGTAGGCCATGTCTCGTCCCCCTTCCCGCCGCCGGATGATGTGCGCTCGGGTTCTGCTACTGCTGTCCGTGACCGGGCTCGTCCTGGCCTGCGGGACGGGGCCATCGTCGGGGGGCTACGAGCAGGCCGTCATGCAGGACCGCGTGCAGCGGGACATGCAGATGCGGGAGAAGGAGAGCGTACTGCCCCCCGGCCGCCGGGAGGCCTTCCGAGGGCTCAACTTCTACGAGGTGGACCCGGCCTACCGGTACACAGTGCCGCTCCGGCGGTTCGAGACGCCCGACACGGTGATGATCCCCGAGAGCACGGGCGATCTGCGCCCCCAGCAGCGGGTCGGGGAGGTCACGGTGCCGCTCCCGGAGGGGCCGGAAGAGCTGGTCGTGTTTCGCGGCGAGGGCGATATGCCGCGCGGGCGACTGTGGATTCCGTTTGCCGACTCCACCAACCGCCACGCCACGTACAAGGGAGGGCGCTATGTGGACCTGCGCCCGACCGATTCGGACTCGGTCGTGGTCGACTTCAACCGGGCGTACAATCCCACCTGCGCCTACAATCCGGACTTCGCGTGCCCGCTGCCGCCCCCGAAGAACCGAATCGCCGTGCCGGTGGGGGCGGGGGAGAAGCGCCCCACCTTCGGAGGATAGGGCGAATTGCATCTGCGAGCCGAGGCAAATACCTTGCAGGCCTGGCCAGGGGTACCCGTTGCTCGTCGAGCACGGGCTGAGACATACCCTTCGAACCTGATCCGGCTCGCACCGGCGCAGGAAGTGCTTCGGCACCGTCCGGAGACGCGTGCATGAGCGACGTACCGTCTGGCTCTACCGTATTCCTCGTACCAGGAAGCCAGTCTCTCATGCGTGATCTCGACTCGCAAGTTGTCGTCATCACCGGGGCCAGCCGTGGGCTCGGCGCCGCCATTGCCCGGGCCTTCGGGCGGGAGGGCGCCCGCGTGGTGGTCAACTACTACCAGAGCCCGGATCGGGCCGAGGCCGTCGCCGCCGACATCGGCGACCGGGCCCTGCCCGTCCAGGCCGATGTGCGCGACCCGGACGCCGTGCAGGCGATGATCGACACCGCCACGGGCCACTTCGGGGCGCCCGTCACGACCGCCGTCCACAATGCCCTGATCGACTACCAGTTCGACGCGGCACATCGGGAGACCGCCGATACCATCGACTGGGCGGACTATCAGGCGCAGGTGGAGGGGTCGGTGAAGGGGGCCCTGCACCTGCTCCAGGCCTGCCTTCCCGAGATGCGGGCGGCGGGGGAGGGGCGGTTTGTGGGCATCAGCTCCAACCTCGTACAGGCCCCGGCCGTCCCGTACCACGACTACACCACCGGCAAGGCGGCCCTTCTCGGGTTCACGCGCAACATGGCGGGCGAGCTCGGAGCGGAGGGCATCACCGTGAACCTGGTGTCGGGCGGGCTGCTCGACGAGACGGACGCCAGCGCGGCCTCGTCGGACGCCGTGTTCGACGCCATCCGCCAGAACACCCCGCGCGGCACGGTGACCACCCCGGAGGAGGTGGCCGACGCGGTGCTCTTCTTCGCGTCCCCCTGGGCCCGGGCCGTCACGGGGCAGAACCTGATCGTGGACGGCGGCCTCGTGATGCAGTAGCCCCCGCCCGAATCGTGCTCCCCTCACCTCCATCCCGCGCTCGTGATTCTTCTTGCCCTCGAAACCGCAACTTCCACCTGTGGCGCGGCCGTCCTGGACGGCGACACGGTGGTTGCGGAGGCCCACCTCCACCGCCCCCGTGTGCACGCCGAGCGCCTGACCCCGCTGGTCGAAGATGTGCTCGACCACGCCGACGCGACGCCGGCGGCCCTGGATGCCGTGGCCGCATCGATGGGGCCGGGGTCGTACACGGGCCTCCGCATCGGGGTGAGCACGGCAAAGGGATGGGCGCTGTCCACCGACGCGGCGTTCGTGGGGGTGCCGACGCTGGCGGCCTACGCCGCCCAACTGCGTCCGGTCGCCGCGCCCGGAGATGTAGTGTGCGCACTGCTCGACGCCCGTCGGGACGAGGTGTACGCCGGGGCGTACCGGCGAACGATCGAGGGAATGGAGGAGCACGCGTCCCCGACGGCGCTGCCGGTCGACGACCTGTCCGGCTGGGTGGGGAGGGTGGACGGGCGGCTGTGGCTCGTCGGGGACGGGGCGCCGAAGAGTCGGGCGGCTCTCGGCGACGCGTTCACGTGCACGGTGCTCCCCGCCGACGAGAGGCCCCCGTCGGCGGGGGGGGTGGCCCGCTGCGGCCGCCGGCAGCTTGCGATGCACGGCCCCGACGACATGGCGACGGTCGAACCGTTGTACGTAAAAGACGTGCATGCCACCCCGGCCCCGTCCCCCTTCGACTGAGTTTCGTTTGGACTTTACGGGCGGCGTTTCTGATTTTCTGCTAGGGCGATCCCCGCCCCCTGGGCCCCCTGCTGGTTCGCACACGATTTTTCCCACTCGTCACCTCCCCTGCTATGCCCTGGTTTCGGCGCGAGAAGGCCGGCATTCGTACCACCCGCGAAGAACAGAATGAAATGCCGGAGGGGCAGTGGGTGAAGTGCCCGGAGACCGGCGAAATCACCAACCGGCGCGAACTGGAAGAAAACCTGCTCGTCTTCCCCGGGTCGGGGTACCACTTCGGGATGGACAGCCACCAGTACTTCGGCTTCCTGTTTGACGACGGCGACTACGACCTGCACGACACCGACCTCCGCTCGGTGGACGCCCTCAATTTTGAGGACCGCAAGCCCTACAGCCAGCGGCTGGAGAGCGCCGTGGAGGAGACGGGCCAAAACGAGGCCGTTCAGGCGGCCACCGGCTCCGTTGGGGGACATCCCGTGTCGATGGCGGGCATGGACTTTAGCTTCATTGGGGGATCGATGGGATCGGTCGTTGGGGAAACTGTGGCCCGGGCGATCAAGCGCGCCTACACGGAGGGCATGCCGCTTATTACCATTGCCCAGAGCGGCGGGGCCCGCATGATGGAAGGGGCCCTCAGCCTCATGCAGATGGCCAAGACGAGTGCGCACCTTACCCGGCTCGACGAGGCGGGGCTGCCGTTCATCTCCATCCTAACGCACCCCACCACGGGCGGCGTCACGGCCTCCTTCGCAATGCTCGGGGACATCCACATCGCCGAGCCGGACGCGCTGATCGGGTTTGCCGGGCCGCGCGTGATCCGGGAAACGATTGGGTCCGATCTGCCGGAGGGGTTCCAGAAGTCGGAGTTTTTGCAGGAGCACGGGTTCGTCGACATGATCGTGGACCGGCGTCGCCTCCGCCGTCGCATCATCCGGCTGCTCAACCTCCTGATGGAGTAGGCTGCCCCCTCCATTTTCGCCCCGTCTTGGTGCCGGCCTCCGCTCGTTGAGACCGGCCCTTTATTTTTTTGTGCGGCGAAACGTTATCCTTCCCGACGGGCAGAGAAGATTGGTCGGGTCCCGTCCCGACCCGCCACCTCCAGACCGGGAGGCCCTCTGCGTGGGGGCCGGACATCAGGCCACGATCGGACCGTGAAAGGCCTTCCCGAGCGCCCAGGTCTCATTACGAGGGTGTGAAGAATGCCTGGTGGCATCTCCGAAACCCCATCGACGGAGATGGCTATCATGGAATGTCGTTCGGTCTTGATTCTCGCTTCGTACTTTCCGCGGATACCTCCTCCGATCCTCATGAAACGAATATCGCTCCTCCTCAGCATCGCACTTTGTCTCGTGGTCTGGGGCCTCCCCGCTTCGGCCCAGACGACGCCCACCGGTTCGGCCGTTCAGATGAACGGCTTTAGCCGTGCCCTGGATGTGGAGGGCGACCGGGTGTTCGTTGGGGAATCGCAGAACATCCACACCCCTGGGCGGGTGTACGTCTACGAAGACGAAATGGACGGCTGGACGGAAGCCGCCTACTTCGAGGCGACCGACGGTGAAGTCGGCGACAGCTTTGGCTCGGCCCTCGACGCGGCGGGCGATCAGGTCGTTGTGGGGGCCCCGTCGGCCAACGCTGCCTACGTGTTTGAACCGGGCGCGGACGGGTGGGCCCAGAGCGCCCGCCTGACGGCTGCCGACAGCACCTCGGACTTCGGGCAGAGCGTGGTGCTGGACGGCGATCGGCTCTTCGTCGGTACCTCCGCGACCGTGTCGATGACGGAGGGGGACACGCTGACGACTGGTGCCGTCCACGTCTTCGAGCGGCAGGACGGGACTTGGCAACAGACCGAAACGCTCCGGAGTGAGAAGGTGGGGGCGGACGCCGGGTTTGCGAGTGCCCTGCTCACGTCCGGGGACCACCTGCTCGCCACGGCGCCGCAGCACGAGGGAGGGGCCGTCGTGGCCTTCCACCAGGGCACCGACGGCTGGACGGAGCTCCAGACCATCACGCCCGGAGAGCTAAGCAGCAACGCCCGATTTGGTACGGCGATCGAGGCGGTCGGGGATCAGGTGCTCGTCGGCGCCCCGCGGGCCTACGACGCAACGGGGCTGGCGTACACCCTCTCGTTCGACGCGGAGGCGGAGAGCTGGACCGTCGACGGCCGGCTTCTTCCGTTCGACGGTGCATCCCGTCACCTCTTCGGGGCGGCCTTCGCCTACAACGGCACGGACCTGTGGGTCGGGGCGCCGGGCGCGTCGGACCGGAGCGGGGCCCTCTACCGCTACGGACACAGCGAGGGGGCCTGGACCGGCGTCACCCGGGTGACGCACCCCGGGACGGAATCCGGCAATGGACTGGGGGCTACGCTCGCAGGCAATGAGGACGTGCTTGCGACGGGGCTGCCAGGGGACGACCACGGAGCCGGCACGATGGGGCTCTACGCCATCGCGTCCGGCGAGTGGACTCGCACGACCCCCATTGCCCCCTCGACCGGACAGGCCCTCAGTGCCATGACGGGCGAGGAGCGAGACTGCACGGACGGCAGCGTCGCCCAGTTCTCCTGTGAAGGCGTCGACATGAAATCCTTCCTCCCCATCAAGGCCATTGGCGGTGAGCGCGGCATCAGCCTGAACGACATCTGGGGCTGGACCGACCCGGAGACGGGAACGGAGTACGCCCTCGTAGGCCGGACCGACGGAACGGCCTTCGTGGACGTGAGCAACCCAACCAATCCGCGATTCGTGGGCGAACTGCCGCTGACGGAGGGCGCCCGGATTAACTCCTGGCGGGACATCAAGGTCTACGACAACCACGCGTTCGTGGTGGCGGACAACGCCGGGGATCACGGCATGCAGGTCTTCGACCTGACCCGTCTCCGCGACGTGGACGCCGACCAGATGCCCGTGACGTTCGACCACGACACCCTCTACGATCAGGTCAACAGCGTCCACAACGTGGTCATCAACGAGCAGACGGGCTACGCCTACGCCGTGGGCAGTAGCGGCGGCGGCAAGACCTGTGGCGGCGGGCTCCACATGATCAACATTCAGGACCCACTCAATCCCACCTTTGAGGGCTGCTTCTCCGACCCCTCCACGGGCCGCTCCGGCACCGGCTACAGCCACGATGCCCAGTGTGTCGTCTACGAAGGCCCGGATCCCGAGTATCAGGGCCGCGAGATCTGCGTCGGCTCCAACGAGACGGCGATCAGCGTCGCGGACGTCACCAACAAGGACAGCACCTCGGCCATCTCGACGGCCTCGTACCCGGATTACGGCTACGTTCACCAGGGCTGGTTCGACGAACAGCAGCGCTACTTTTACCAGAACGACGAGCTGGACGAGCTGCAGGGCAAGGCGGGTCAGACCCGGACGCTGGTGTGGGACATGAAGGACCTCGACAACCCGAAGCTGGTGAACCAGCTGTACCTGTCCAACGAGTCCTCCGACCACAACCTTTACGTGCGGGGCACCACGATGTACCAGTCCAACTACAAAAGTGGACTGCGCATCCTCGACATCAGCGACCGCGAAAGCCCAGAAGAGGTGGCCCACTTCGACACGCAGCCGTACGACAGCAATGAGGCGGGCTTCCAGGGCTCCTGGAGCAACTACCCGTACTTCGAAAGCGGCATCATCATCGTGTCGAGCATTGGCGAGGGCCTGTTCGTGTTGGAGGAATCACAGCAGGAGCTCTAGAACAGGGTGTCGGGGCCCGCGGCGGCATCGTCCGCGCGGCCGCACTGGTTTGATTTTCCCGAACCGATATTCTCACGCGTGATCATGCGTCGTTTCCTTTCGCTTTTGATCGTCGGCATGCTCCTGTGCGCCACACTTCCGGCGTGGGGGCAGGCCTCAAGCCCGAAGCTGTACGTGTGCAATCAGGGCGAGGCCACCGTCTCGGTGATCGACATGGCGTCGATGGCCGTCGAGACGACCGTTGACCTCAAGGAACGCGGGTTCTCGGAGAACGCGAAGCCGCACCACGTCGTGGCCGAGCCCGACGGGAGCCACTGGTACGTGAGCCTGATCGGGGCGAACACGATCCTCAAGATAAACCGGCAGAATGAGATCGTTGCGCGCCTCGACGACTTCGAGGTGCCGGGGCTTCTGGCCCTCGATCCGTCGAAGGACGTGCTGTACGCGGGCCGATCGATGAGCGCCGTGAACCCGCCGAAGAGCCTGGGCATGATTCAGCGGTCCGACATGGAGATCATGGAACGGGTCGGGACGTTTTTTCCGCGTCCTCATCCCCTGGCCGTGACGCCAAACGGGGAGCACGCCTTCATTGCGAGCCTGGGCACCAACCAGTTGATGGGCATCAACACGGACACGCGCGAGACGCAGCTGACGCGGCTGGAGGGGACGACCCAAACCCCGGTCCAGTTTGCGGCGACGGCCGACGGGGCAACGCTCATTGCCGGGGGCCAGAAGACGGGCCAGCTCCTCGTGTTCGACGCCAGTGAAGCCCCGTCCCTGTCCGTGACCGACACCCTCGCGGTGGGGAGCCAGCCGTGGCATCCCGTCATCGGTCGCCAAAGCGGCCTGGCTTACGTCCCGAACAAGATGTCGAACTCGATTAGTGTGGTGGACGTCGACAACGCGTCGGTGCAGGCTACGATTCGGGGGGACGGCCTCGCCCAGCCCCACGGCACGGTCCTCTCGGCCGACGGACGGCATCTCTTCGTGTCCAACAACAACCGCGAGGGCACCTACGAGCCCCGTGGAGACAATCCCGAGGCCGGAACGGTGACGGTGATCGACACGCGAACCAACGAGATCGTGAAGGTAATCGAGGTGGGGACTTATCCCACCGGGGTTGGCACCTTTGGCGGGGCGCAGCCCACTGGCTCCTAGCGGCCGGTCGAATCCTCGTGCTCCGCTGACGTGACTGCCCTTGTCGTCTCGATGCCACATGCTCGTGCCTTCCTCGTCGGCCTCATCGGAATCTTCCTGGTGGGCTGTGCCGGGTCCTCGCAATCGGTGTCTCCGGACGCCTCGTCGGCCTCGTTTCCGGACGACTACCAGCGCGTAGTGGCGCCGTCCATTGAGGTCGCCGACACCGACGGCGCCCTCATTTCGAACCCGTTCTACGGCGGCTTCAACGCGCCGCGCCCGCAGTTTGTGGACATTGACGGGGACGAGGACTCGGATCTCTTTGTCCAGGAACGTCCCGGCCAGCTCGCGTTTTTCGAGCACGTCACCGAGGGGGACTCCTCGCGCCTCGTGTGGCGCACGGACCACTACCGGGACCTGCAAATCGGCGAATGGTACCGGTTTGCGGACCTTGACCAGGACGGGGTGCCCGATCTGCTCACGGAAGAGCCGTACAGCCATCTCCGCGCCTATCGGAACGTCGGCTCGGCCACGGCGCCGACGTTTGAGCTGTACGCCGACACGTTGCGGACCGTGGAGGGGGAGCCCATCTTCTCGGACCGTCAGAACATCCCGAACGTCACGGACCTTGGCTGCAACGGTCGGCTGGACCTCTTCCTGGGGCGGCTCGACGGGACCATCACCCGCTACGAGTCGGTCGACGGGACGGAAGGCATGCCCCAGTTCGCCCACGTGACGGACGAGTTTGAGGGCATTAGGATTGTCGGGGGGACGGGCCAGAAGGGGCCGTCGCTTCACGGGGCCAACACCCTCACCTTTGCGGACGTGGACGGCGACGGCGATTCCGACTTGTTCTGGGGCGACTTCTTCGAGCCTGGACTGCTCCTCATCGAGAACACGGGGACCTGCGGCAACCCCGTTCTCAGTGGACAGCCGGAGCGCTTTCCGTCGTCGAATCCGCTTTTGACCAGCGGGTACAACGCCCCCGCCTTTACCGACTGGTCCGGCAACGGACGCCCGGATTTGTTCGTGGGGGTCCTCGGGGGATCGAGCGGGTCCAACAGCAGTCTCGCGGACAACTTCTACTTCTACGAGCACACGGCGGACGGATATCAGCTCCGGACGCGCCAGTTTGCGGGGGGAATCGACGTGGGGAGCGAAAGCACCGTCGCCCTCGGGGACATTCAGGGAGACGGCCAGACCGACGTGCTCGTGGCAAACAAAATCGACCCGACCCAGGGCGAGACTTCTCTGGTGTACCCGCTGACCCCCACCGGTGACGACGGCCCCCCTCGCCTCCGGAAACGTTCGCCCCTGGACCTGCCGGACGCGTACCGTTACGCCCCGGCCCTCGCTGACCTGAACGGCGACGGGACCGACGACCTCATTCTCGGGACCTGGCAGGGCGCCCTCTCCTACCACGAGAACCAGGGCGACGGCACGTTTGACGCGGTCGATGGGGCCCTGGAAGGCCTGTCGGGCGGGAGCAACGTCGTGCCGGCCCTGGGAGACGTGACGGACAATGGCGCGCCGGACCTCGTGCTGGGCACTGCCAGCGGGACCCTCACGCTCCACCGCAACACGGGGGGGGAGGCGTCCCCGAATTTCGCCTCGGAGGGCGTCACGCTCGCAGAGCTGAACGGACGGGCCGCCCCCACGCTCCACGACGCGACCGGCGATGGGCGGTTGGACCTGCTGGTCGGGACGAAGACGGGGCTGGTCCTGCTTCGCAACCAGGGCGGCACCGATGGCTTGAAGTTCGGGCCGCCCACCTCAGTTAACCTCGACGGCATTCCCCGAAATGCTACGCCAGCCTGGGGGGACCTGGACGGGGATCGCAGAACGGACCTCGTCGTGGGGGGGAAGCGTGGCGGGCTTGTCCTCTTCCAGCCCTCGTCCGCCACGGAGTAGAGGGACTTGGGGCGCTCGTGCCCGGGATCATCACCACAGCCCCGTGAGCACATCCCCGAGCGAGGTCGACGAGGAGGTGCCGTCGTCCGGGGGGGACGCCCCTGCCTCGTCCAGTGCCTGATTCAAGGCGCGCAGGCCAGAGCGGAACTGATTCGTAAGCCGATCGCGCGTCTCCTCCGATAGGGCCTCGTACGCCCCGTCCCGAAGGGCCGTCAGGGCGCGGCGGTGGTGTTTCCGGGCCCGTTGCAGTTCCTCCTCGGGCCGGCCCTGCAACTGCTCGACCGCCTCCTCAAGACTCGATGCGGGACGGTCGAGAGGCAGCTTGGCGGGCGAAAACGAGCCCTCGGAATCGGGAGACGCCTCGTCAGACTGAGCGGACACCGTGGGGGCAAGCATATTGGAAAGAGCGCAGGCGATGGGCGACGTACCGACGGGCATGCGAATTCGCGCCGGCCTGCTGACTTAGGCCGACACAGAATAGAAATAGGCATCCTTTAAATATGGAACCGCTTCCAAACTAGGAGTGCGCCCACATCTTTTTGTCAGAAACCGGTCAAGATTCAGCGACGAGTTCTGGAATGTACGGTACCTCTCCGTTGAACCGCCTGATAGAGCCCCCGACTGGACCGTGACGCGGACGATGACGTCGGTGAAATTTCTGAAGGACCGGTCAAAACCCAACAGATGCGAGCGGATTCAATTCCTTTGTGACTCTTCTCTGCAAACAATCGCGATGCGGACATGACGGAGGTCCTGAACGACCGGACGGATCAGTTTCAGCTCGAGTCGGACTTTGAGCCCATGGGCGACCAGCCGCAGGCGATCCGCGAGCTCGTGGACGGGGTTGGGCGGGGCGACGAGCACCAGACCCTGCTCGGGGCCACGGGGACGGGCAAGACCTTCACCGTGGCAAACGTGATCGAGGAGGTGAACAAGCCGACCCTCGTCATGAGTCACAACAAAACCCTGGCGGCCCAGCTCTACGGGGAGCTGAAGCAGTTCTTCCCCGATAATGCTGTTGAGTATTTTATCTCGTACTACGACTACTACCAGCCGGAGTCGTACATCGTCCCCAACGACACCTACATCGAGAAGGACGTGGCCATCAACGACCGCATCGAGCGGCTGCGGCTCCGGGCCACGTCCGAACTCGTCAGCGGGCGGGACGACGTGATCGTGGTGGCGAGCGTGTCGTGCATCTACGGCCTCGGTTCGCCCGCGGAATTCCAGAAAGAGATCCTGCCGCTGGAGCGGGGCCTGGAGGTGGAGCGCAACGACCTGCTGCGCCGTTTCATCGACCTGTTCTACGAGCGCAACGACATCGAATTCACGCCCGGCACCTTTCGGGTCCGTGGGGACGTGGTGGACATCTTCCCGGCCTACCGCGAGGAGATCGCCCTTCGAATCGAGTTCTGGGGCGACGAGATCGACCGCCTGGCCCTGTTCGAGCCGGAGAGCGGGCGCGAACTGGAGGAGGTGAACCAGTTTACCCTGTACCCGGCGCAGATCTTCGTCACCCCGGACGATCGCCTGGAACGGGCCATCGAGGACATCAAGGAGGAGCTGCGCTGGCGGCTGGCGGTGCTGCGGGAGGAAGGCAAGATGGTGGAGGCCCAGCGCCTGGAGCAGCGCACCATGTTCGACCTTGAGATGATGCAGGAGGTCGGCTACTGCTCGGGCATTGAGAACTACTCGCGGCACCTGACCGGCCGCGAGCCGGGCGAGCGCCCCTACTGCCTGCTCGACTACTTCCCCGACGACTTCATGCTGGTGGTGGACGAGAGCCACGTCACGATCCCGCAGGTGCGGGCCATGTACAACGGCGACCGGCAGCGCAAGCTGAAGCTGGTGGAGCACGGCTTTCGCCTCCCGTCGGCCCTCGACAACCGCCCCCTCACGTTCGAGGAGTTCGAGGAGCTGACGCCGCAGACCATCTACATGAGCGCCACCCCGGCCGACTACGAGCTGGAGCAGAGTGGGGGCGTCTTCGTCGAACAGGTGGTGCGCCCCACCGGCATTCCCGACCCCGAGGTCGACGTCCGGCCGACCGGGAATCAGGTGGACGACCTGATGGAGGAGATTCGCAAACGCGCCGAGAAGGGCGAGCGCGTGCTCGTAACGACCCTTACGAAGCGGATGACCGAGGACCTGGCCGACTACCTCGACAGCTACGGGGTGGACGTCCGCTGGATGCACTCCGACATCGACGCCCTCGAACGGGTGGACATCATTCGCGGGCTGCGCCTGGGGGAGTACGACGTGCTCGTGGGCGTGAATCTCCTGCGGGAGGGGCTGGACCTGCCGGAGGTATCGCTCGTGGCCATCCTCGACGCGGACCAGCAGGGCTTTCTGCGCTCGGAGACCTCGCTGATCCAGACGGCCGGCCGTGCCGCCCGCAACGTGAACGGGGAGGTGATTCTGTACGCCGACGAAATCACCGACGCGATGCAGAAAATGATCGACGAGACCGAGCGGCGGCGCGAGCGGCAGCTTGAGTACAACGAGACACACGACGTAACGCCGGAACCGATCCGGAAGTCCCCCGACGAGATCAAGATGGGCACGGCGATCGCCGACGAGAAGAGCGAGGGAGAAGAGTCCGGCTCCCGGCACCACTACGGCAGCCCGGATCAGCTCTCCAGCGAGGTGGCCGACCCGGTGGTCGAGTACCTCTCGGAGGACCAGAAGGAGGACCTCGTCGACCAGATGCGAGAAGAAATGGAAGAGGCCGCCGAGAACCTCGAGTTTGAGCGGGCCGCCGAGCTCCGAGACAGCATCGAAGAGCTGGAGGAGGAGCTCGCCGAGAGCGGAGAGTAGAATGTCGAGGCGGGGGAGCAGGGAGGGCAACGGCCGCTCGCTTCCGACCCCCCGCCGGGACCGTGGATGCAGCCTCTCAGCACGCTCCCTCTGAGGACGGGACTTGGGCCTCTGCGGGAGCGGGCGTGTCGTGCCCGCTCGCCGCCGCCTCGGCGCCTGCCGTGAGGGCCTGACTCAGGTCCGCCCGGAGGTCGTCGGTCGACTCGATGCCCACGGAGAGGCGGATGAGCCCGTCGGTGATGCCCGCGTCCTCGCGCTGCTCGGGGGCCATGGAGGCGTGGCTCATGGTGGCGGGGTGCTCGATGAGCGACTCCACGCCGCCTAGCGATTCGGCAAGCGCAAAGACGTCGGTGGAGCGCAGCAGTTCGTTCACGTCGACCTGCTCCTCGTCCACGAAAAAAGAGACCATGCCGCCGTATCCGTTCTGCTGGGCGCGTGCGAGCTCGTGGCTGGGATGGGTGCGGAGGCCGGGGTAGCAGACGCGGTCCACCGCCGAGTGGTCGTCCAAGAAGTGGGCGAGGGCTCGGGCGTTGGTCTCGTGCTGGCGCAGGCGGACCGGCAGCGTCTTCGCCCCGCGCTGCACGAGCCAGCTGTCGAACGGGGCGGCGACGGTGCCGTGCGCGTTTGCGGTGAAGTCGAGTTGGTCGGCCAGAGCCTCCGTGCGGGCGATGATGGCGCCGCCCACCACGTCCGAGTGGCCGTTCAGGTACTTCGTCGTCGAGTACACCACGAGGTCGGCCCCGTAGTCGAGGGGCCGCTGCAGGAGCGGGGAGAGGAACGTGTTGTCGACGATGAGGCGCAGGCCATGCGCGTCGGCAAACTCGGCGAGCGCCTCCAGATCGACGATGCGAAGGAGGGGATTAGAGGGCGTTTCCACCCAGAGGGCTTCCGTTTCGGGGCGCACGGCGTCCGCCAGCGCGTCGTGGTCGGACAGGTCCTCGTACGAGACCGAGAGCTTGCCCTGGTCGTCGAGGTGGGAGAAAAGGCGCTCCGTGCCGCCGTAACAGTCGTGGGCACAGATCAGGTGCGCATCGGCGCCGAAGAGCGAGGTGACCGTCGACACGGCGGCCATGCCCGTGGCACAGGCCACGGCGCCCGCCCCGCCGTCGAGCTCGGCGAGGGTCTCTTCCAGGGAGGCACGTGTCGGGTTGCCGCTGCGCGTGTAGTCGTAGCCTTTCGTCTCGCCGACGTCCTCGAACTGAAAGATTGCCGACTGATAGAGGGGCGGGACGACGCTGTTGTAGGAATCGTCGACGTCTTGGCCCGCCAGGGAGAGAATGGTTTCCGGGTCCAGGTCCATAAGAAAAGTCGTCTCGGTGAGCAGAAGCGTGGAGCCTCACCAAGACGACAGAGGACGAGCCCTGGAACGCAGATGGCCGCGGCCGAAGCACTCCTCTCATCTGTCCCCAGAGGCGTTCGGGGCAGGAGTTGGCACCAGGACGATCGCTCCGATGGGCGAAGCGATCCGGTTGCCACGACGTCGACGGGCCTGTTCCCTCGGTCGTTCTTGATGAGACACCATAACTCTAAGGAACGGGAGGCGGGGTGTCAAGAAGCCGATGCGTTGGGGCGCGTGGCCCTCGCTCGTTCTTCACGCACGGGCGACACGTCCCCGAAACTTTCGGGGGACAATGTCGTGCACCAATGTCGACGATGCTTCTTGACTGACTGAGCGAGTCCACCGACGGCCCCATTATGCAAAACGACCTGCATCCTGAGTACAGCGAAGTCACCATCCAACTCGCGGACGGAACCGAGATGACGACCCGGTCCACCATGGAAACCGACTCGTACGAGACCGAGGTCGACTCGACAAACCACCCCTTTTACACCGGCCGCCGTCAGTTCGTCGACACGGCCGGCCGCGTCGAGAAGTTCAACCGCCGGTACGGGCTTACCGATGACGACGAGGGAGACGACGAAGAGACGGAAGACACCGCCGACGAGTAGGCCACGGGTCCCATTTCGAATGGCGAAGGTCACCTGCGCCCAGCGGGTGGCCTTTTCGTTTTTCAGGGGAGAGCCTGTCGGAGGCCGGCGGTCGGAATCCAGGCATGCCCCCGCCCCTCGTTCCACCCACCCACCATTCTCCAGTCGTATGAGCAGTGTCAACCCCGTCCCCCTCATCGCGGCCAAACGTGACGACGAGTCGCTGTCGAAGGCCGATCTCAGGGCCCTCGTGGACGGCTACACCGAAGGCACCGTCCCCGATTATCAGATGAGCGCGTTTTTGATGGCGGCGTACCTCAACGGGCTCTCCGCCGCGGAGGCGGCCGCCCTGACCGACGCGATGCTCCACTCGGGCACCCACATCGACCTCTCCTCGGTGCCGGGCACCAAGGTGGGCAAGCACTCGACGGGCGGGGTGGGCGACAAGGTGTCCCCGATTCTCGTGCCCCTCGTCGCCAGTTGCGGCGTGCCGGTGGCCAAGCTCAGCGGGCGCGGGCTCGGCCACACCGGCGGCACCATCGACAAGCTCGAATCCATTCCCGGCTTCGGTACGGACCTGGGCGTGGAGCGGTATCGGCGGCAGGTGGAAGAGGTGGGCGGGGTCATTGCCGGGCAGACCGGGGCGGTGGCCCCCGCCGACAAGAAGATTTACGCGCTCCGCGACGTCACGGCCACCGTCGACTCGATCCCGCTCATTGCCGCCTCGATCATGAGCAAGAAGCTCGCGGAGGGCAACGACGCCCTCGTGCTCGACGTGAAGTGCGGGCGCGGGGCCTTCATGAAGACGGACGCCGACGCGCGAACGCTGGCCGAGACGCTGGTTGCCATCGGGGCCGAGCACGACACGCCCGTCGTGGCGGTCATGACGAACATGGACGTGCCGCTGGGGCGGGCCGTGGGAAACTGGCCCGAGATTCGAGAGGCGATTGCCTGCCTGCAGGGGGAGCACGCCGACTCCGCCCTCATGGAAATTGTCCGCGGCCTGGCCGGCGAGATGATTGTTCTGGGCGGCGCCGCGGAGACGCCGGCGGAGGGCCGGGAGAGGGCCCGCGCGGCCATCGCGAGCGGGGCGGCGCTGGATCAGTTCCGGTCCCTCGTTGAGGCACAGGGAGGAGACCCAATGGTCCTCGACGATCCGGACGGGCGGCCTGACAGTGCATCGGTGGCCGAAGTAACCGCGCCGCCCGAGGCGGGGGGCTACGTCGCGGATCTCGACGCCCTGTCGATCGGACAGGCCGCCGTAAGGCTCGGGGCCGGACGCCAGACGAAAGAGGCGTCGGTCGACCCGATCGCCGGCCTGAGCCGGCTCAAGAAGCCGGGAGATCCGGTCGACGACGGGGACGTGCTCGCCCGGCTCCACGCCGGCGGAACGCCCGACCTGGAGGCCGTTCGGGCCGCCGTGCGTAGCGCGTACACCTTCTCCGACACACCTCCGTCCGCCGCCCCGGCCCTGCAGGCCCGCTACGACGCCGAGGGCTGGACCCGTCTGTCGGAGGGCGCCGCGGAATCGGAGGGCGCCGCGGAAGAGGTGTAACAATCCACTTCCGTGCAAAGTATATGAACTGCACATTCGCCGATCCTTCGATACCGCTCCCCGTGCCATGTCTATCTGGTCCCGATTCAAGCGTGCAGTAAAGTCGCTCTTCGGCGGCGCCGTCTCGGCGATGGAGGATCCGCGGACGATTCTCGAACAAAACATCCGGGAGCTCAACGATCAGGTCCCGGAGATGAACGAGAACATCGCCACGGTGAAGGCGAACAAGATCATGCTCGAGAAGGAGGTCAAGAAGACAAGAGACCGGGTCGAGCAGCTTTCCAACCGCATCAAGACCGCCCTCAAGTCCGACCGCGAAGACATTGCCAAAAAGTACGCGAAGCGGCTGGAGGACCAGAAGGAAAGCCTCGAGCGGACGGAGGAACAGCTCACGGGCGCCGAGCGGGCCTACGAGAAAGCCCTTAAGGTCAAAAAGGCCTTCATGCGCGAGAAGGAGCAGAAAATTCAGGAGGCGAAGGATGCCCTCCGCCAGCACGAGCGGGCGCAGTGGCAGGCCGAGATTGCCGACACGATGGAGCAGTTTGAGGTGTCGGGGCTGGACCAGACCCACGACGAGATGGTGCGGCGCCTGGATGAGGAATCCGCCAAGAACGAGGCCCGGATGGAGATGGCCCTCGATTCGGTGGACACCGAGGCCCTCCAGATTGAGGAAGACGCCGAGGAGCTGCGGGCCCAGCAGGTCGTCGACGAGTTCAAGGCCGACATGGGCATGGTCGAGGAGGAGGAGTCGCTGGACTCGGAGTCCGTGGAGGAAGAGACGATCGACCTGCCCGAGGACGAAGAACTTGAGGAGCCGTCGAAGACCATCGGCAAGCAGCGCAACAAGTCGGAGTAGTTCGGTTTCGGGCGATTGCTGATTGACAAGTCTGAACGCCCCGACCCAGCGCGCACAACCCGCCCTCGACCTAGCCATGACCGACGACGAATTTCAGCGGCTGAAGGAGACCGAGAAGCGGCACCTGCGGGCCAAAAAACGCCTCCAAGCGACCCTCGACCAACTGAAGCAGCAAGAGGAGGTCCAGGGCGTCGTGCGGCGCATGACGCAGGGCGCCCGGCGCCTGCTGGCCGAGACCGAGTCGCTCGTGGATCGGCTCCGGGGGGCAGTCGCGGAGCAGGAGGCCCGCTTCGAGGTGGCTCTCGACGACGAGTGGGAGGAGGATGAAGGGCTCCGCGAGGCCGAAGAGGCCCTCCGGGACGAGCGCGCCGAGCAGCTCGTCCGTCGGATGAAGGCGGAGGAGACCGAATCGTCCACGCGTCCGGGGGCGGCGCCCGATGCCGACGAATCGGCTGCCTCCGAGGCGGCAGACGAGCCGCATCCGGAGGGGCCCGACAAAACCATCGGCCGCATGGGCGACCTCCGTGCCGACGACGCTTCGTAGCCCGAACAGCTTCGTAGCCCGAACAACTGCCCCGTCATGGACGACGACATCAACTACACGAAGGAGGCCCTCTTCAACACCTGGAATTTGGTGTTTCTGATCACGGTCGTGGCCGTGGCGGCGGGCCTCGGGTTGATCGGGGTTCTTCCCGCCTGGCTGCCGGAGCTCCTCCTGTTGCTGGGGGGCGGGGCGGAGCTCCTCTACCTGGGGGTGATGCCGCGGCACGACCGGTTCCAGCGGTACGTTCGCGCCGAGAAGCGCTCCGAGCAGCACCAGGCCCCGTCCCAGCGCGAAATTTTCAGCCAGCTCCGCAACCAGAGCCAGCGCCGCTACGCCAAGCTCCGGAAGCTCAAAGAGCAAATCCAGGCGAACTACCAAAAGCTCAGCTACGCCTCGCAGGGCCTTTTGGGGAGTCACGTCGACAAGATTGACGGCCTGCTGGACTCGTACCTCGATCTGCTTCACCAGCGGGAGCGGTATCGGGCCTTTATGGACAGCGCCACGGAGGCGCAGATCCTCGAGTCCATCGATGCGCTGAAGAAGGACATGGCCGATGACGCCGAGCGGGTGCGGGCCGTCAAGCAGCGACGGCTGAAGGTACTGGAGCGCCGGCTGGCGCGCCTCCGCAAGGCCCACGAAAACCTGGAGATCATCGGTGCGCAGCTCAGCACCATCGAGGACGTGGTGCGGTACATCCACGAGCAGTCCTGGACGCTGCAGAACCCGGAGGAGGTGACGGCCCAGCTCGACACCCTGCTGCAGGAGGTGGAGGAAACCCAGAGCTCCATCCGCGAGATCGAAGACGTATTCGCCGCCCCCACCGACTACCTCGACGACGAGATGGCGGAGGACCTGGATGCGCTTGACGCGGAGCTGGATGGGGCCACGGACGGGGCACTTGACGTGCCCGACAGCGCCACTGGGGCCCCGTCCGATCCCGAAGACACGGCGACGGAGCGGGCGTCCCAGTCCCGAGTCCGGGAGTAGCCGTTACGGGGGGCTACTGGCAGCCTCATTCAGACGATTCGGCTGCGGACCCGAGGGGCGGTACCCCTCGTCGCCCGTAGGCGAGCACAAGCTTGAGGTGAGCGACCGTCGGGTCGACCAGGCCGAGCGAATCCAATCGTTCTTGAGGGGTCTCTGGAAGCTTTGGGGGACTCACGCGCCCCATCCACAGCTCCATCTTGTCGCCCAGTGCGTGGGGCCCGGGAAATTGGCCGTCGGGCAAGTGCGTGGTGTAGAAGGCACGCTTTTCCTCAAGCCGGGCGCGCACCTCCTCGGCCACCTCCGAGAGCTCCGGCCGCTCCTCGGCCACCATTGCCTTCCCGAGGAGGTAGTTCCGGTACGTGAACGGAAGGTCGAGCAGCGTTTCGATGATCGTTGGGGCCCGGTCGGGCTCCTCTTCGAGCCCGACTTCGGCGGCCCGCGCGGTGGCCGTGGCGATGAGGCAGAGCGTCTCCTCGGCCACGAGCTCCGGGTCGGCCCCCTCCATGTCGCCGATGCTTTCGAGCACGGCGTGGGTCAGGTCCTGCGTGAGGCCCAGGGTGCCAACCGTGGCGAACGACGTGAAGCGGGCCACGCGGTTGAGGGCGGCGTCAGGGGCGTCGGAAGACATGGGGCGGCCGGCTGAGGGAAAGGAAACCGTGGTCGGGCGGAGACAGGGCTAGGATTCGGCGGGGGACGTGTCCTCAGACTTGCTCTTCCAGTTCCCACTTTGTCCGCCGGTCTTGGCGCGCAGGTGCACGTCGCCGATGCGGATGTTCTTGGTGACCGACTTGCACATGTCGTAGATCGTAAGGGAGGCGACCGAAACCGCCGTCAGCGCCTCCATCTCGACCCCCGTTACGCCGAAGGACTTCGTAAAGGCCCGGACATCGATGGCCTGCTCGTCCTCGTTGAACGTAAAGTCGACCTCCACGCCGTTGATGGTGGCATCGTGGCAGAGGGGAATGAGCTTGTCGGTCTGTTTGGCCCCCATGATGCCGGCGATCTGGGCGGTCGTGAGGACGTCGCCCTTCTCGATGTCGTGCTCCCGAACGCGCCGGAACGCCTCCTCGCCCAGGTGAACCCGTCCGGCGGCGACGGCCGTCCGGGCGGAATCCGACTTCTGGGACGCGTCCATCATGCGGACGCCTCCTTCGGGATCGGGGTGGGTAAGTGTAGAAGGATCGGCCATAGGTCAGTCAGCAAAAGCGAAATGAATGCGTACACACGGAGCAAGACCCGGGGAGGATGCTCCGTCCGTTCGAATCGGGAGGGGGCCCGTTGGTTTCAAAACGCGAGAGGGGGAGTGATTAGTGTGCGTCCGGCCAGTCGGGGGTTGTGTGCACCGGAGTGCCCCCCAGATACGTCGCCACGACGTCCGTGTCCAGTAGATGGTCGGACGGCACCGTCATGAGGTCCTGAGAGAGTACCACGAAGTCGGCGCGTTTGCCTACGGATATGGATCCGATCTCGCCCTCCTGAAACGCAGCGTACGCGGCGCCCTGGGTGTGGGCGTAAAGGGCCGTGGCGCGGGACAGCCGCTCGTCGGGCTGCCAGCCCCCGTTGGGCGCTCCGCCGGCGTCCCGGCGCGTGACGGCGGCGTAAAAGCCCCGGATCGGGTCGGGGGGCTCGACCGGCGCATCGGACCCGAAGGCGAGGCGGGCGCCCGCCTCCTGCAGGCTTCGCCACGCGTAGGCGTCGGTGAGTCGGTCTGGGCCGAGCCGCGCCGGGGCCCAGCCGTGATCGCTCGGCGCAAATGCCGGCTGGACGGAGGCGATCACGCCGAGGCGGCCGAAGCGGGGGCGGTCGTCGGGGGCCACGACCTGGGCGTGTTCGATCCGAGGCCGGCGGAGCGGACGGGTGCTCTCCCGGGCGACGTGTTCGTACGCGTCCAGCACCTGACGGTTGGCCCGGTCGCCGATGGCGTGGGTGTTGACCTGAAACCCACACTCGTGCGCCACCCGCACGTGCTCCCGGAACGCGTCGCTGTCGTGGAGAAGAAAGCCGCGGGTGCCCGGCGCATCGGCGTAGTCGTCAAGGAGGGCGGCGCCGCGGCTGCCGAGCGCGCCGTCGGCGAAGAACTTGACCGACTCCACGTCGAGGCGGCCGGACGCGTGGTGCAGCGGGCCCCGATCACAGAAATGCTCGAGCGTCTCCCCGCCCCCATTGATCATGGCGTACAGCCGGAGCGGGAAGCGATCCTCCTCAAGGAAGTCCTGAACCCGCTGGAGGGCCGAGAGCCCTACCCCGGCGTCGTGCAGGCTCGTGATGCCGCGTCGGGCAGTATGGCGGAGGGCGGCAGAGAGGGCGCGGTCCTGTTGTGTCTCGCTGGGGGGCGGGATGTGGTCCTCAACGAGGGCCATCGCGGCATCGATCAGCACGCCCGTAGGGGTGCCGGTGCGGTCGCGGTGGATGTGCCCGCCGCCGGGGTCGCTCATCTCGTAGAGGCGGTCGAGGCCCACGGTGGCCTCCAGGGCAGCCGTGTTGGCCCACCCGGCATGAACGTCCGTGCGCGTGAGCCAGACGGGACGCTCCGGAAACGCGGCATCCAGAACGTCACGGGTGGGGAGGCGAGCGGGCGTCCACTCGGTCTGGTCCCACCCGTGGCCCCGCAGCCACGTGGCGGACGGAGGGTCGTGCTCGGCGACGAATGCTTGGAGCTCTTCAACAACCGCGTCGGGAGAAGCGGCGGTGGTGAGGTCGGCCCGCCGAAGGGCCAGCCCGAGCTCTTGCAGGTGGGCGTGGGCGTCGACGAAGCCGGGCACGATGGTCCGTCCCTCGGCGTCAATGCGCCGGGCCTCCGGAACGGCCGTCGAGGCCTCTGCGGGCGAGCCCACCCCGGCAATACGGCCGTCGCGGACGGCCAGGGCCGAGGCGGGGACGGGCCCGCCATCACCGCCATTAACGGGGTACACGCGGGCATTCGTGATCAGGAACTCGGAAGGGGACATCGGAAGAAAAGCGAGCAGTAGGAGGTATCAAAAGACGATAGGTCCAAATCAGGTGATTTTATGAAAGCGCTTTTCGTAAAGAACGGGTGACTGAAAGCGCTTTACACAAAATCATGATTTGATACTCACAGTTCTTTCACTGACATAAAGATTCCCTTTACACGGAATATAAAAAAAGAGGCCGTTCCGGACGGCTGCCCGGTCCGCATGGGCAGCTCCCATTGCGGCGCGACCCGCGACACGACCATGGGCTCCTCCCTCCCACCCCCATCCCTCGTGCCATCCCCAGACCGTCCGTCACTAGGCCCCCGGCGAGAGCGATCCAACTGTGGCGTCGGGGTCCTTATGGACCTCAACGGCACGAAGAGCCACGCAATGGTCGACGAGGCGCTCGGCCTGCTTCGCCGGCTGGACCACCGTGGGGCGCGCGGCGCCGAAGAAAACACGGGGGACGGGGCGGGTGTCCTGATTCAGAAGCCCCACGCGTTCTACCAAGACGTCGTGCCGCGCCTGGGTCCTGCGGACTCCTACGGGGTCGGCCAGTTTTTTCTCCCGACCGACAAGCACGTCCAATCGGCGCTCCGCGACTTCGTCGATCAGCAGGTACGGGCCGAAGGCTTTGAATCTATTGCGTGGCGCTCTGTGCCGACCGACGCCTCCGACCTCGGCCCCACGGCCCGCGCCACGGAGCCCGACGTGTGGCAGCTCTTCGTCCGGCCCACCGAGTCGCTTTCGCCCGAGGCCCTGGACGCCCGGCTGTACGTCCTGCGTCGTCTCCTCGAATCGGCGGTGGCGAACAGCGGCTTCGACGACAATGAGACGTTCTACGTCTGTTCGTTGGATCGGCGCAGGGTGGTCTACAAGGGACTCCTGACCAATGCGCAGGTCGCCAGCTACTACCCGGAGCTGACCGACGATCGGGTGCAATCGACCCTGGCCCTCGTCCACTCGCGCTTCTCCACGAACACGCTGGGCGCGTGGCGGCTCGCCCACCCCTACCGCACCGTCGTCCACAATGGAGAGGTCAATACGCTCCGTGGCAACTTCAACTGGATGCGGGCCCGGGCGGCAGACCTGCACACCGACGCCTTTGGGGAGGACCTGGAGCGAATCCGGCCCATCACCACGGCGGCGCAGAGCGATACGGCGGTGCTCGACAATGTCCTGGAGCTGCTCGTGGAGAGCGGCCGCTCCCTGCCCCACGCCCTGCGGATGCTCATCCCGGAGGCCTGGACCAAGGACGCCCGCATGAGCGCGGCCCGGCGGGCCTGGTACGAGTACCATTCGACCCTCATC
The DNA here is from genome assembly GCF_947077775.1 of Salinibacter pepae. Taxonomy (NCBI): domain Bacteria; kingdom Pseudomonadati; phylum Rhodothermota; class Rhodothermia; order Rhodothermales; family Salinibacteraceae; genus Salinibacter; species Salinibacter pepae. The sequence continues at coordinate 3,336,692 of NZ_CAMTTE010000001.1, forward strand.
GAGCCCTGGGACGGGCCGCTCCTCGTGGCCTTTACCGACGGGGACAGCGTGGGGGCAGTGCTCGACCGCAACGGCCTGCGGCCGTGCCGCTACTGGGTCACCCACGACGACCGGATCGTGATGGCCAGCGAAGCGGGCGTCGTGGACCTGCCGCCCGACCGGGTGGCCCGGAAGGACCGCCTCCAGCCCGGCCAGCTTTTCCTCGCGGACGCGGCGGCGGAGCGCATTGTGCCGGAGGACGAGGTGTTCGGGCGACTGACCGACGAAAAGTACGGGCGGTGGCTCGGCGAGGCGCGCGTGCGGCTCCGCACACTGGTGTCCGCCGATCCGTCCTCGGGCGGTGCGATGGCGTCAGGGGCGCCAGGCTCCCTGGACGGAGAGTCGGATGCCGTGCCCCGGCGACAGCGGGCCTTCGGCTACACGCGGGAGCACGTCCGGCGCCTCGTGCAGCCGATGGTAGACGACGGCACGGACCCGGTGGGCGCGATGGGCAACGACACCCCGCCCGCCGTGCTCTCGGACCAGAGCAAGACGCTCTTTACCTACTTTAAGCAGCTGTTTGCGCAGGTCTCCAATCCGCCCCTCGACTACATCCGCGAGGAGCTGGTCACCTCGCTCGAAAGCCACATCGGGCGCAAGGGCAACCTGCTGACGGAGGGCCCCGAGCACTGCCGACAGGTGCACCTCAACTCGCCCCTCCTGAGCGACGCGGAGCGGGATGCCCTTCACGACATCGACACGAACGGCATCCGGTCGACAACGATCGACACGACGTTCGGGGATGAGACCGGCCTGGAGGCCGCCGTCGAGCAGATGTGTCGGGACGCGCGGGAGGCCGTAGCGGCGGGCGACGAAATTCTCCTCCTGTCGGACCGCGGCACGGGGCCGGATCGCCTCCCAATCCCGAGTTTGCTCGCCGTGGGGGCCGTGCACCACGACCTGATTCGGGCGGGCCGCCGGACGCACGCGGCGCTCGTGGTCGAAAGCGGGCAGCCCTGTGCGGTGCATCACGTCTGTACGCTCCTGGGCTACGGGGCCGACGCCATACATCCTTATCTGGCCTACGCCACTGTGCGCGACTGGGCGGGGCGCAGCGACGCGGTCCCCGACGCCGAAACGGCCATCGAGCGATACGTCGGGGCCCTCGAACAGGGCCTGCTCAAAGTGATGGCCAAAATGGGCATCTCCACCCTCGAAAGCTACAAGGGGGCGCAGGTCTTCGAGGCGGTTGGCCTCGACTCGGAATTTGTAGAAACGTACTTCTGCGGCACTCCCTCACGAATTGAGGGGGCGGGCATCGACGAGCTGGAGGCCGACCTGCGCGATCGTCACGAGAAGGCGTTTGGGAACGCGTTGCCGGGCGCGACGGACCTGGAGAGCGGGGGCGAGCTGTACTGGCGACGGGATGGGGAGCACCATCAGTGGAACCCGCAGACGATCGGCAGGCTCCAACATGCGGTGCGGCAAAACGACCGCGCGAGCTACGACCAGTTTGCGGCCCTCGTGAACGAGCAGGCGAACCGCCATCAGACGCTCCGGGGCCTGCTCGACTTCGACACGGACCCCGACGGGGCCATTCCGCTCTCCGAGGTGGAGCCCGCCGAGTCCATCGTCCAGCGCTTCTTCACGGCCTCCATGTCGTTTGGCTCCCTCAGTCCGGAGGCCCACGAGACGCTCGCCGTCGCGATGAATCGGATTGGCGGGCGGGCCAGCACCGGCGAGGGCGGCGAGCAGGTCGACCGCTTCGGCACCGAGCGCGAATGTGCGATCAAGCAGGTGGCCAGTGGGCGCTTCGGGGTGACGAGCACCTACCTCAACAGTGCCGACGCCATCGAAATCAAGATGGCGCAGGGCTCGAAGCCGGGGGAGGGCGGCCACCTGCCGGGGGAGAAGGTCAACGACCTCATCGCCGAGACGCGCTACACGACCCCGGGGGTGTCGCTCATTTCGCCGCCGCCCCACCACGACATTTACTCGATTGAGGACCTCGCGCAGCTCATCCACGACCTCAAGAGCGCCAACTCGGCGGCGGACATGCACGTGAAGCTCGTGGCGGCGGCCGGCATTGGGGTCATCGCCGCGGGCGTGTCCAAGGCGAAGGCCGATGCCCTCCTCATCAGCGGACAGTCCGGCGGGACGGGCGCGTCGCCGAAGACCTCCATCAAGTCGGCGGGCCTCCCGTGGGAGCTGGGCGTGTCGGAGGCGCAGCAGGTGCTTCTCGAAAACAACCTCCGCTCCCGCATCCGCCTCCGGGTGGACGGCGGCCTCAAAACCGGGCGGGACGTGGCCGTGGCGGCGTTGTTGGGAGGCGAAGAATTTGGCTTTGGCACCGCGGCCCTCGTCTGTCTGGGGTGCATTATGCTGCGGAAGTGTCACTGCAACACCTGCTCGGTGGGCATCGCCACGCAGGACCCGGAGTTGCGCGAGCAGTTCGTGGGCGAGCCCGAGCACGTGATGCGCTACATGCACTTTGTGGCGGAGGAGCTGCGCGAGATCATGGCGGATCTTGGGGTGCGCACCGTTGACGAGATGGTGGGGCGTACCGACTTGCTTCGGCAGCGAGACACTGACCCCCCGAAGGCCCGTCGGCTGGACCTGGGATCGATTTTGCACCGCCCGGCCAGCGACGACGATCCGCGGAAGACGACAGAACAGGACCACAAGCTGGACGACAAGTTGGACCACGCCCTCATCGAAGAGGCCCGCCCGGCCCTCGATCAGCAAACCCCGGTCCAGATTGCCCACGACGTTCACAACTGGGACCGGGCAGTCGGGGCCATGATCAGTGCCGAGGTGACCGGTCGCTACGGGCCGGACGGGCTCCCCGACGGCACCATCGAGATCGATCTGGAGGGGGGGGCGGGGCAGAGCTTTGGGGCCTTCCTGGCCTCCGGGGTGACCCTGCGGCTCGTGGGAGAGGCCAACGACTACGTCGGGAAAGGCCTGTCCGGGGGCCGGATCATTCTGCGCACCCCAGAGACGGCGGGCTTCGAGGCGGACGAGAACATCATCCTGGGCAACGTGGCCCTCTACGGCGCAACCCGGGGGGAGGCGTACGTCAACGGCCAGGCCGGTGAGCGCTTTGCGGTCCGCAACTCCGGCGTACAGGCGGTCGTGGAGGGCGTGGGCGACCACGGGTGCGAGTACATGACCGGCGGTGTGGTCGTCGTGCTTGGAGGCACAGGCCGCAACTTCGGGGCGGGCATGAGTGGGGGGGAGGCGTACGTGCTCGACGAGGACGGGACCTTCGAGGACACGGTCAACCGCGGGATGGTGTACGTTGAGGCGCTGTCCGACGAGCGGGACCGCCGCCTCGTTCGCCGCCTCGTGGAGCACCACCTGCACCACACGGGCAGCGCCAAGGCGGCCCGCGTGCTGGACGCGTGGGACACGCGCGTCGACCAGTTTCGCAAGGCCATGCCCGACGCCTTTGCCCGACAGGTGGAGGCCCATTTGGAGAACGGGGAGGACATCCGGCCCTCCGTGCCGCCCGCACCGGGGGCCTCCTCCACTGTTTTGGCCTAGCTCCCTTGGTTGAGCCGTTCCCCCGTGAAGCGCATTGCGTAGTGCGTATCGCGTAGGTTCGTCATCGACCTCGTGTGACGATACGCAACACGAAATACGCAATCCCCCGAGTCCGGCGTGGCGCTCCCTGCACGTAGCCCACCAGCGAACCTCTCCTCACCGACCCCATCTGCCCTATGCCCCGCGAACATCACCCCGACGGATACCGGAAGCACCCGCGCCGTCCCATCGGCAAGCGGCCGGCCCCCGAGCGCACGGCCGACTTTCGCGAAATTTGGGCGCCGGAGTGGAGCCCCGAGGCCCTGCAGGATCAGGGCGAGCGCTGTGTCGACTGCGGCGTGCCTACCTGCATGAGCGGCTGCCCCATCGGCAACCGCATCCCGGAATGGAACGACCTCGTCCACAAGGCGGACTGGAAGGAGGCCCTGCGGCAGCTCCACGCCACAAACAACTTTCCGGAGTTTACGGGCTACACGTGCCCGGCCCCGTGCGAGGACGCCTGTGTCCTGGCCGTCAACGACGATGCCGTGGCCATCAAGAGCATCGAGCGGGCCATCGTGGACAAGGGGTGGGAGGAGGGCTGGATTCAGCCGGAGCCGCCGGCCGAGCGGACGGGCTTTCGGGTGGCCGTGGTGGGGAGCGGGCCGGCCGGCCTTGCCGCCGCGCAACAGCTCAATCGGGCCGGCCACCGCGTGACGGTCTACGAGCGGGACGACGCCCTCGGCGGCCTCATGACGTACGGCATTCCGGACTTCAAATTCGCGAAGCGGCGGGTCGACCAGCGGATCGATCAGCTCCGGCAGGAGGGCATCACGTTCGAGATGAGCACGGAGGTCGGGACCGACCTCGCGGCGGATCGGCTCCACGACGCGTACGACGCCACCTGCCTCGCCCTCGGTGCCCAGAAGCACCGCGAGCTTCCGGTGCCGGGCACCGACCTGGACGGCGTACGGCCGGCCATGGAGTTCCTCCCGCAGGAAAACCGTCGCCAGCAAGGCCAGGCCGCCCCCGGCGGGGGCACGGCCGCCCATAAGAACGTCGTCGTGTTAGGGGGTGGGAGCACCGGGGCCGACTGCGTCGCCACGGCCCACCGGCAGGGCGCGAAGCAGGTCGTCCAGATCGGCATCAACGAGCGCGGCCCGACTGAGCGGACGGCGGACAACCCCTGGCCGGAGGCCGCGCAGGTGTACACCAAGACCTACGCGCAGGAGGAGGGCGGGGCGCAGGAGTTTGCGGTCAATACCCAGGCGCTGGTCGACCTCGACGGCGACGGCCGCGTCGACGAGCTGCGGGCCGAGCGCGTGGACTGGACCTACGAAAATGGCGCCCGCGCCGACAAGACGGTCGTGGACCCCGACGTTCGGGTGCCGGCCGACCTCGTCCTCGTGGTCATCGGGTTCGTGGGGCCGGAGCGCAATCCGTTTGTAGACCTCGGCGTCCGGCAGGCCGACGACGGCACGGTCGCGACCGACGACCGCCTCATGACCGATGTCGAGGGCGTCTTCGCCGCGGGGGACGCCCGGATGGGGGCCTCGCTCGTCGTGTGGGCCATTGGGGAGGGGCGCGATGCGGCCCGCCAGGTCGACCGGTACCTTACCGGCGATACAGCGCTTCCGGCGAGCCTCCAGACCGCCAACCCGCCGCTCGGGCGGTAGGACGGACCGACACGACCGATCGCCGCTTGTCAACGATCTGCCCAGCTACTCGTCCGCCCGGCGCTCCACCCAGAGCGTCACCGGGCCGTCGTTTGTGAGGCGGACGTCCATCATCGCGCCAAACTTGCCGGTGGGGACGTCTTGACCGAGGTGCCCTTCGAGCTCGCGAACGAAGTGCTCGTAGAGCCGGTCGGCCCGGTCGGGCGGCGCGGCCTCCGTAAAGGAGGGCCGGTTCCCCGCACTCGTGTCGCCGTAGAGCGTGAACTGGGGCACCACCAGGGCGTCGCCTCCGGTGTCGAGGAGCGACTCGTCCATCTTGCCGTCGGCGTCGGGAAAGACGCGGAGGCGTGCGCACTTCTCGGCGCACCAGGCGCTTTCGGTGCGGGTGTCGTCCTCGTGCACACCGAGCAGGATCAGCAGGCCGTGTTCGATGGCCCCAACCGGGGTGCCGTCGATCTCGACGGCGGCCTCGGAGACGCGCTGGACGAGGGCAACCATACGGAATGACGTGTAAGCGTGACAGACAGAGACGAACGGCGGGGGTCAGTGGCCCCGGTCGGATTTCAGGCCCGAAAGGAAGGTCCGAAGGGCGTCGAGGGCCTTTCGGCGGTGGCTAATCTCGTTCTTCTCTTCCGCCGGCATCTCGGCGAACGTCTGGTCGGAGCCGTCCGGGCGGAAGAGGGGGTCGTACCCAAAGCCCCCGTCGCCGTGGGACGCAGTCGTGATGGCGCCTGCACAGCGGCCCTCGAAGGTGTGTGCGGTTCCGTCCGCGTCGATGAGGGCCACCACGGTGCGAAAGCGCGCCCGTCGGTCGTCCACCTCCTCCAGGACTCTCAATAGCTTCTGCTTGTTGTCTTCCGGGGTGGCGTCGGCACCGGCGAATCGGGCCGTATGGACGCCCGGCCCGCCGTTGAGTGCCGCCACCTCCAGGCCCGTATCGTCGGCGAGGGCGGCATGGCCGGTGTGTTCGTGGTACGCCCGGGCTTTCTTCTGGGCGTTGCCGGCGAGGGTGTCGGCGTCCTCCACCACGGTGAAGGAGTCGTCGAGGTCGCTGGCGGGGAGGAGCGTCAGGTCGAGGTCGGCCAGCAGGGCGCGGAGCTCCTCGACCTTTCCGGCGTTGCCGGTTGCCAGCACCAGGGGAGAGCGGGTCGTCATGCGGAAAAGGGATTGGGGGGAAGTGACACCGGAACACGGAAAAGAAACATGCCTCTCACATTCGCGTTTCCACTTCGCAGTTTGATTAACATCCACTCTATTTCAAAACCAAACTCCCTACGGAGGGATCTACCTTGGCTGTTGGTGTAAAAGTCCGAAACAACGAAGACATTGATCGTGCGCTCAAGCGCTTCCGGCGTCAGGTGAACCGGAGTCGTGTGCTGCAGGAGTATCGGCAGAACATGACCTACATGAAGCCCTCGGAGGAGAAGCGGCTCGAAGAGAAGCGGTCCCGCCGGCGGCGCCACCGCCAACGGAAGCGGGGCGACAACCGGAAGCGCAAGTAGAGCGCCGCCCATTTGGCCGCCGGCGTCGGTGAATCGGCGTCCGGCACCGTTGTTGGGGACGGGCCCGAGCGGGTCCGTCCCTTTTTCTTTTGGGACTTCTTCGGGCCCCTCAAGCCAAAGGGCCCCGTCAACACAAAAGCCCCACCGCACGGGGTGGGGCTTTCGCTGTTGACAAGAGAGTGACAAGAGGGGGGTGTTAGAGGCCAAGGGCATCCCCAACCAGTTGCTCCTGTTCCCGGTCGTGCACCTTGGCCGATCCGGTGGCGGGACTGGCACTGGCGGGCCGCCCCACGTACTGGATGCGCTGCTCGCAGGGGCCGTGAATCTCGTCCAGGAGCGTCTCGAAGCGGGGAGACACGAACGACCAGGCGCCCATGTTCTGAGGCTCCTCCTGCACCCACACCGTCTCGTCCGCCTCAGAGTAGCGTTCCAGCTCCTCCTGCAGGTCCGATGCGGGGAAGGGATAGAACTGCTCCAGGCGCGTGATGGCGATCGCGTCGCGCCGATCGGAGTCCTCCAACGCCGTCACGAGGTCGTAGTACACCTTGCCACTGCAGAGAATGTGCCGCGTGGTGCCTGCAGGGTCCGCCTCGGCCGGAATGATCTCCTGCACACCGCCCGCCATGAGGTCCTCGGGCGTCGAGACGCACTTCGGGTGGCGCAGCAGGCTCTTGGGCGTCATGATGATGAGCGGCTTCTTCACGTCGCGCTTCACCTGCCGGCGCAGGGCGTGAAAGTAGTTGGCCGGCGTGGAGAAGTTGGCGACGATCATGTTCTGCTCCGCACAGAGCTGCAGAAAGCGCTCCAGGCGGGCCGAGGAGTGCTCCGGGCCCTGTCCTTCGTAGGCGTGGGGCAGCAGGGCCACGAGGCCGGAGGTCTGGCCCCACTTCTCCTCGGCGGCGCTTACGAACTGGTCCCACACGATCTCCGCTCCGTTCGCGAAGTCCCCAAACTGGGCCTCCCAACAGGTGAGGGCGTTTTTGTCCACCACCGAGTAGCCGTACTCGAACCCGGCCACGGCGTACTCCGAAAGGAGGCTGTCGTAGATGAGGAGCCGCTCCTGGTCGTCGCTCAGGTTGTTGAGGGGCGTGTACTCCTCGCCGGTCTCCTGGTCGATGAGGACGGCGTGCCGCTGGCTAAAGGTGGCGCGGCGCGAGTCCTGGCCGCTCAGCCGGACGCGCGTGCCCTCCTGCAGCAGCGAGCCGAACGCCAGGGTTTCGGAGAAGGCCCAGTCGATGCGCTTCTCGTCGTAGAAGAGGTCGTCGCGCTTGCCGAACAGCCGCTCGAGCTTCCGGTGGACGTTGAAATCGTCCGGAAAGTCGGTGAGGACCGCCACGACCCGTTCCAGGTGCTCGCGCTGGGCCGTGGTGTCGACCGTGGGCAGGCGATCGTCGGCCGTGCGCTGGACCCGCTCCTCCAGCGCCTCGTCGGCGTCCTTTTCTTCCAGGTCCTTGGTGCGCTCGAAGGCTTCCTGCAGCCGGCCCCGGTAGTCGTCGAGCATCTGCTCGGCCTCGTCCGGCTCAATCTCGCCGCGCCGGAGCAGCATCTCGGTGTAGAGCTTGCGCGGCGAGCGCTTCTCTTCAATTTTCTCGTAGAGGAGCGGCTGCGTGAAGGTCGGCTCGTCGCCCTCGTTGTGCCCGTGAACGCGGTAGCACATCATGTCGATCACCACGTCCTTGTTGAAGCGCTGGCGGTACTCGAACGCCAGCCGCGCGATGCGGACGCAGGTCTCGGGGTCGTCGCCGTTGACGTGGAAGATCGGCGCCTCGATGGCGCGGGCGAGGTCGGTGGCGTAGGTCGAGCTGCGGGCGTCGCCGGGCGGCGTGGTAAAGCCGATCTGGTTGTTGATGACCAGGTGGACGGTGCCGCCGGTCGTGTAGCCGCGCAGCTTGCTGAGGTTGAGGGTCTCCGCCACCACGCCCTGTCCGGCGAAGCCGGCGTCGCCGTGGATCAGGAGCGGCATCACGGCGTCGTGGTAGTCGTCCTCCGCCGCCTCGGGGTGTTCGTCGCGCAGCAGATTCTGCTTGGCGCGGGACATGCCCTCCACGACCGGGTTGACGGCCTCCAGGTGACTGGGGTTCGAGGCGAGCGTCACGGAAATCTCGTTGCCGTCGGGCGAGGTCACGTCCCCTTCGGCCCCCAGGTGGTACTTCACGTCGCCCGAGCCCTGGGTCGTGTTGGGGTCGATGTTGCCCTCGAATTTGGAGAAGATCTCCTCATAGGGCTTGCCGATGATGTTGGCCAACACGTTGAGGCGACCGCGGTGGGCCATGCCCATCACCACCTCCTCCACGCCCTCGTCGGCGGCGTCGGAGAGGAGGGTATCGATGAGGGGGATCATGGTCTCCGACCCCTCCAAGGAAAAGCGCTTGTGGCCGATGTACTTGGTGTGCAGGAAGCGCTCGAACGCCTCGGCCGCGTTGAGCTTCTGGACAATCCGGTGGCGCTCCTCCTCCGACGGCGACCCGGCGTTCCGCATCGGCTCGATCCGGTTCTGGATCCACGTCTTCTCTTCGGGGTCGGAGATGTGCATGAAGGCCGTCCCCACCTTGCTGGTGTAGGACTTCCGCAGGATGGAGAGAATCTCGCGCAGGGGCAGCTTGTCCTCGCCCCCGAGGCCGCCGGTGATGAATTCCCGGTCCAGGTCCCAAACCGTAAGGCCGTAGGTGGCGGGGTCGAGCTCCTCGTGGTACTGCCACTCGTAGCCGAGCGGGTTGATGTCCGCCTGCAGGTGGCCGCGCACCCGGTAGGCCCGAATCAGCTGAAGGACGGCCGCCTGCTTCTCGGTCATGTCGAGCTCGTCCTGGGGCCGCGACCGCCCGAGCTGCGGGGTGGAGTCGGTGGCCATCCGGAACGGCTGATAGGGCACGCCCAGGTCGGAGAAGATCCGCTGGTAAAAGTCGTGGGTGCCCATCAGGAGCTCCTCAATGTGGTTGAGGAAGGCCCCGCTGGTGGCGCCCTGAATGACGCGGTGGTCGTAGGTGGAGGTCAACGTCATGACCGGGGAGACCCCAGCCTTGCTCGCCACTTCCGAGTCGTACCCGCGGTACTCGGGCGGGAAGTCGATGGCCCCGGCCCCCATGATGACGCCCTGTCCGGGCATCAGGCGCGCCACGCTCATCGACGTGCCGATCATGCCCGGGTTGGTGAGGGTGGCCGTGGTGCCCTGAAAGTCGGACAGGTCGAGGTCGCCCTCCAGCGCGCGGCCAACGATGTTGTTGTAGGTCCCGAGGAACTCGGCGAAGTTGAGGCTGCCCGCGTCCTTGAGGTTGGGAACCAGGAGCGTGCGCTCGCCCCGCCGCTCCACGTCAATGGCGAGTCCCAGGTTGATCTGGTCGGGCTTGACGTGCTCCGGCGTGCCGTCCTCATTTCGCCGAAACGTGGTGTTCATGTCGGGGTGCTTCTGCATCGCCTGGACCATCGCGTAGGCGATGATGTGGGTGTACGACACCTTCTCGCCACCGACCTGCTTCTGATAGTCGTTCAGGAGATTGCGATTCTCGTCGAGCAGCTTGACCGGAATCGTACGGGCGGAGGTGGCCGTCGGGATGCCGAGGCTGTCTTCCATGTTCTCGACGACCTTGGCCGACGGGCCGGTCATGGCCGTCACGTCGGCCTGGTCCTCGTCGACCGCCGGGGCCGAGGCGGGGCGCAGGGGCTCCACGACGCCGTCGTCGGCCTCCGCCGGCGGGGCCGGGGACGCGTCGGGCGAGGAGTCGCGATCTGTCGGCTCCGGTTCCGTGGGTTCTTCGGGGGGGGTGGTGGCCTCCCCGTCGCCCGCGGTGGTCCGGTCGACCGGGATGAAGGAGGCGTCCGGGTCGTAATCGGCAAAGAACTCGCGCCAGCTTTCGCTTACGCTGTCGGGATTGTCCTGATACTGCTTGTAGAGCTCTTCGATATAGCCCGTGTTGAATCCGAGGCTGCTCACGGTGGAACGAGTGCATTTGGTCGTAAAAGAGACGTGGGCTCCCCGCCTGGAGCGACTACCATGTACGACGCATTCGCGACGAGGATTCGCGGGGGGCTGGGGCGGGGACTGGGGCGGGGGGCCCGTGCTACAGCCACCCGTGCTCCTCGTACCAGCGAAGGGTGCGGGCCACCCCATCGTCGAGGGGGATCGACGGGTCGTAGTCGAAGTCGTGCGCGGCCTTCTCGCTGGAGCAGGCCGTACAGGCGTGCCGAATTTCGCGGGTCTTATCGCGGTTGAGGGGCGGGTGGGTGCCGGTGGCCCAGCCCCAGGCCTCGGCCATCGTCCCCACGGCGCCGAGTAGGGGCCCCGGCACTGGGAGGGGGACCGCCCAGGTGTCGAGGGCCGCGGTCGCGGCCCGCTTCACCTCGTTCCAGGCGTGGGGCCGCGTGCTGCCGAGGAAGTAGGTCTTCCCGCGCGCGCCGGGATGGCGGGCGGCGTCGACCATGCCGGTGGCGAGGTCCCGCACGTGAACGAGGCTCAGGGTGCGAGCGGAGCCCCCGCCCACGATGGGGCACACGTGCCGCTTGACGGCCCGGAAGAAGTCGAGGATGTCGCGGTCGCGGGGCCCGTAGACGGCGGGGGGGCGCACGACGGTGAGGGGAAGGGTCTCCGCGTACGATTCCGGGGTCGTCTCGGGCCGTTCACGGAGCGCCTGTTCCATCTGCGCCTTGCTCCGCCCGTACAGGCTGACGGGCCGGAGCGGCACCTCCTCCGTCGCCACGTCGTCGTGGCACCGCCCCACGGCGGCCAGGCTGCTCGTCACCAGCACGCGGTCGAGATCCGGCGCGGCGTGCTGGACGGCGCCCAGGAGGTTGAGGGTGGCCTGCACGTTGGCCTCGTAAAACGCGTCCTCGGTCGGGGCGCGGGTCCGGCCCGCCACGTGGTACACCTCGTCCACGCCATCGAGCGCCTCCCAGAGCACCTCCACGTCCGAGAGGTCCCCGCGGACGGGCGTCACGTTCAGGTCCGAGAGCCACTTCGGGTCGGTGCGGACCAGGCATCGCACCTCGTCCATGCCACGGTGCAGGAGTTCCTCCACGAGGTGACTCCCAACGAAGCCGGTGCCGCCGGTGACAAACGCTGTTCGTTCTGCGTACGAGGCCATCAGTTACAAACGGAGAGGGCAATGGGAACGAAAAACGAGGGGGAGAATGGGTGCGGCCCCCTTCTGGGAAGGGCGAATCTGCGACGAAATCGTCCGCATGTCCGCCCGTCTCGACAGGCGCGCTGGGGGCATGCCTGGATGCCGACGGGACTGTCCACACGGGCCACACGGGCGTCGCTATCGGGGGGCTGCGTGTGGCAGCCACGGCGTCCCCCGCCAACTCCAGGGCGCCTTTTCTCTTCGGGAAGGGCCGACCGGTGGCGTCGTAGGTTCTCTGGGGGGGATAGGTATTAGTCCGTCTGCGAGGCGGACGGGGAGGGGCCGGGGGCATCGTCCGTGACGAACTTGTACCCGATGCCGTAGACCGTCTGCAGGTAGGCGGGCTCGTCCGGCGTGGGCTCAATTTTCTTGCGCAGCGACGCCACGTGGCGGTCGATGGTGCGGGTGGTAATGTCGCCACTGATGCCCCACACGTCCCGGAGCAGCTGCTCGCGGCTCACCGTGCGGCCCCGGTGCTCGATGAAGTAGGTTAGGATGTCGAACTCCAGGTCGGTCAGACCGATCCGTTTACTGTCCCTCGTGACGGTTTCGTCCGGAAAGTGGACGCTCACCTTTCCAAACGCAAATACGTCTCCGGTATCGGGGAGGGTCGATTGGCTCCGGGACAAGACCGCCTCGACGCGGGCCGCGAGCTCCTTCGCATCGAAGGGCTTGGTGACGTAGTCGTCCGCCCCGAGGTCGAAGGCCCGCAGTTTGTGCTCGTGTTCGTCCTTGACTGTGAGCACAATCACAGGGGAGTCCACCCCGGACTGCCGCGCCTCCCGCAACACTTCAAACCCGTCCTTCTGCGGCAGTCGCACGTCGAGGAGCACGAGATCGTAGGGGGGGAGGGTCGTCATCTCTTGGAGGGCATCCTCGCCCTCCACGGTGTGATGCACCTCGTAGCCGTGCCGGGCAAAAAACGACGCCAGGCTGCTTCCCAGGTCCGGATCGTCCTCCGCAATGAGGAGCCGAGCCCCAGAGGCCCCTGTTATGTTACTGGAGCAAGGCATGACGGTGCCTGTGGCTTACGAGAATTGCAAGTGGAGTGAGGCACTCCAAAAAATTACCCTTCCGGTGTTCAAAGTGCAAGATGCGCGAGGGCACACCGGAAGGCGGGGATGCAGAACGGCCAAGCAGATTGCACGTACACGGAAGCACATAGAATTTCCTTGGTACGTGCCTTCACGCATGGACGCATCGCCGCTCTTCGATCCCGAATACCTTCCTATCATCGCCGGAACGCTCATCGGGTTCGCGTTGCTAGCCGCCCTGCTCCTCGTGCCGATTTGGCGGTTTCTCGACCGGGAGGAGGAAGTGGCGGAGGAATGGACCCCGGAGGCCGTTGCGGAACGGATGCGTGAGCACGAAGCCTCGACAAGCGCACCAGAGAGCGCGGAGGAGACCGATCCGTCCCCCGAGCGGGGCGAAGCGGCCCCGCGCCCCCCCGGGGCGTAAGCGTACAGGAGGGCGCGCCCGGGTCGCTATTTGGAGGCGCTGTCGGGGGCGGTGACGCGGACCATTGGGCGGAGGGTCGAAAGGGTCTCCGGGCCAATGCCACTGACGCGCTCCAGCTCGTCGACGCGTTGGAACGGGCGCTGGGTCGACCGATACGTCACGATCCGCTCTGACAGGGCCGGTCCAATTCCCGGAAGGGCGTCCAAGGCCTTCGGCGGTGCCGTATTCACATTGAGGGGCTGCTCCGCGGAGGGGGACCGTGGCCCCGGAGACGCCAACGACGGGGGAATCGAGTCTGTTGGGGACGGGGCGACGAGCGAGTCGGCGGCCACGGGGGGAACCTGTTGCTGCTGCAGGTGGCGCACCGCGAGGCCGAGCAGAAACAGCACCGCCAGGGTGAGAATGGCAAGCCCCTCCTGACGGGTAATGGAGAGCCGCTGTTGCAGTCGGTAGAGCCAAACCATGGCGGCGACGAACCTGTGGGGACATGCACCACGCCGTGCCCGTTCGGGGAGGAAGACACATGCGGAGGCGGAACGTAACGTGTGTGGCTCGGGAGGGGCGGGGCGTCAGCCCGGATTCTGCCGCCGACGCGCGGTCGTTCCCCGAACAGGGATCGTGCCCCCGAACCTGTCAGCATCTCACGACCATGGCACAGCGTTCAATCGTCCGGACGAAGGCCGTCGTCCTCCGGAGCATCGACTACGGCGAGACGAGCCAGATTGTGACCCTCTTCACGCAGGCGAAGGGCAAGCTCGGCGTGATGGCGAAGGGGGCCCGGCGCCCCAAAAGTTCGTTCGGGGCGACCCTGCAGCCGATGGCCTACACGCAGGTGGTGTTCTACCACAAGCCCTCCCGCACGCTACAGACCCTCAGCGAGAGCAGTCACGTGCAGTCGTTCCACCGCCTTCGCGAGACCCTGCCGACCATCACGGTGGGGCTGCGCATCGTCGAGCTGGTCGACGCCCTGATGGAGGAGGAGGACCCGCAGCCCGCCGCGTTTGCGCTGGTCGTCCGGTCCCTTCATCGACTCAATACTGCGGAGGCCCGGGTGAGCAACCTCTGGCCGTATGTGCAGCTCCAACTGGCTCAGATCTTGGGGGTGGCACCGGCCGTCGACCGGACACGGGTGGAGGCCGTGACCGGGGACGAGGGGCTCCTCTCCCTCGCGGACGGAGGGGTGTACCCGGCGGACGGGACGCCGGAACAGCCGAAGCGAGCCTCCCGGGCTGCCCTCCGGGCCTACGCCGTCTGCGCCCGTGCCGACCTCGACACCGTGATGCGCCTAACCATGTCCCCCGCCGTTCGGCGCGAGGTGGAGGCCCTCGTGCGTGACTTTCTGCGGTACCAGTTCGACGACGCCTACCCGGATCGGAGCCGCTCGGTCATTGCGCAGATTGAGGGGGCGAAGCCGACCGACCGGGCCACTTGACCTTTTCCGGCGTTCTGGATACCCTACTGTGTGGAATATGTGGCCGTCTCTGCTTCCGTAGAGTACACCGGCACGCCATTCATCAGCTGAGTGCCACCGCCTCTCCGCCATGGGTCGGAAGAAGCTCACTGCCAAGCAACACGAATTTCTGCAATTCCTGATCGATCACACCCGGAAGACGGGGGTGTGGCCGACCTACCGGGAGATCATCGATCACTTCGGTTACAGCTCCCCCAACAGCGTCACCCAGAACCTGAAGGCGCTTCACCGCAAGGGGCACCTCACACGGGACGATCAGGGCTACCACCTCGCCACGCGCTACCAGGAGCAGGAGGAACCGGGCATCCCGGTCAAGGGCATCATCTCGGCCGGTACGCTCCAGGAAGCCGTGGAGGCGGATCTGGGAACCATCACGCTCGACATGCTCTTCCCGAACCTGGACCAGATCTTCGCGATTCGAGTGTCGGGGCAGTCCATGCGGGGGGCGAACATCCGTGATGGCGACTACGTGCTGCTCATTGACGAGGACATTCCGGAGGGGGGGATCGGTGCGGTGCTGTACGACGGAGAGACCTCCCTAAAACGCGTGCACCACGACGACGAAGGCCTCCGCCTGGAGCCCTGTAATCCGGAGTACGACGACATCCACATCCAGCCCGACGTGTTCGAAGAAGTGACCATCCTCGGGCGCTACGTGGGCCACATCAACGACGAGGGCATTCATAAAAAGAGCGGCCAAGGGGCTCCGGCAGTCCGCTAGCGCCCCGCGAGTGCCCGTGCACGCCTCCGATTGCTTCGATCTCACCCCTTTGCGCTTATGAGTGACCTGCCGAATTGGAGAGACAATCTGCGCCGTGAGGGGGGGCACTGGAACGACGGCCGCTGGTACGACATCCATCTTGAGCGGCGGCTTCCGCAGGCCGTCCCGATGCTCGAAGAGTTGGCCATGGCCCTTCCGCCCCTGCCGCCCGGCGCCACCGTCTGCGACCTTGCGTGCGGCACCGGCAATGCGGCCGCGACTGTGCTCGATGCGTATCCGCAGGTGGAGCTCGTGCTGCTGGACGAAGACCCGGACCTGCTCTCCATCGCCCACGAGAAGGTGGGGCAACTCACGCGCAACGCCGAGCCGCTGCAGGTGGCCGTGCCCTCCGACGGGGCGCCGCTCCCCGGTGGGCCCTACGACCTCGTCGTGGCCTCGCTGGCCCTTCACGCCATCGTGGGGCACGAGGTGGACCCGGCAGAGGCGGAGTCGCGCTACGAGCTGCTCTTCCGCAGCGTCCTTGAGCCCCTACGCCCCGGCGGGCACTGCCTCATCGGCGACCACGTGGGTACCCTGCCGCTCTATCCGCAGCTCAAGGCCATGGAGCGCGCCGGCTTTACGGAGGTCGATTGTGCGTGGCGCCAGGACGACTTCTTCGTAGCGGGCGGCCGAAAGAGCCCCTGAGTCGGTGAGCAGGCCACGGTGGGCGGCGCAGGTGTTTCCTGCAGGTCGCCGTTCGCGGGGCTCGCCGGGCTCGGGGGGGCTGCCTCCGTTCGGAGGCTGCCGTGCGAAGGGGGGGATGCAGCGAGGGACGACGGGGGGCGGCCGCGGCCCCTGTCGGTGTGGGGCCCGTGGCTTCCCGGAACGAGACGTGGAGGCGAAGCGCGCGACGTGCGAGGACTCTGTGCTCAACCGCGCTCGTTCCGAATTCGCTGGTACGTCTTGTCCAGGTCCACGACGGGCTTCGGGTAGTCGGCCCCGAGGACGCAGCCGTACTTCTTCTGCTGCTCGTGACTCATGCGGTGGGGCTCGTGCACGTACTTGTCGGGCACGTCCGCCAGCTCGGGGAGCCAGTAGCGGACGTACTCCCCGTTCTCGTCGTAGCGCTTCGCCTGCTTCACGATGTTGAAGTATCGGGCCCGCGGGTCGTTGCCCACCCGGGAGTTGTAGGCCCAGTTGCCCCAGTTGGAGGCCACGTCGTAGTCCACGAGGCGCGACTCGAAGTAGGCCGCCCCCATCCGCCAATCCAGCTTCAGGCTCTGGGAGAGCATGCTGGCGACATTCTGGCGGCCCCGGTTGGACATGTAGCCGGTTCGGTTGAGCTCCCGCATGTTGGCGTCGACGAACGGAATGCCGGTCGTGCCGGCGGCCCACCGCTCGAAGGACTTGTCGTAGTAGCGCCAGTCGATGTCGTTGCCGTTGATGCCACCGGGACGGAAGAGGCGCTCGCCGGCCTTCCACGTGACGTAGCTGAAGAAGTCGCGCCAGATCAGCTCAAACTTCATCCAGTACGTCGACTTGTTGTCGACCCGTTGGTCCTCGTAGCGCTCCACCGCCTCGTGGATCTGCCGGGGCGTAATGCAACCGTGGGCGAGCCAGGCACTGAACTTCGCGGAGTAGTTGGCCCCGAGCAGGCCGTTGCGTGTGGCCTTGTACTTCTTCAAAAAGTCCCCGCGCCAGATGTACTCGTCGATGCGGTCGTGCCCGCGGGTCTCGCCGCCACGAAAGGGGAGCACGCCCCGCTCGTCGACGGTCCCGTCGTCGTCGAAGCCGAGTTCGTCGAGGGTCGGGATCGCCCCTGGATTGAGGTCTTCGGGCAGGGGGAGCAGCGAGTCCGGCGCGTCCAGGGTGGGCCGGACCGTGCTCTTTTTTTCTACGGCCTTTCGAAAGTTCGTGTAGACCTTCGGAATGTCATCGGGGCCGTCGAAGGGAACGTCGTCGATGTGGTAGAGCGTCTTTCCCCAGAAGAAGCCGGGCGTGGCGCCGGTGTCCCGGAGCGCATCCTCCACGGCCGTCTCTACGTCCTCCTCCTCGCCCCCGATCTCCTGGAACTGAAGCACCTCGTTGGCGCCGGTTTGCCGCACGAGCTCCGGCAGGATGTCTTCGGGACGCCCCCGGCGGACCACGAGGTCCGCCCCGAGGTCCTGAACCGAGTCGCGGAGGTCCTGCACGCTTTCGCGGAGAAAACGGGCCCGGATGGGGCTCATCTTCGGCAGGTCGAACATCGTCGTGCCGAAGTGACGCGGATCGAAGCAGTAGACCGGAATGACCTGGTCGTAGTGGTCGGCCGCGTAGCGGAGGGGGGCGTGGTCGCGCACGCGGAGGTCATTCCGAATCCAAACGAGGGCGGTTGAAAGCACGGTGTCGGTACGGTGGACTGGTGAGGAGCGGGGCGACGCACGCCGAAAGAAGAACGGGCAGGGACGTCTCGGTTTGTCTACGGGTTATTCCTCCTTGGCCCAGGGGATGTGGTCGCGGTCCTTGTTGCGGCGGCAGCGTTCGCTGCAGTACTTCACGTTTTCCCAGTCGTCCTCCCACTTCTTGCGCCACTCAAACTCGCGATTGCACACGGGACATGTTTTCGTGGGGAGATTTTGGTGGCTCATGGCACGCGGACGCTTATGTCTGAGAATGTCGTTCGGGCATACGGTCCCGGCGAAGGGGCGTGCCTGAGCGGTGGGGCTTCTTACACGCTCGTCAAGACCGGCCGACTTCGCACGGTTCTCACGACATTTCGGCCGATGAGCGGACGCAGGCACGCGCCGCGCAGGAACAGACGCAAAAAAGGGACCGTATTTCCTGTGTCATACAAAAGAGGCCAGCAGCAATTGTAGCTGGTTGCCTATCTGTCTGGGGCCATAGCTCAGTTGGTAGAGCGCTGGAATCGCACTCCAGAGGTCCTGGGTTCGAATCCCAGTGGCTCCACTCTTCCGGCCGATCGGATCCACGACACGAAACCCCCGCTCTTGCCCTTCGGCAGGAGCGGGGGTTTGGTGTTGAAACGGGTTGGTATTGAACTGGGTTGGTATTGAACCGAGAAAGGAGGCCTATTCCCGTAGGTGGTCGGGAACCTCTTCCGGAATGGTCCACAGGTACAGCACGTCCCCGTCCACGGTGACCGTCGAGTCGGGCTCCCAGCCGTTCATGTCGAAGCTGTGGGAGACCACCCGCGTGCCCGGGTCGAGCTGCTCGAAGAGCATTGGACGAAGCCTCAGGTTGACCTCTGGGAAGAGGTACATCGTCACGACGGTCGCGTCGCTGAAGTCCGCTTCGAAGAGGTCCTGGCGCCGGAATTCCACCCGGTCGCTCACCCCGGCGAGTTTGGCCCGCTTCCGGGCCCGCTGGACGAGGTCGGGCTTGATCTCGATTCCGACACCGCGGGCGCCGTGCTGCTCGGCGGCCGCGATGGGGACCCGCCCGTCGCCACTGCCGAGGTCGTACACCGTGTCGGACCCCGTGACGCCGGCGAGCTGCAGCATGCCCTCGACCGTCTTCTCGGGACTCACGACGAAGGGGACGTCGGCGTTGACCGTCGAGTCCACGATTGAGGGGGACGTCGCGGGCGCAGGGCCCTGCACGGCCGCGGTGTCCGGCCCACGGGTCGACGATGGGTCCGGGTCCTGCGCACAGCCGGCGAGGGGAAGGAGGCCGGCCCCCACGAGACTGCACACGAGGAGCGGAGCGACCAGTGTGTGCGTGAAACAGCGGGGGGGACGCATGGTCAGGGCTCAGACGAGCGAAGGGAAGCGAGTGGGGGGCTACGCCCGCCGCGGCTGCACCGTCGAGTCGGGAAGCCAGGACCAGTCCGGAAGCTTCGACCGCACGGTGCGGGCCGTCAGCTCGAGGCTCACGTACGCCGTGGGGATGAGCACAAGGGTGATCAGGGTTGAGGCCAGGAGGCCGCCGATTACGACCCGGGCGAGCGCCGCCTGGATTTCGGCCCCGGCCCCGATCCCCAGGGCCAGCGGCACCAGGCCCAGCACGGTCGTGAGCGTGGTCATCAGGATCGGCCGCAGGCGCAGGCGCCCGGCCTCGGCCACCGCGGGGAGGAGGTCCATCCCGTGCTCGCGCCGCATCAGGTTGATGTAGTCGACCAGCACGATGGCGTTGTTCACCACGATGCCGATGAGCATCACGAGGCCCATCACGCTCTGGATGTTGACGGTGGTGCCCGTGAGCACGAGCGTCGGCAGGACGCCGATGAGCACCAGGGGCACGCTAAACATGACGACGAACGGGTCGAGGAAGCGCTCGAACTGACCGGCCATCACCATGTAGATGAGCACCAGGGCCATGATGATCGCAATGAGGAAGTCGGTCTGGGCCTTTTGCTGCTCGCGGTACTCCCCGCCGAAGGTGACGGAGAAGCCCTCCGGCAGATTGAGGTCGGCCAGGTCGCCGCGGGCGCGCTGCACAACCTCGCCGAGCACCGCGTCGCTGTTGAGGGTGGCCGAAATGTAGGTTACCCGCTGGCCGTTGATGCGCTGGATCTCCGTGGGCCCCCGTCCGCGATTCGTCTCGACGAGGGTAGAAAGGGGGACCGATCCGCCCTCGGGGGGCTGGATCGACACGTTGTCCAGGTCGTCCACCGACAGTCGGTCCTCGGGGCGGAGGCGGACAGTAATGGGAAATTGCTCGCCGCCGGACCGGTAGGACGCCGCGCGGCTCCCGCCCACATTGGTCTGCACGGCGGCGGCGACCTCCCGGACCGTGAGGCCGAGCGAGGAAATCTTGTCGCGCAGGAAGCGAATGTTTTGCTCGGGGCGCCCCTCCCGGCGGCCGGTCCGGGCGGAGGCGATCCCCGCGACGCCCTCCAGGCGCGACTCAATGCGTTCGGAAATGGAGCGGGCCCGGTCCAGGTCGTACCCGCGGAGTTCCACCTGGAGCGCCTCGTTGCCCCCGCCGGTGCTAAAGACGCGCCGCAGGATCCAGAGGCCCGACTGGGCCCCGACGCGGATGTCGGCGCCGGGAACGGACCCGAGCACCTCCGAACGGATGCTGTCGGCCAGCGCGAACGTGTTGACCGACCGCTCGCTGGCCGACTTGAGCCGGATCTCGACCTCCGCCCCCCACGGCTGCACCTGCTTGGCGAAGTTCTCCATGTCCTCTTCCGGAAGGTGCGGCTTCACGTTTTGCTCCAGCTCGTCGAGGTACTCCATGACGACGGCGATATTGGTCCCCTGCGCCATTTGCAGGTCGATGTCGATCTGGTTGGCGTCGGTCTGGGGGGCCAGTTCGACCGACACCAGGGGCCAGAGCGCTACGGCACCGCCGAGCAGAACCACGGTCGTCCCAAATACCAGCCAGCGACGCCCAAGGAGCAACTCGATCAGCCTCGAGTAGCGATTTTCCAGTCGGGCGAACGCACGCTGAAACCACGACTTCGACGCGTCCTGGTCGATGGCCTGCTCCCCGGCGTCCACCGTCAGGAAGCGGCTCGCCATCATCGGCACGAGCGTGAGCGCCACGAGCAGCGAACACACCAGGGCGAAGACCACAACCAGCGCCAGGGACTGAAAGAGCGCCGCCGTGGTGGTCCGGGCAAAGACCAGGGGCAGGAAGATGACCGAGGTGGTCAGGGTGGAGGCGACGATGGCGCCGGCCACCTCGCGGGTCCCGATGGAGGCGGCCTCCTTCAGCGATCGGCCGTTCTCCTCCCGTTGTCGGATAATGTTCTCCAAGACCACGATTGCATTGTCGACGATCAGGCCCACCCCCAGGGCCAGCCCCCCGAACGTCATTTGGTTCAACGTGAGGTCGTTGAAGAACAGCAGGGCGAACGTCGCGATGATCGAGATGGGAATCGACAGCGCGATGATGAACGTCGTCGATCCGTTCCGGAGAAACAGGTACAGCACCAGGATGGCCAGGAGGGAGCCCCAGATGGCCGAGTTCTGGACGTTGTTGATCGACTTGCGGATAAAGTCGCTCTGGTCGCTGACGACGGTCAGCCTCACGTCGGAGCGCGCCTTGTTGATGCGCTCCACCTCGGCACGAATGTTGTCCGCCACGGTGACCGTATTGGCCCCGCTTTGCTTCTGGATGTCGAGGCGAACCACCGGAACGCCGTTCAGCTCCGCGATGCGGTCAAGGTCTTCGTAGCCGTCCACGACCTCGGCCACGTCGTCCACGCGGATGGGGGTCTGCCCGGCCGTCGTGACGACCGTGCGCCGGATCTCCCTGAGCGACTCGTACTCCCCCTGCGTCCGGACGTACAGGTCCTTTAGGCCCTCCTTCACGTTGCCGCCGGGCAGGGCCACGTTCGACTGGGAAATGGCCTGCTGCACCTGTGCGGCGGAGAGGTTGTAGGACTTCAGGCGGTCCCGGTCGATGTTGACGCGGACCTGCCGGTAGATGCCGCCTTGGATGTTGAGGGTGCCCACGCCCGGGATTTGTTCAAACTGCTTGCCAAGGTTGCGCTCCAGCAGCCGCGTGAGCGACTCCATGTCGCGGCTCGACTCCACCGCGATGGTCACGATCTCCTGACTGTTGGGGTCGAACTTCCAGATGCCCGGCGGTTCGGCCTCGACCGGCAGGTCGTCGCGAATGCGGTCGAGCGCGGCCCGCACGTCGTTGGCCGCCGCATTGAGGTCGGTGCCCTGGGCGAATTCCAGGTTTACGCGGCTCTCGCCTTCCTCGGAGCTGGACGTCATGCGCTCCACGTTGGGGACGCTGGAGACGGCATTCGACACCGGGTCGGTGACAATGGTCTCCATCTCCTCGGGCCCCACGTTCGCGTAGTTCGTGTAGACCGTCACGCGCGGGTACTCGATCTCCGGAAGGAGGTCCACCGGCAGGTAGTAGAAGCTGACGCTGCCGACCACCAGGATGGCGAGGAACGTCATCGCCGTCGCGACCGGGCGTCGAATGGAGGCGTCGTAGAGGGACATGGGCAGGGGCGATCAGGCAAGGGCGAGAGCGACGAGGGGGGAAGAGCAACTACCGGCGTTGGGTCGTCGCCATGTTGGGGGCGGTGGTGTCTGCGGACGCGTCCGGGGGGGAGACGGACGACCGGGCCGTGTCGTCGGGCGCCGTGTCGGGCCCAAACCGCTGGTCCGCGAGGCGCTGCTGCCGTTCGAGCACCCGGTTCAGAAGGTCGGTGTCCTGTAGGCGCTGCAGCGCCATGAGGCGCGACCAGGGCACCGGACGCACCCGGGCGTCCACTCGCTCGCCCGCGCCGCTTTCGAGTAGGTTCTGACCCACCGTCACGACCCAGTCGCCAGGCTCGACGCCCCGGATGCCGGCGGTCTGTTGGCCCTCCGCGAGCACCTCCACCTCCCGAAACGTGGTGGGGGTCGGCGGCGTGAGCGGCGGTGGATTGGCCTCGTCAAAGCTCTCGGGCACGTCTACAGGGATTTCCGTTCCCAGTGTCGGGGCCACGAAGACGCCGCGGGCATTCGAGCCGGGGTTCTCGTAGAGGGCGCTGAGGGGGACGATCGTGGCCCGTTCGCTCTCCCCGTAGGCCACGTCCACCTCAACGAACATGCCCGGGTTCAGGAGGCCGGACGCGTTCGGGACCACAATTTCGGCCTCGGCGCTGTACGATTCCTCGCTCAGAAACGGGGACATGCGGGTCACCGACGCCTGAATGACGGTGTCCTGTTGCGGCACGTGGAGGCGGGCCGTCTGTCCGGGGCGGACGCGGCCAAACATCCGGTCCGTCACCTCCACGTGCACCTTCACAGAGTCGAGGTCGCCGATGGTGTAGAGGCGGGTGTCGGGGCCCACCCGCTGGCCCACCTGCACGTTGCGCTGCCCCACATGTCCACTGATGGGGGCGCGCACGACCGTCCGGCGGAGGGTTGTCTCCCGTTCCTGCAGGGCGGACTCGGCCTGTTCCACCTGGGCCTGAGCCTGCTCGTAGGTCGCCTCGGCCTGCTCCACCTGGGCCCGCAGCGATTCGAGCTGCTGCTGGCTCTCGAAGTCCTGGTCGGCGAGGCGTTCGGTCCGTTTCAGCTGAGAGCGGAGCTCGCGGAGGCTGGCCCGAGCGCCCTGCGCTTCCGCCTTGGCGGTTCGGAGGGCGGCTTTCGCCTGTCGAACCTGTTGCTCGTAGGTGACGCGCCGGAGCCGCACGAGGGGCTCGCCCTTCTCCACGTAGTCGCCCGTCTGGGCCTCCACGGCGACGACCGGCTGGCTTAGCTCCGCGTAGATGGCGACCTGGTTGCGCGCCCGGACCGTGCCGCTCATCCGTTCCTCCAGCGGGAGGGTTCCGTCGCGGGCCTGCACGGCCTCCACGGAGGGGGGGGAGCTGTTGCCCTGTCCCCGGCGGGGGGCGTCTCCCTCGTCGGAGGACGAGCCACAACCGCTTAGCAAGAGGAAAAACGTGAGACCGACGAAAGCCAACCGGGCCATGAGTGGATGCGGAGGAACTGGGAAAGGGATGGGAAAATAATACCGAATGGGCACCGATGATGTGTCCCCAGCACCGGGGACGGCAGCATCGTTGCGCTTGCAGGAGGGGGCCTCTTTGGATCGAACAGGGCACACGCACCCGTCCCTTCACTGCAGGTTTCTAGGCCGTCGATCAGTTGCACGACTGACGGTTCCAACTACACCTCGGCGCCGCGGAAATCAGACGGTTCCGCTTCGGAGAGCCGCCTGGGGGGATTGTCTTTCACACACGCTGGCCCATAGGTCATGACGGACACGTATCGCACCCTTGACGGCTCGGGGCGGGCCGAGCACACCGTCGACGGGTCCCGGTTCCTGGCGGAGGCGGCCGCGGTGGCGAGCCGGACGGCGGCCGAAGAGACAATTGCTGCCGTCCGCGCCCGGGAGCACAAGGCCACGCACCACTGTTCGGCCTACCGGCTGGGCGTGACCGGCGACACGTTTCGGTACGACGACGATGGGGAGCCGAGCGGCACTGCGGGCCGGCCCATCCTCCGTCAGATCGACGCGCGCGATCTTACAAGCACACTCGTCGTGGTGACGCGCTACTTTGGCGGCACGGAGTTGGGCACGGGGGGGCTGGCACGGGCCTACGGCGACGCCGCGGCCGCGGCGCTGGAGCGGGCGGACAAGGTCGAGCGCGTCGTGCGGACGCCGCTTCGGATTCGGTACGACTACGACGACACCGCCCCTGCGGAGCGGGTGCTCCGGCAGTTCGACGCGGACGTGCGGGCCAGTGAGTACACCGACGTGACGACCCTGACCGTTGGCGTGCGACAATCAGAGGTGGACGCGTTCGTTGACGCCTTTAGGAATGCCCTCTCCGATCGCGGCGACGTGTTGCGAGTTGGGCGTTGAGGGGTGGGCGTTGCGCAAGTGTGCGCACTTTTTTCTTTTTCCACCCGTTCCTCCACGCTCACTTGAACCGCTCCATCGCGGCCACGGCCAACTCGTCGGCCATAATGTTCAATTCGTCGTCGGCGTGGCCCTTCACCCAGACCCAGTCGACCTCGTGCCGGTCCGCCTCCTCGAGAAGCGCCTTCCACAGGTCCTGGTTCTTGACGTCGTCGTTCGAGGCGGTCTGCCAGTTGTTGTCCTGCCAGCTGTCGAGCCACCCCTCGTTGAACGCCTTCGAGAGGTACTCGCTGTCGGTGTGGAGCGCGACCCGACTCCGGTCGTCGAGGGCCCGGAGGGCCTCCAGGGCGGCCGTCAGCTCCATCCGGTTGTTGGTGGTGTGGGGCTCCCCGCCGGTGAGCGGATCGGTGGCGTCCGAGTCGTCGTCGGGAAGGAGAATGGCGGCCCAGCCGCCGGGCCCCGGATTCCCGCTGCAGGCGCCGTCGGTGTAGATGGTGACCTCGTTCATAAAGCCGAGAAAGCAAAAGAGAAAACGAATGCCTTCAAACGTACGCGGCGGGGCCGGACAGGTCCAGGACCGCGCCGAAAAAGCCCCGTGAAAACCTTGAGTGCAGAGCGGGCGTAAAGCAGAATCACGCATTTCCAAATCTAGACCAACCCGGGACTCATCCCTTCGGGCCCAGCATGAAGTTTCTTGATCAGGTCGATCTCAGGGTAAGCAGTGGCGACGGCGGCAAAGGCGTCGTGGCGTGGCGCCGGGAAAAGTATGTCCCCAAAGGCGGCCCGTCGGGGGGCGACGGGGGAGACGGGGGCTCGGTGTACGTCGAGGCCGACGAGAACCTCTACACGCTGATGGACCTGAGTCACAACACCCAGGTCTTTGCGGGGGACGGCGAGCCGGGCGGACGCCGCGAGCAGACGGGGGCTTCGGGCGCGGACAAGGTCATTCGGGTGCCGCCCGGAACCGTGGTGAAAAAACAGACGGGGGAAGTCCTGGGGGAGGTCGTGGAGCCGGGCCAGCGCATCTGCGTGGCCGAAGGGGGACAGGGCGGGCGGGGCAACGCCTTCTTCAAATCGAGCACGAACCAGGCCCCCCGCGAGTCGCAGCCGGGGGAGCCCGGCGAGGAGCGCGATCTGACGTTCGAGCTCAAGCTGATGGCGGACGTGGGGCTCGTCGGCTTCCCGAATGCGGGCAAGAGCACGCTCGTGTCGTCCGTGTCGGCTGCGGAGCCGGAGGTGGCGGACTACCCGTTTACGACGCTCACCCCCCAGCTGGGCATGGTCTACGTGAGCGAGTACGAAACCTTCGTGATGGCCGATATTCCCGGCATCATCGAGGACGCACACGAGGGAAAGGGCCTCGGGCTCCAATTCCTCCGCCATATCGAGCGCACGTCGGTCCTATTGTTCGTCATTCCCATTACGTCGCAGGACCTGGGCGAAGAGTACGAGGCGCTCCTCCACGAGCTGGAGTCCCACGAGGCCAGCCTTCTCGACAAGCCTCGTGTCGTGGCGCTGTCGAAGATTGATATCCTGGCGCCCGACGAGCGGGAGCTCCTGCCCGACGTGGTGGCCGATGAGTTTCCGGACGATGTGCCCCTGCTTCCGATTAGCGCCGTGGCCGACGTGGGCCTCGACCCGCTGAGGTACACCCTCTTCGACACCGTCCACTCCACGCAATCGGCGGACGCACTCGACGCATGAGACTTCCCCTACCGGACGACGACGAACCGCCGGGCCAACACCAGGCCCGCGACCAGCGGGCCCTGATCGGCCTCTCGCTCGTGCCGGGGGTGGGTCCCCAGCGGCTCCGGGCCCTCCTGGCGGCCTTTGAAACCCCCACTGCGATCTTTCGGGCCTCGCGGTCGACCCTGACGCAGGTGGACGGGGTGGGCGACCAGACCGCCGAGGCCATTCTCACGTTCGACGACCGGGCGGCGGTGCAGCGGGAGATGACACGGGCCGACGACCTGGACGCGTCGCTCGTCTCGCCGTGGGACGCGCGCTTCCCCGATCGCCTCCGCGAAATCTACGACCCGCCCGCGTTCCTGTGGATGCGGGGCACGCTGCCCGAGGGCGACCGCCCAATGGTAACGGTCGTGGGCACCCGCCGCTGCACGGACTACGGGCGGACCCAGGCGCATCACTTTGGGGCCGAGCTGGCCCGCCGCGGCTTTACGGTGGTGAGCGGGCTGGCCTACGGCATCGATGCCGCCGCGCACAAGGGCGCGCTCGACGCCGGGGGGCGCACGATTGCGGTCCTCGGGTCGGGGGTCGGCCGCATCTATCCGAAGAAGCACACGGCCCTCGCGGAGCGGATCACCGAACACGGGGCGGTGCTGTCCGAGTACGGGCTCGACGCGGAGCCGGACGCGCCCCACTTCCCGGAGCGGAACCGCATCCTGAGCGGGCTCGCCCTGGGCACGCTCGTGGTGGAGTCGTACTCGGAAGGCGGGGCCCTCATTACGGCCCGCCTGGCGCTGGAGCAGAACCGAGAAGTGTTCGCCGTGCCGGGCGCCATCACGAAGGACTCCAGCCGGGGGACCAACCGGCTCATCCAGAAGGGCCACGCCAAGCTGGTGATGGGGATGGACGACCTGCTGGAGGAGCTTCCGGCGATGACGGTAGAGGAGCCCGGCGACGTGGACGCGAACACCGTGGCCACCGGGGCTGGGCCCGACCCCGACGACCTGTCGGGCGACGCAAAGGTGCTGTACGACGCCCTGTCGGACACGCCCGTTCACGTCGACGCGCTGTGCGAGGAAACGGGCCTCGACCCGTCGTCGGTGCTCCCCACTCTTCTCGAGCTGGAGTTCAAGGGCCTCGTCCGTCAGCTCGCGGGCAAGCAATTTCGGCGCTCGTAAATTGGTGCTGCTCCGTCTTCAATGTTCCGTGCACAATATCGGATCTGACTCCCTGCGCCGGTCACGCCTCGCGTGTCAAAACGGCGCGCAGGTCGAGATGCGGCGAACGCCGGCGGGGAAGAACACGTGGTAGTGTCGTTGCTTCTTCGCAAAGGGACCCCGCTCTCCATGACCCCCGAAGCGCTCCGGAGCCACTACCCCCACACCGAGCACCAGACCTACCTCAACCACGCGGCGGTGAGCCCCATGAGCCGGCCGGTGCGTGAGGCCATCGACGCGTACGTGGGCGAACGGCACGGGGCCGACCCCGACGCCCCGATTGCCAACTTCGAGTCCTTCTTTCCGGTGATGGAGGAGACGAAGGAGCGGCTGGCGAGGGTCCTCGGCACCGACTCGGCCCGCGTCGAGTTTGTCCCCAACACCTCCGCCGGCCTCAACGTGCTCGCCCGCGGGCTCGATTGGGAGGCGGGCGACCGCATTGCCGTGCCCGACGGCGCCTTCCCAACCAACGTGTATCCGTTCCTAAACCTGGAGGCCGAAGGGGTCGAGGTGGACTTCGTGCCGACCGAGGAAGGGGCGTACACCGTCGACGACGTGGCGGACACCCTCCGGCCCGAGACGCGGGTGCTGAGTGTGTCCTGGGTGCACTTCCTCTCGGGCTTTCGGGCCGACCTGGCGGCGCTCGGCGCGCTCTGCGAAAAGCACGACGTGATCTTCTGCGTGGATGCCATCCAGGGGCTCGGCGCGCTCCAGATCGACGTGGAGGCGGCGGGCATCGACTTTTTGACCGCCGGCGGGCACAAGTGGCTGATGGCCGCGCAGGGGATCGGCGTGCTGTACTGCGCCGAGGCCTTGCAGGACCACCTCCGTCCGCCGACGGGCTGGCTCCACGGGCCGGTCGACTGGGAGCACCTCGACGAGTACGAGCTCACGTTCCACGACGACGCCCGCCAGTTCCGGACCGGCACCCTGAACAGCGTCGGCGTGGCGGCCCTGCACGCCGCGCTCGGGCTCTACCTTGAGGCCGGCCCGGAGTGGTGTGAGGAACGGGTCCTCTCGCTGTCGGGAACCCTCGCGGACGAGCTGAGCGACCGCGGACTGCCCCGCTACGGCACCGACGACCCGGCCCACGCGAGCGGCATCGTGACGATTGCGCCGGATGCCCCGGAGGCCCTGTTTGAGCACCTGAAGGCCCACGGCATCACGGGCGCCCTCCGCAACCGGAAGCTGCGCCTTGCGCCGACGTATTACAACGATGACGCTGACCTCGGCGCTATTCTCGACGCTGTTGACTCGTTCCGGTGAGAGGAAGCATGGACGGACGGTCGCTGCCCCGTGATGCGTGACGCGTGATCGGCGAGCCGCTCCCCGTTTTCATGCTTCACTCTTCATGCTTTACGCTTCACGCACAGTAGGGACATAGGGCAGGTCATGACACAGACGCCGGACGCATTTGACCCAGCTGACTACGAGGCCGACGTCCGTCGGGAGGAGAACGTCGTTGAGGTCGTCGTGCCGGAGACCGAAACCGGCGGGCCGCGCATCGACAAGTACCTCACGCGCTTCTACCCCGAGGCCTCCCGTACCAAGATTCAGCGGGCGATTAAAAAAGGGCACCTCAAGGTGAACGGGGCGGACGTCAAAAAGTCGTACCCGGTGGCGCCGGGGGATGAGATTGTCTTTCGGCTCATTCGCAAGCCGCCGATGCGGGCGGAGCCGGAGGCGATTCCGCTCGACGTCGTGTACGAGGATGAGGATCTCCTCGTGGTCAACAAGCCGGCGGGCATGGTCGTGCATCCGGCGCCGGGCCACCGGTCGGGCACGCTCGTGCACGCCCTGCTCCACCACGTGGACGGGGGGACGGTGGCCGCGGACGATGCACGGGAGGCGGTGTCGGAAGACGACGTTGGCCTTTCCCTGGTCAATGCGCTTCCGGAGTCGCCGGACCATCCGGTCGTACGGCCCGGCATCGTGCACCGGCTCGACAAGGGCACGTCCGGCCTGCTGGTCGTGGCGAAGCGGGGCCGCGCCCACCAGCCGTTGGCCGAGCAATTCAAAGCCCATACGGTGGACCGGCGGTACCGGGCAGTCGTCTGGGGACGCCTTGCCCCTCCGGACGGGACGATCGAGGGGGCCATCGGGCGGGATCCGCACCATCGCCAGCGCATGGCGGTCGTGCCCGACGAGAAGGGCAAGCGGGCCCGGACGCACTACGAGACCGTAGAGGCCCACGCCCATACGTCCGTCGTGGAGTTCGAGCTGGAGACCGGGCGCACCCACCAGATCCGGGTCCACGCCCGCGCCCAGGGGCACCCGCTCCTCGGCGACCCGAAGTACGGCGGGCAGCGGGTCCGGTACGGGACGCAGAGCGGGAAGCGCCGGGCCTTTTACGATCAGCTCTTCAGGACGCTTCCTCATCCCGCGCTTCATGCGTATCGCATTGGCTTCGACCATCCCACCATGGGGGAGCGCCTCCGGTTCGAGGCCGATCCGCCCCCGGCGTGGCGCCGCGTCCTGCGCGCGTTGAGACGGAAGGAGGGAGCAGGGACGACGGACCCGTGACCCAGGCTTTACGAAAAGAGAAACGTTACAGGCCTGCGGACTTGCGAGGCATCTCGCGGAGAAACAAAGGGCCCCACCCTTTGATACGGCATCGTGAACTTTTGGCTCTGCTTACAGCGTTGGTATCCCGAATAATCACCGGGCATGCCGGTGGAGGCTCTCCTCTTCCGTACTGATTCTACACAGGTCGTGCCACAGGTCCGTCCCGTCCCCACCGAGGTGGGGAGTGAACGACAGCCCTGCACTGCACGGGAGGCTCGCTGCCGATGAACGGGCATGTTCTCGTGCTAAACCAGGACTACAGCGCCCTCACCGTCTGCAGCGTGCAGCGGGCCGTCGTGCTCATGCACCTGCAGAAGGTCCACCTCGTGGAATCGGCGGACGATCAGTACGTGCGTTCGCCGAGCGTGGAGCTGCCGTGGCCAAGCATCGTGCGGCTGAAGCAGTACGCCAACGTCCCGTACAAGCGGGTCATGCTCTCCCGCAAGAACGTCCTCAAGCGGGACCGCAACACGTGTCAGTACTGCGGGGCCCAGAGCAACCTGACCATCGACCACGTGGTGCCCAAGTCGCGGGGCGGGCGCGACACGTGGGAGAACCTCGTGGCGGCCTGCGTCACCTGCAACAATCAGAAGGGAGACTCGACGCCCGAGGAGGCAGACATGGAACTGGCACGCCAGCCGTTCCGGCCCAGCTACGTGATGTTTCTGCGGGACTTCGCCGGCGAGATCGAGGACACCTGGAAGCCGTACCTCTTTTTGTCATAAAGCGGTTTCTGTCATGAAGCGGACCAGGGGCGACTTTTCACGCACAATCCCCGACGCCCCCCGATCGACCGTAGGCCGCCACCGTACAGACCCACTCCCTACCCCGTTCCCTCTCGTTAGGTCAACTCGCTTCCGATGATCCGCTGGATTGCCCGTGCTGCCTGGCTTGTCCCCGTCCTGATGGTGGTGCTGTCGCTGCACCAGGGGAAGGTGGCGTACGACCTGCACAGCACCAAGACCCAGGGCACCACGGCCACCGCAAAGGTCCAGACGGTTCACGCCTCGAACCGGACGCAGGTGACGTACGACTACGTGAGCCTCCGCGTCCCCATGCCCGACGGCTCTACGCTCACGCGAGAACGGCTCTCGCTCCCCCACGGCATCGTGCCCGCCCTCAAGGGACGAGAAACCCTGCAGGTGCGGGTGATGTCGGGGGGCAGCCGGTCCATCGTGGTGACGGAGGCCATCAATTCGACGCCGGTCGTGGACACCCAAATCCGGATCGCCGGGATCAACGGCCTCATGAGCTTCGGGGCGGCCCTGCTCTTCGGCATCGTCATTTGGTTCTGGAACCGAAGCCTGCGCCGAGACGGGGACCCGGCGGAACGCGGACTCACGGAGGCCGACCCCAACCACCCGGCGCGGCAGGTGGTGCGGTAGAGCGTGGACGACAGTGGAAAAAGTGCCGAGTTCTACAATGGAGACTCGGCGCCTCTGCGTGTGGAGGTCGCGACGGATCCGTGGTGGGGCCTCACACCGCCGGCTTGATGTAGACCATCTGGAGGTCAAGTGCCCTGAGGCGGGCCTCGGCGGCGTCAACGCGGTCGCCGGGCGCCCCGTCGGCATAGATGAGTGCAGCCCGGGCGGCATCCGCGGTGATGCGCTGGCGGACCGCGTCGGTCAAGCTGGACATCTCTACCGGTTCGTCGTCGATGAGGAGACGGCCCTCCTCGTTCATGAGGACGCGGACACGTTGAATCCCGGCCTTCTTGAAGAGGCGACCGCTGGCGTCTGTCCTAGACGACGGACTGGACGCAGTGGCATCGCTACCGGATCCATTTACTGCCCCGCCGGATGCGTTGGGGAGCCGGAAGGTGACCGGCAGCGACATCTGGACCTTCACCGGCTCGCCGTCCTGCCGGCCCGGGCTGAACGCCTGCTGCTTGACCGCTTCGAGGGCGGCCTCATTTAACTGCTCGTGCACGCCCCGGGCA
Organism: Salinibacter pepae; assembly: GCF_947077775.1. Taxonomy (NCBI): domain Bacteria; kingdom Pseudomonadati; phylum Rhodothermota; class Rhodothermia; order Rhodothermales; family Salinibacteraceae; genus Salinibacter; species Salinibacter pepae. The sequence goes on from NZ_CAMTTE010000001.1 coordinate 3,368,791, forward strand.
ACGGTCGGATTCGTTACGGCACCGTCCTTGTCGACGATGAACTGGACGATCACCCGGCCCTCAATCCCGGCCTCCTTGGCCATTTCAGGGTACTGGATGGACTTCTGGAGGGCCTTCATGCCCCCAGAGAGTTCGGGCGGGTCCTCGGCGACCATGTAAACCTCACCGTCGTCACCGGTGGCTGAAGAAGAGGACTCCGCGGTGGTGGAAGCCTCCGGTGACGGGGAGGGCCCGACGCTATCGGAGCAGGCCACCAGGCCGAGCGTGAGGCCGACCCCGACCACCACGAGGGCGGCGCCCAGGGCGAGGCGGGAGGAGAGAAACGAGGGCATCGAGGAGCGCATGGCGGAAAGTCGGTCGATGAGGGAAGAGGGCGATTCGGAGAGGGAAAGGGCACTGAGGCGCGGAGAGGAGGCCCGGTCCGCGAAGGCCGTCAGGAGGCGGGCGTAATCGCCCACGGGCGTCTCCCCGTCGTCGAGGACGGCCGCGTCGCAGGCCCGCTCCCGCGCCTCGTCAATCTGCCGCCGGAGACGGCCCACGAGCGGGTGCGCGGCGAACAGGGCGGCCACGAATCGCTCGAGCAGCTGCGCGCAGTCGTCCCAGCGGCGGACGTGGATGAGCTCGTGGCGGAGGGTCATGCGGAGGTCCGTCGTCGCCTCTGCGAGCCGATCTGGCACCAGAATCATGGGGGGGAGGCCGCCAAGTGTCATGGGCACGGCCGCGTCTGCGGAAGAGCAGACCTGGACCGGGCGACGGACGCCGAGCCGCTCCTGAAGGCGATCCGCCTCGGCGTCCAGGGACGGTGTCGTCGTCTCTAATTCCCGCCGCACGCGCCCCACGGCTGCGACCCCCAGCGCAAGGCGCCCCAGACGAATCAGGCCGATTCCCAGGGCGCCGACGGTGAGGAGCCCGAGCGCGTGCATCCACGTCCATGAGCCGGCCGGGACCGATACGGGGCCCGTCTCGACCGCCGGCACCACGAGGGCCGACCGGGCAGGAAGCAGGGCGGATTGTGAGGCGCCGGGCAGCATCTCGATGACGCAGACCACACCAAGACCGACCGGCAGGGCCGCAAGGAGGAGCTGCGAGAGGCGGTACTCCGCATTCGGGTGCAGCCGATCCGTCCACCGGAGGAGCGTCCAGAGAGGGAGCCCGAGGGCAGTCCATGCCAGAACCGGGCGCCACAGTGGATCGATCGTTGCCGTGCCGAGGGCGGAGAGCCCGTCAAGAATCATCTGCATCATCGGTCTCGGAGTCCTTCTCGTCGAGGGCGTCGATGAGGGCCTTGATCTCTTCCCGCTCGTCGTCGCTTAGGTCCTCCCGCCGCACGAGCGTCTGCACCAGGGCCGATGGGGAGCCCTGGAAAACCTTGTCCATGAGGCGCCGCAACAGGCTGTGCTGTACAGCGTCCGGGTCCTCCGCGGGCTGATAGACGTACGAGCGGCCCTCCTTGTGGTAGTTGAGGTAGTCTTTCTCGGCCAGGGTCTTGAGCACCGTCATGACGGTGGTGTACGCCACGTCGCGGTCCTCCAGGATGCGTTCGCGCACGTCGGCGACAGTGGCCTCGCCGAGGTCCCACACGTGATGGAGGACCTCCATTTCCGTTTCGCCGAGATGGGTCAGAGACTTTCGCTGCATGGATCAGTGCCTTTTGGTTTATTACTATCTTCTTAGTACTACGTAAGCCGTATTAATTCAAGCGTGTTTGTCGGGTATTCATATTGGGGCGGGTATCCGTCAGGAACGGGGCTGCTGGTCGACGGGGCCGGGTCGGTCGGGGTACAGGGACGCCAGTCGGTCCGGGTCGGTGCCCCACAGGTAGCGGCCCCACAGGTACAGGTTGAGGAGCTGCTGGCGGAGCGGGCCGTGGCGCCGAAACCGGCGGGCCGATGTCGTGACGGCTGCGTCCAAAAAACGAATCCCTCCGTGTCCCTGAAGCCGGGCGGCCAGCTCCAGGTCTTCGAAGAGGGGCCAGTCCGGGAAGCCGCCCACGGCCTCGAACGCCGACCGCTCCACGAACTGGCCCCGGTCGCCGAAGCAGAGACGAATCCACGGCCATCGGGTGCACCACGCGTAGAAGCGAAGAAGCGGCGTCGGGTCGTCGAAACACAAACGAAACGTGCCGGCGATGGCATCCGGTGCGGCCAGGGCCCGCCGAATCCGAGATAGTCCGTTCGGGGGAAGCCGGGTGTCCGCGTGCAGAAAGAGAAGAATATCGCCGCTGCTGCGGTTGGCCCCGTGGTTCATCTGGGGCGCCCGGCCCCGTGGGGCCTGCAGGACGGTCGCGCCGCGGGCCTGTGCCACCGACCGAGTGTCGTCGGTAGACCCCCCGTCCGCGACCAGAATCTCAACGGGCCCCTCCTGGCGGCGGGCCTGGCGCAGCGTGGGGGCGATCGCGTCTTCCTCGTTCAGGGTCGGGATGATAATCGAGACGAGCCGTGGGGCAATCACGCCGACGCGGTCGGGCGTTGTGACAAAGGAGCGCTAGGGGCGTCGAGGCACCGAGGACACGTATTGGTGCTGGGGGGCTGTTCTGGAGGCATCTCCCCACGCGTCCCACACTGTGCAGCCCCCTATGTTTGGGGCGCGACCCCCTATGTGCCCTCACCAGATCATCTGTTTCATGCAGAAGACCGACCCGCCGGACTTCATAAACTCGCTGGTGTCGAGCTCCACCGGGACGAAGTCGTGATTCCGCAGTTGGGCGTTGGTCCCTTCACAGCCTTCCTGGATCAGGACGTGCGCCCCGTCGGGGCAGTGAGCATTGCAGGCAAACTGGTGCCGCGCCTCGTGGTCCGGCACCTCGATGACCGTTTCGAAGAGGGCATCGATGAGGGCACGGCCCGCGTCGTCGAAGGCCTCCGGGGCCACGAGTGCGTGCCGGGCGTCCAGGGGACACAGGCAGGTATCGAGGTGGTAGTAGTCCGGGTCGACGAGGCGGAGGGCCACAATGGGCACGTCGAGCAGGTCCCCGAGTGCCTCGTACGCCTCCGGGCTCGTCCGGTAGCCGTACCCGCCCCACAGGAGGTGGTGGCCCGGATGCCAGAGGGCATCCCCCATGCCTTCGAAGTCTGCGTCCAGGTCCTCCGGCAGGGTTTCCACGGCATACCCGTCTTGCTCAAAAAACCGGGCGTAGTACGGCACCTCGTCCGCCCGTTGTTCGCTGTGCATGCGGCTGAGCACCACGCCCTTCGAGTCGGACGCGGGGTCGTAGAAGGGGAGGGTCTGGTTCGCGCAGAAGACCATGTCGGGCAGCCCGGACTGGCCGTTGACCAGGACGGGCGTGTGGTCGAGGGCCGTATAGGCGGCGCGGAGGGCCTTCCACTGCTGCCAGGCGACGTCCGTGTTCACCGCGCCCACGTTCTCCGACATGTGCGGGTTGATGACGTATTCGACGTCGAAGTGGGTCGGGGTCGTCAGAACGACGCGCCGCGGAGGGGGGAGCGGGGGAATTCGATCGAGCTGGAGGTCGAGGGCATCGGGCGTCTGGTAGATCATGGGGGGACGGACCGTGGATGGGCGATGGGGCTAAAAATAAGGAACGCGGCGGGGGAAGTCCACGCCCGGAGCGAAGCGGGCCGCCCCACGGTCAGAAGTCCCGTCGCACGAACCAGTAGCCGGTCACCGCGTAGGCGGTGCCGCCAAAGAGCAGCGACGAGACGAATGGATACCAGGACGACACCGCCTCGCCCTTCGCCAGGGTAGAGACAATCTGCGTGACTTCTGTGAAGTTGGGCAGGCCGTGGTACAGCCCCCAAAACACGGGGCCGCCGACGGGGCCGAGGGTGGGGCCAATCTGGTCGGCGGCGGCCAGCACCATCGAGATGAAGATGAGGCCGTACGAGACGATGAGCCCCAGCGCCGTGCTTTCGGTCCAGACCCCCATCAGCATGACGGCCGCGTACATCACGGCAAACATGCCCACGACCAGGAGCAGCGAGAGGAGAAAGCGCGGATTCCACACCCCCGTTTTGAGGGACATGATGACCCACACGCCGCCCAGCAGGTAGACCGCGAGGATGCCGATCGCGCTCCAGACCCCCAGCATGTGGCCGAAGAGCACGTTCAGGCGGCCGATGGGCTTTGACAGCAGCAGCTCCACGCGCCCGTCGGACTGGAGGTCGGGGAAGAGCGAAGCCGAGGCGAAGAGCGCCAGCAGGATGCCAATCCAGTACGCCACGCCGGCCACGACGGACTCCACCGCGACAACCACGCGCGAGAGCGTGAGCGGCGGGGCGTCCTCCCCGCCCATGTCCTCGGGGGCGGCCTCCTGGCCAAACAGGCGGATGCCCGCGAGCGATCCCTCCACCACGTCTAGGTTCAGGGCGAACGTGACCGCCAGCAGCACCAGGGAGCTGACGATGAACAGCCCCAGCACGATCTTCCGGGCCCAGAGCTCCCGGAACGTAATCAGGACGAGACCAAGTAGGGGGCGCATGATGCTCAGGTCGGGGAATCGACCACGTCGATGAAGTAGTCTTCGAGGGACTGCCGAAGGGGGGTGATGGACTCAATTTCCACGCCGGCACTGCGCAACCGGTCCACGACCGCATTGAGTGTGGCCCGGTCGTCGGCGTGGACCCGATACTGATCGAGGCCCGACGCTGCGGACGAGCCGTCGGGTCCGGGGGTCAGGGGAAGCTCGGACGTATTCAGGAGCGAATCGGGCACGGACGTGGCGACGAGGTCGTATACCCGATCCACGGCGGTCAGCTCCTCGACGCTGCCCTGCCGCACCAGCGACCCGTCCCGCAGAATCGCGATCTGCGTGCACACCTTCTCCACCTCGGAGAGCAGGTGTGAGTTGAGGAAGATCGTTTTGCCCTCGTCTCGAAGCTCCAGTACGATGTCGCGAATGGCACGGCGCCCCACCGGATCGACGCCGCCGGTGGGCTCGTCGAGAAAGAGCAGGTCGGGCTCGTTGAGGAGCGCCTGGGCCAGCCCGAGTCGCTGAAGCATGCCCTTCGAGAAGGTCTCCACCTTCGTGTCCCCCCGCCCGTCGAGGGCGAGGCGGTCCAGCAGGTGAGGAATGCGATCATTGCGCTCGGCCCGGGGCACGTCGGCCAGGCGCCCGTAGGCGTGAAGCGTCTGGGTGGCCGTGAAGAAGCCCGGAAAGCGGTGGTTCTCGGGGACGAACCCGATCCGGTGGCGGGCGGCCGGGGTGCCGGCGGGCCGGCCGAAGAGGCGCGCGGTGCCGGCGGAGGGGCGGACGAGCCCGAGCAGAATCTTGACGAGGGTCGTTTTCCCCGCGCCGTTGGGGCCAAGGAGCCCAAAAATTGCGCCCTCCTTCACCGCGAGCGAGATGCCGTCGAGCGCCCGCACCGTCGAGCGACGCAGGAGTCCGGTGCGGTAGGTCTTCGACAGCGACGAGACGGAGAGGGCGGGCATGGGAATTATCGATTCGCGTCCGGTTCCGGGGACGTCGGAGGATCTGGTGCGTCGCCTGCCCCAGGGGTGCGGGCCGGCGCCTCACGCCGAGCGACGTGCATGGTGCGCTGCGGGAACGGAATCCTGATGCCCTTTGCGTCGAAGGCCCGTTTCAGTCGCTGGCGCAGCTCGCGCTCCGCGGCGTACTGCTCCCCAGGCTTTACGCGAACGACCACCCGCGCTGTTACAGACGAGTCGCCAAAGTCCATCAGCCCCTGTACCCGGGGCGTCTCGTCCAGGACAATCTCCTCGTGTGCAGCCACCCACTCGTTCGCAACGCGTTCCATGACGGGGAGGATGGCGTCCACGTCCTGCTCGTAGCTGAGGCCCACCGGCACGATGGCACGGGCCCACTGCACGCTCTTGTTGCCGAAGGTGCGCACCTCTCCGGCGGGAATCATCACGAGCTCGCCGTCGAACGTCCGCAGCTTGATGAGCCGCACCCCGATCTCCTCGATCGTGCCGGTGTGCCCGTCAATCGTGACGAGGTCGCCGACGTGGAGAATGTCGTCGAAGAGCAGAAAAATGCCCCCGATGACGTCCTTCACGAGGGTCTGGGCCCCAACCCCCACGGCGAGACCGGCGATGCCGGCGGTGGCAATCAGCGCCCCGATGTCGAGCCCCACTTCGCTGAGCACCATGATGCCCGCAATCGCCCATACGACGTAGCCCGCCGTGGACCGGAGCAGGGCGCCGAGCGTGACGGCCCGCTGGCGCTTCGGGTCGGTTGCCGGACGGTCCGCGACGGTCGCGATCCACCGTTCCGTCCCCCGCCGGACCAGGGCGAGCACCAGCGCCGCCAGGGCGAGGATAATGACGATCCGCACCGCCCCCAGCAGAAGGACCTGCAGGCCGGGCGAGTCGAGCCACGCCTGCGGAGTACCGAGCTGGAGGAGGAGATCGATCAAGGCAGGAAGCGGGCCGTCGGGAAGACAAAGGAACGCCGGGATGGGCTAGGCATCCGTGAGGGCCTCAATGCCGGGAAGGGGGGCACCCTCAAGAAACGTAAGCAGGGCGCCGCCGCCGGTCGAGACGTGACTGATGCGGTCGTCGCACCCGGACCGGGTCAGCGCCGACACCGAATCGCCGCCCCCGACCACCGAAAAGGCACCGTCGTCCGTGGCGTCGGCCATGGCCTCTGCGATCGCGGTCGTGCCGTCCGCGAACGGGCCGACCTCAAACACGCCCATGGGCCCGTTCCAGACCACCGTTGCCGCGCCGAGGATGCGGTCGCGGTAGGCGTCGATGGTGGCGGGGCCGATGTCGAGGCCCATGAGCTCCGCCGGGATGTCCCCCTCCACGACCGAGGCCGTAGCGTCGGCCTCCGGCGCCTCGGCCACGACGTGATCCGTGGGGAGGGTGATGGTCCCCTCGGCCTGTTCGTACAGGTCCTCGGCCGTCTCCAGCCGGTCGGCCTCCACGCGGGAGGCGCCCACCTCGTGCCCGAGCACCTTGAGGAAGGTGTAGCTCATGGCGCCCCCAATGAGCAGGTGGTCCGCCGTCTCCGACAGGGCCCGGATCGTCCCCAGTTTGTCGGAGACCTTGGAGCCGCCGAGGATGGCAACCATGGGGTGGGCCGGGTCGTCCCGGACGCGCGTCAGGGCCTCGATCTCGTCCTCCATCAGGCGCCCCAGGGCCGCCACGTCCATGAACTCGGCCACCCCGGCGGTGGAGGCGTGCGCCCGGTGGGCCGCGCCGAAGGCATCGTTGACGTACACGTCGGCCAGGTTGGCCAGGGCCGTCGCGAAGGCCTCGTCGTTCGCCTTCTCGCCGGCGTCGAAGCGCGTGTTCTCCAGCAAGATCACGCTCCCCTCGCTCATGCCGTTGATCACCTCCTCGACGGTATCCCCCACCGTGTTGCTGGAGAACCGGACCCGTTCTTCGATGAGGGTGCCGAGGTGATCCGCCACGCAGGCGAGGCTCAGGTCCGGGTCGGGCTGACCGCCTGGACGCCCCAGGTGGCTCACGAGGATGGCCTTGCCGCCGTGGTCGAGGACGTGGCGAATGGTGGGAAGGGCCGCGCGGATGCGGGTGTCGTCCCCCACGCAGGGGCTTCCGTCCTCGGAGGTGTCGAGCGGCACGTTGAAGTCGACCCGGATGAGGACGCGCTGGCCGCGTACGTCGACGTCGTCGAGGGTGAACTTGTGCATGGAACGGGGAAGTTGGGCGACAGAACGGGCGATGGGGCACGCCGCCCCGGACGGGCCACAACCGGACGGGCCATAGCCTGGGCCGCGGGGCGGCACGAGGGCACAGCTATACGTTCATGAGCCGCTCCACGAGATCCACGGTCCGGTTCGCGTAGCCCCACTCGTTGTCGTACCAGCCGACCAATTTCACCTGCGAGCCGGCGACCTTCGTCCACGGCGCGTCGTAGATGCAGGAGTGCGGGTCGTGGATGATGTCACGCGAGACGATCGGGTCGTCGCTGTAGGCGAGGATCCCGTCGAGCGCGCCGTTGGCGGCTTCGTAGAAGGCCTCGTTGACGTCCTCGACCGTCACGTCCTGCTCCACGACCGCCGTAAGGTCGGTCACCGAGCCGTCCGGGGTCGGGACGCGCATGGCCATGCCGTCGAGCGCGCCGTCGAGGTGGGGCAGCACCTTGCCGACGGCCTTGGCGCCGCCCGTGGTGGTGGGAATGATGGACTCGGCGGCGGTCCGGGCGCGACGGAGGTCGCCGTGGGGGCCGTCGACGATGTTCTGGGAGGCGGTGTAGGCGTGTACGGTCGTCATGAGGCCGCTCTCCACGCCGAAGGCGTCGTCGAGAACCTTCACCAGCGGGGCGAGGCAGTTGGTGGTGCAACTGGCGTTGGAGACCACCTTCTCGTCGCCGGTGAGAATCTCGTCGTTGACGCCCAGCACCACCATGGCGTCCACCTCGCTCTTGGCGGGGGCGCTGATGACGACCTGGTCCGCGCCGGCCTCCAGGTGCTGGGAGGCCTTGTCGTAGGTCCGGAACACGCCCGTGGACTCGATTACCACGTCGGTGTCGTGGTCGCCCCACGGAAGGTTCGACGGATCTTTTTCGCTGAAGACGGGAAACCCTTGCTCGTCCACCACGAGGGTGCTGTCCTCCAGGTGCACGTCGCCGGGGAATTGCCCGTGGACCGAGTCGTACTTGAGCAGGGTGGCCAGCGTCTCGGCGTCTGTTAGGTCGTTGATGCCTACGATCTCGATCTCGTCCTCCTCCCGTTCCAGGAGGGCACGAAAGCACAGCCGCCCGATGCGACCAAATCCATTAATTCCAAGCTTGATTGACATAAGGGGTTAGGAGTCGTCTCAGTTCAACAGTGAGGCGAAGGCACGCCGCAGTGACGACGGCCCCAAGGAGGCAACGTATTCACAAACCCTCCCGTGCGGTGAGGCAAATGCACTATGCGTATCGCGTCGTTAAGGTATAAAAGAGCCGGAAGTCTCTTCGGTAAAGATCACATGCAAAACCGGACCCGCCCCGGGACGGCCTGGTCGCGGGGGAAACGAATGAACGACGGCACGTTAAACGGAATTCGATACCCAATGCGGATCAGTTCGTGTGAACGCCCTTCATCGACGATCCGTCTTCTCGCGTTATCTTGATTTCGGACCCTCTCGCTGGACATGGCTGCCCTCAAAACGCCCGAAAAGACATCGCGTCGCCAAGAGCTTCGACAAAACATTTTTGTCGACCTCTACGCGCGGGCCCTTCTGTTCTACGATGAGTACAAGCAACTCGCGCAGGGGCTTGGGGTGGCGCTTCTGGTGTTGATCCTGGCCATTCCGGGATACATCTACTACCATCAACAGCAAGAACAGGCGGCCAACCAGCAGCTCGGTCAGATTCTCCCGGTGTACGAGCAGGGCAATTTTCAGCAGGCCCTCGACGGGGCGGGCGACCGGGCGGGGCTTCTCGCAATTGCCGACGACTACGGTGGCACCGACGCGGGCAACCTTGCTACCTTCTACGCCGCAAACGCCCTCTACCAGCGAGGCGACTACGACCGGGCGCTCACCTACTACCAGCGGTTCGAGAAGGAGAACGACTTCATCGGCGCCAGCGCGTACGCGGCCCAGGCGGCCATTCAGGAAACCCGGGGGGCCTTTGAGCGGGCGGCCGGTCTTTACGAACAGGCCGCCTCACAGTACCAGAACAAATTGACGGCCCCCCGATATCTGCTCAACGCGGGACAGGCCTACGAAGAGGCCGGCCAGTACGAGGCGGCCATTGGGGTCTACGAGCGGATTCAGGAGGAGTACCCGGACTCCGAGCAGGCCCGCAACGCCGAGCGGTACCTAGCGCGGGCGAAGGTGCATCAGGGCAGCACATCCTCGTCGTAGTCGCCTCTTCGGTCCGGGGCCGGGCATTCCGAGAGCGGGGCGTCAGCATATGGGGGGCCGCGTTCAGGGCACCGAGCGCCCCCGTGTCGTCGGCCGGCCCTTTCACCTCCCGCACGTTTTACCTGTGGACGAGTCTCCTTTGGCGGCATGCCCACGATTCTGGTCGTAGACGACGAGGCGAGCATCCGGCGGACGCTCCGCGAAATTTTGGAGTACGAGGACTTTGGCGTGGAGGAGGCGGTCGACGGGGAGGAGGCGCTGGTGGCCCTCCGCGAGAATGCCTACGACCTGGTGATCCTCGACGTGAAGATGCCGAAGATGGACGGCATGGAGGTTCTCGAAACGATCGCCGACGAGGGCTACGAGGTGCCGGTCCTCATGATCAGCGGCCACGGCACCATCGAGACCGCCGTGGAATCGACCAAGCTGGGGGCGTTCGACTTTATCGAAAAGCCGCCGGACCTCAACCGCCTGCTGGTGACCGTCCGCAACGCCCTGGACCACGGGCAGCTGGAGGTCGAAAACCGCCGGATGCGACAGGCGATCACCGAGCAGAATACCGGGGACCTGCCCCCCATCATTGGGGAGAGCGACGAGATCCAAGCGATCAAGGACACGATCGAGCGGGTGGCCCCCACGGAGGCGCGGGTGCTCGTCTCCGGCGAGAACGGCACCGGCAAGGAGCTCGTGGCCAAGTGGCTGCACCACAAGTCGGGCCGGGCCGACGAACCGATGGTGGAGGTCAACTGTGCCGCGATCCCGAGTGAGCTGATCGAGAGTGAGCTGTTTGGGCACGAGAAGGGGGCCTTCACCGGGGCCACGGAGCAGCGCATCGGCAAGTTCGAACAGGCCCACGAGGGCACGCTGTTTTTGGACGAGATCGGGGACATGAGCCTCTCGGCGCAGGCAAAGGTGCTTCGCGTGCTGGAGGAGCACGAAATTGAGCGGGTCGGGGGGGAGCACACCATTTCGGTCGATGTCCGGGTGGTGGCCGCTACCAACAAGGACCTGATGGAAGAGATCGAAAAGGGACGGTTTCGGGAGGACCTCTATCACCGCATCGGGGTTATCCTCGTCGATGTGCCCCCGCTCCGGGACCGGCGGGAAGACATCCCGCCGCTGACCCGACACATTGCCGGGCGGGTGGCCCAGCGCGACGGCCTTCCGCCGAAGGACTTCGCGGAGGAGGCGATCCAGCGGCTGCAGCGGTACGACTGGCGGGGGAATGTCCGCGAGCTGCACAACGTCATCGAGCGCCTCCTCATTCTCGTTGAGGGCGATGTGATTGAGGGGGACGACATCGATCAATTTGTGCAGCCGGGCGGAAACGGGGACGGCCCGACCCAAGAGCTCATCGAGGCGTACGACGACTTTAGTGACGCCCGCGACCAGTTCGAAAAGCACTTTATCCAGCACAAGCTCCACGAACACGACTGGAACGTAAGCCAGACGGCCGAAACGATCGGCATCCAGCGATCCCACCTCTACAACAAGCTCAACAAGTTCGGGCTTGAGCGGGGGGACTAGCGAGGGGCCCGGCTCGCGGTGTGCCGAAACAGGGCGTGCGTCGGGGGGCTGCGACCCAGGGGCTTGTGCTCACCACTCCACTGTCGCCGTTTATTCTGTCTTTCGCCGTGGACACGCCGCTGCTTCAGGTCGACGCCCTCCTCAAGCAATACGACACTGGGGGGGACGAGCCCCTCACTGTGCTGCGGGACCTCGATCTGGCCGTACAGGAGGGAGAAATTCTCGCCATCGTGGGGGAGAGTGGAACCGGAAAGTCCACGCTCCTGCACCTGCTGGGGGCGCTGGACCGGCCGACCGACGGCACGGTCCGGTTTGCCGGGACGGACCTCTTCGCGAAGAGCGACGAGGAGCTCGCGGCCTTCCGCAATCGGTCGATCGGGTTCGTCTTTCAGTTCCACCACCTGCTCCCGGAGTTTACGGCCCTTGAAAACGTGGCCATGCCGGCCCTCATCCAGCACCGCTCCCTGGCGGACGTCACGCCGCGGGCCCAGGAATTGCTCGCCCTGTTGGGCCTGGACGACCGTGCCGACCACCGGCCCCGGACCCTCTCGGGCGGAGAAAAGCAACGAGTGGCCATTGCCCGGGCCCTCATGAACGAGCCGGCGCTGGTGCTCATGGACGAACCGACCGGCAACCTGGACGCCCGCACGGCCGAGCCCCTGCACCGCGAGATTGAGCGGCTAAGCCGAGAGATGGTCCACACCTTTGTGCTGGCCTCGCACGATCCGTCCCTGGCCGAGGTGGCCGGGCGCGTTCTTCGACTCGAACACGGCACGCTGCACCCGCTGGCCGCAGCCGACGAGATGGCCCCTGAAGCCAGCCCCTCCGATGACGGGCACGCGGGGGGCTGATCTGGGGATGAAACGAAAATGATCCTTTAGCCGCGGGTGTCGAACTCCGGGTTCGGGGGCTCGTTGGGCCCAATCGGACGATCAGGTCGGCATACACCCGCACACCGGGCCCGGTGCGAGACGAATCCCTTCAGGAGAGGCCTTCCGGGTGCAGTACGAGGAACGGTTGCCGGCCTGTCCCCGAGACGACGCCGTCCCAACCGGCCTGTTCGGGTGCTATCTCTGCGACATTAGGTGTTGTATCCCCATGGACTCGATTGACTCCCTTCCCCTGTTCCCGCTGAGCCTCGTCCTGTACCCGGGTGAGCAGCTGACCCTCCACATCTTTGAGGACCGGTACAGGGCCCTCACCGCGTACTGCCTGGAGCATGAGGTGCCCTTCGGCATCGTCCGGACCGACGGGGAGTCCTGGGCGGACGTGGGCACGACGGCCCGCATCGAGGAGATCGTGAAGCAGTACGACGATGGGCGTTCGGACATCGTGGTGCGCGGCGAGGAGCGATTCCAGATTGACACCGTCCACGACGACCAGGCGAGCTACTACACCGCCGATGTCGCGCTGATTGAGGACGAGGACACGACCGTCGACCTCGACCTGAAAGAGCGGGCCATCACGCAACACATGAAGCTGCTGGAACTGGCCGGCCGCACCGTTCGCCCCGACCTGTACGAGGATGTGGACCGCTTGTCGTTCGTCTTGGCCCAAAACGGTGCCCTGGACGGGGGGCAGAAGCAAGAGGTGCTTGAAGGAAGAACCGAGAACGAACGAATCCGCTACCTCATTCACCACTTCGAGTCAATCATCCCCCGCATCGAAGAGCAGGAAGGAGTGCGGCGGCGCATTCGTTCTAACGGGCACTTCAAAGACTTTCCCCCCGAAGAGGTCTAGCCCCCATGGACATTGGGGCCTGTGTTCGAGAGGTTACCTGTTCCCCTCTCTCGTCACGAACGCGCTGGTCCCCCGATGCCCGAAATTGGTCCCTACACGCTTCACACCGTCGATACCGGTCGCTTTGGACTGGACGGCGGTGCCATGTTCGGAATCGTGCCGAAGCCCCTCTGGTCGCAGCGCATCGAGCCGGACGGGCAGAACCGCATTCCGCTGAGCATGCGGTGCCTCCTGCTGATTGGGGGCGACCGCGTCGTGTTGATCGACACCGGCGTCGGCGATACGTTTGAGGATACGAAGTTTCAGGACATCTTCGCGGTGGACCACAGCGGGGCCACCCTTGAGGGCTCGCTCGCAGCACACGGGGTGGCGCCGGGGGACGTGACCGATGTCGTCCTCACGCATCTCCACTTCGACCACGCGGGCGGGAGCACGCGTCGGATCGACGGCGAGCCCGCGGTTGCCTTCCCCAATGCGACCTATCACGTCCAGCGACGACACTGGAACTGGGCCGCGGACCCGAACCCGAAAGAGGCACAGTCCTTCCGTGCCGATACGTTTGCCCCCATCGAGGAGGCCGGTCAGCTCAACCTCGTGGAGGGGGAGGCGACGCTCCTGCCGCACGTTGACGTGTCCCTCGTCCACGGCCACACCGAGGCGCAGCAAACCGTAACGGTGCGGGACGACGAGACGACCCTCGTCTACGTGGCGGACCTCCTGCCGACCACGCACCATCTTTCTCCGGCCTGGACGATGGCCTACGATGTCCGCCCGCTCCGGACGATTGAGGAGAAAGGCGAGTTTTTGGAGCAGGCGGCGGATTCGGAATGGAAATTGTTCTTTGAGCACGACCCGGAGGTTGCGGTTGCCGACGTGGAACGCACCGACCGCGGCATGCAGGTTGTCAACGAACGGCCCCTCGACGCTTTGTGAGGTTCTGCGACGGCTTCGGGCAGACCCCCCACCTCACATCATCCCCTCTCCATTCCGCCAGCAGCGACCCGATAAAATGAGCGACTTCGAAGAGCCCGAAACGACGGACGAGCTCCACGAGGCCCTGTCTACCGTCTACCACGATCTCAACAACCCCCTCTCTATCATTTCGGGAAACGCGCAGTTTTTACTTGAACTGAGCCGAGAGGAGGAGCTCGACGACCAGTTCGCCTCGTCGGCCCAGGACATCCAGGAAGCCAGCCAGCGCATGGCGGAATCCCTCCAGCGGCTGACTCGCCTCCGGGACGCGCTCGAAGATCAGGAGCAGGCATGAGGAGAACCAGGAAAGAAACTCGCGGGCGCCGTTCGGCTACCAAGTAGCCGTAGCATCTTTTGCGTTTGGAATATGTCCAGAATGGCTGTTACATTCATACCGGGCGGTGAAATACTTCCCGGCATGAGCAATCCCTCCGTCGGTTTTTCCTGCAAACCAGCCACGGCCTGTTGACCCACGAACGCTACAGACGACGCCGCACGAACTGAGCTGCACGAGAGGCATCTTGAGCTGATCCGGGCCCGTGCGCCGGCAAATCCTGGGGCGGTACGGTGCGCTGGTATAGGGGGGCACCCCGCCCGCAGGCGGGGGCCCGGAAGGCCGATGTGCTCTCGTCGCATCCGGCGTTGACGTTCACTCTGTACGCGACCAATCTTCCTCTCCTATGGCTGATCAGGTTCTTTCTCGCGCGCCCCGCTGGTTCGTTGCCGCCTTTGGACTGTTCCTCGTGGGGGGGCTGACGGTGCCGGCCCACGGACAGGTCGCCCAGTCCTCGGCCCTCTTCCTCCGCATTGAGCCCGACAGCCGAGCGGCCGGAATGGGCAACGCCGGGGTGGCCACCGCCGACAACGCCAATACCATTTTCTGGAACCCGTCCGGCCTCGCGTTCCAGAAGGACACGCAAGTCGGGGTCACACACGCGAACTGGCTTCCGGAATTCAACGCCAATCTCTTTTACGAGTACCTCGTCGGGTCGTACCACGTCGATGGGGTCGGGACGTTTGGGGGCAACGTCCAGTACCTCAATCTCGGCGAGACCGAGATCCGCGACCCGTCAGGGAACCGGCTCGGCGTGACGAACTCCTACCAGCTCGCCATCTCCACGTCCTACGGCGTGAAGGTGTCCGAGCGGTTGGGGGTGGGGACCTCGCTCCGGTACATCCGCTCAAAACTCACGTCCGGGCAACGAGTGGGCGGGAACGGGAGTGCCTCCACCTTTGCGACCGATATTTCAGCCCTGTATCGGTCGGCCCCTTTTGCGTTGGGCGGGGCGGACGCGACGTTTTCCGCGGGCCTCAACATTGCCAATCTGGGAGGGACGCTTAACTTCACGGAGGAGCCGGAGCCGGACCCCAAAGACCCAATCCCCGCGAACCTTCGCTTCGGCCCTGCGCTGACCATCGACTTCGACGAGTACAACTCGCTGACCTTCGCCACGGATTTCAACAAGTCGTTGGTAAGTGTAGACCGGGTAGCCGTGCAGGAGAACGACACGACCAGGACGGTTCGGGTCGGGAATACCGGCTTTGAGGCGCTGTTCGACTCGTGGGGCACCGCCCGCGGTCAGACAGGCCCCGACGACGAGCCGACGGAACTCAGCCTGATTGAGCAGTTCACGGTCGGGACGGGCGTGGAGTACTGGTACAGCGACCTGTTCGCGCTTCGGACGGGGTACTACTACGAAAATCCGGACAACGGGGACCGCCAGTTCCTGACGTTCGGGGCCGGGCTCCGGTACAACATCGTCGGCGTGGACATCTCGTACCTCTACACCGCGGAAAACGAAAGCCCCCTGGCCAACACCCTCCGGTTCTCACTCCTGTTCAACTTCCAGTAGGACCTGCGGCGGCGGCCCGGGACGGCGGGGCCGGCGGCCGTGCCCCGCTGTACAAGACCGGAGCCTGAGCCTGGAAGCGACCCGGGTAGAAACTGCGGGCTTGCCCAACGTGGGGTTGGATCAGTGCCGATCGTGTAGTACATTGCCTCGTAGAAACCGGGACCGTCGTGTGCTCGCGGCCCCACCGCATCATCCAGTCACGAGGTGCGTCCCCGCATGACTACGGCGACCGACGGGTCGGAGGAAGCCGAACTCCGCCGCCACATTTTGGACACGGCGCGTCACCTGCTCGTGCAGGAGGGCTACAAGGCGCTGTCGATGCGCACGATTGCCGACGCCATTGGCTACAGC
Organism: Salinibacter pepae; assembly: GCF_947077775.1. Classification (NCBI taxonomy): domain Bacteria; kingdom Pseudomonadati; phylum Rhodothermota; class Rhodothermia; order Rhodothermales; family Salinibacteraceae; genus Salinibacter; species Salinibacter pepae. The sequence goes on from NZ_CAMTTE010000001.1 coordinate 3,384,975, forward strand.
GCCACCAGCATCTACCTTCACTTCGACGGCAAGGATGCGCTGCTCCACGCCCTCATCCACGAGGGCATGATGGCGTTGAGAGGTCGTCTCCGCGACGCGGCGGCACAACACCCTGAGTCCCCGGTTCAGCGCCTCGACGCCCTCTGCGGCTGCTTCGTCGAGTTTGGGCTCGAAAACCCGGAGTACTACGAGATCATGTTCCAGCTGCGGCCGGAGCGGATGGAACGCTATCCGCCCGAAAAGTACCGGGCGGCCCGTGAGAATCTGGACTTCTTTGCCCGGGCCCTCGACGAAGGCGTCGAGCAGGGCATTTTCGAGGTGGACGACAGCCGGGTGTCTGCGAGCACCGTCTGGGCGTCGCTGCACGGCACCGTGTCGCTGCTCCTGGCCGACCGCGTGGACGTGCACATCGACCCGGACGCGTTCATCGAGACCGCGATTCGACAGGTCCTCCGTGGATTCCGAGCGCCCGCCGCGTCCACGCCCTGATGCGCCCCTAGACGCCCTCGGCGTGGTGCCGGGTTTCCTTTCACCGATGCTGACCCGCAGCCCATGTCCGGCCCTACTCACACGGCCCCCCCGGATGCCGGCCCCTGCGTGCGGGGGCGGACCATCCCTGATCTGCTGTACGAGGCCACCGACGCGTACGACAACCCCCAGGCCCTGAACCAGCCGACCGATGAGGGCTGGGTTCCGATGTCGCTCAATCAATTTCGGCGGCGGGCGGAAGCGACGGCCCTGGGCCTGCGTGCCCTCGGCCTGGAGCAGGGGGCGAAGGTGGCCCTCCTCCTGGAGAGCGATGTGCACTACTGTGTCGTCGACATGGGGTGCCTGATCGGGGGCCTCATCGACGTGCCGCTGTACCTGTCGAGCGCGGCGGATCAGATGCAGTACGTCGTCGACCACGCCGAGGCGGAGGCGCTCGTCGTCTCCAACCCGAAGCGCCTCGGGCAGGCCGCGGCCCTGCTCCCGGACCTGCCTCGAATCGAGACGGTCATCGTCTGCGACCCCGGCGACGAGGACGCCCGCCCGGACCTGCCGGACCGGGTGACGCTGAGGACGCTGGAGGCCGTTCAGGCCCTCGGCCGCGCCGAGGTCGAGGACCCGTCCGCGGCCGTCGACGACCTGCGGGCGGAAATTGACCCCCAGGACCTCGCGACCATCATCTACACGAGTGGCACCACGGGGCGGCCCAAGGGCGTGATGCTGTCCCACGAGAACATCTCGTCGAACGCCATTACATCGATCGCGGAGATCGACGACTTCGAGACCGGGCCGGAAGGGGAGGTGGTGATCTCATTCCTGCCCCTCACGCACGTGTTCGCCCGCATGCTGCAGTACGCCTACATGAGGCGGGGCATCAGCATCTACTTCGCCCACCCCGACGACCTCGTGGACGCCCTGCCGCAGGTGCGGCCGACGGTCTTCGCGTCGGTCCCGCGTGTGCTCGAGAAAGTATACGCCGGCATCAAGAAGAAGGTGATGGGCATGCAGGGGCTTCAGAAGCGCATCGGGGAGTGGGGGCTCCAGGTGGCGCAGGACTACGACATGACCCGGTCGCAGCCGCCCCTCTACGCCCTCAAGCACGCAGCGGCCGACCGGCTCGTGTTTCGCAAGTGGCGAGCTGCCTTTGGGGGGCGGGTCAAATACGTGGTCGTAGGAGGGGCGGCCCTCCAGCCGGACCTCGCCAACATCCTGGCGGCGGCGGACATCACGACGCTTCAGGGATACGGCCTGACCGAGACGAGCCCTGTGATCTCTTACACCCGCCCGCAGCGCAACAAGCCCGGCACGGTGGGCGAGCCCCTGCCCGGCGTGGAGGTCAAAATTGCGGAGGACGGAGAAATCCTGACGCGGGGCCCCCACGTGATGCAGGGCTACTACAAGGCCCCCGACGAGACAAATTCCGTCATGGAAGAGAACGGATGGCTCCACACCGGGGACATCGGCGAGTTCGACGAAGACGGCTTTCTCAAAATCACCGACCGCAAGAAGGCCCTCTTCAAACTCTCGACCGGAAAGTACGTGATGCCCCAGCCCATCGAGAACCGAATGGGGAGTGACCCGCTGGTGGACAACGCCGTCGTCGTGGGCCGGGACCGCAAGTTCTGTGCGGCCCTGCTGTTTCCGGCCCCGGACCAGGCGCAGGCGCTGGCGTCCGAACGGGGCCTGGGCGCCGAGCGAGACATTGAAGATCTCCTGACTGAGCCCGACATTGTGGATGCGTACCGGTCGATCGTGCACAGCGCGAACGAAGGGATGGAGCCCTGGTCGACCGTCAAGCGCCTGGCCCTCATCCCCGACGAATTGACCGTGGACTCGGACCTGATGACCCCGACCATGAAGATCCGCCGGCCGGAGGTGCGCACGGCCTACGCCGACGAGATTGAGGCCCTGTACGACGAAGACGGAGCGGGGGGGGGACGGGGGGTGGTTCTGGTGGAGGTGTGATGTGCGCAGAGAGGCGGGGCTGTCTGGGCGCCTCCCACGGGCTGGACGCGATTCCGGGCCGTGGCGCCCGCGGTTAACGCCGTTAACGTCGACAAACCTGTTCTCATTCACGTCCCGAACTGACGCCATGGACACCACATCTCTCGATACGCGCGCCCTCGATTTGGAGGCCCCCCCCACGCACCCCCCGTTCCGGACCGCGGCCGTGCTGGGGGCCGGCACCATGGGCGCGCAGATCGCGGCGCACCTCGCCAACGCCGGCCTGGAGGTGCACCTGCTCGACATTGCGCCGGACGACGACGATCCGAACGCCGTTGTGCGGGAGGGCTTTGAGCAGGCCCGTGAGGCGAGCCCCGACCCCTTCTTCGCCGGCGAGGCGGCCGACCGGGTGCACCTCGGCAACTTCGAGGAGCATTTCGGTCGAATCGGGGACGTTGACTGGATCGTGGAGGCGGTCGTGGAGCGGATGGACGTGAAGCGCGACGTGCACGCCCGCATTGAGGCGCACGCCGCGGACGACGCGGTCATCTCCACGAACACCAGCGGGCTGCCCATTCACGCCATCACCGAGGGGCGGTCCGCGGACTTCAAGCGCCGCTTCCTGGGCACCCACTTCTACAACCCGCCGCGCTACCTGAAGCTGCTGGAGCTGGTGCCCACCGACGCCACCGATCCGGACGTCACGGAGCGGGTGGCGCAGTTTGGGCGGCTGCGGCTGGGGAAGGGCATCGTCGTGGCGAACGACGTCCCCTACTTCATCGGCAACCGGATCGGCGTCTTCGCCCAGCTGCAGGCGATCCGCCACTTCACCGACGGCGACTACACGATCGAAGAGATCGATACGCTGACGGGCAAGATCTCGGGCCGGCCCAAGTCCGCAACCTTCCGCACCGCCGACCTCGTGGGGCTCGACGTGCTGATGGACGTCGCCACCAACCTGCGGGAGCTGGTCGACGACGAGGCGCAGCGCGAGGCGTTCGCCGTGCCGGACGTGCTGGAGCGCCTCGTGGACGACGGCCGGCTGGGGGAGAAGACGAAGGCCGGATTCTACAAGAAAGCGGACGGTGAGATCAAGTCAATCGATCCGGATACCCTCGGCTACACGAGCGCGGCGGACGAGGAGCTTGGCGATCTCGGGGCAGTCTGGAACGCGGGGGGGCTGTCGGCCCGCCTCCAGGCCCTGTACGAGGACGACGGCCGAGCGGGGCAGTTCTTCCGGGAGACGACGCTGGAGCTGCTGGCCTACAGTGCGAACCGACTGGGGGAGGTCTCCGACAACCCGGCGGACGTGGACCGGGCCATCCGGTGGGGGTTCGGGTGGACGATGGGGCCGTTCGAGATGTGGGACGCCCTCGGAATGGGGACCGTCCTCGACGGCCTGGAGGCGCACGCCCTCGACGTGCCGGGTTGGGTCCACGCCATGCACGAGCGGGGCGAGACCTTCTACGACACCCGCGACGGCGAGCGGGCGGTCTTCATGCCCCACGCCGACCGGCACGAGCCCGACCCGCGGCCGGCAGACGAACTTCGCCTCGCCCCGATCAAGCAGGACGCCGCGAATGAGCTCTGGAGCACCGACGACGCGGCTCTGCTCGACGTGGGCGACGGGGTGGCCCTCTTCGAGTTTCGGTCGAAGGCCAATACCCTCGGGCGCGACGTGATGATGGGGCTCCGGGAGTGCGTCGGGCGGGTGGAGCAGGACGCCAACCTGCGCGGAATGATCGTGGGCAACGAGGGCAAAAACTTCTCCGTCGGGGCCAACCTGGGGGAGATGGCAATGGCCGCCTCGGAGGGCGCGTTCGACGTGATCGACCAGTACATCGACGAATTTCAGCGGACGATCCAGCAGGTGCGGTACGCGTCGTCGCCGGTGGTGGTGGCCCCGCACCAGCGCGTGCTGGGGGGCGGCTGCGAGATGGCGATGGCCTGCCCGCACCCGGTGGCCGCCGCCGAGACGTACATCGGCCTTGTGGAGCTGGGCGTGGGGCTCATTCCCGCCGGGACCGGCACCATGCGCCTCGCCGCCAGGGCCGCGCAGGACGCCCCGAACGACACCCACAACGCGATCCAGGATCACCTGCGCCCCTACTTCGAGACGGTGGCGATGGCCGAGGTGGCCGAGAGTGCCGCCCAGGGCATCGAGATGGGCTTCCTGCCCGAGAATACGCGCGTCGTGATGCACGAGGACCGACGCCTCTACGCCGCGAAGCAGGAGGTGCTGCGCCTCAGCGAGCAGGGCTACGCCCCGCCGCCCGTGATGAACAAGATCAAAGTGCTCGGGGAGACAACGCTCTCCACCTTCAAGGTGGCCTTGATGCAGTACCGCGAGGGGAAGTACATCACCGAGTACGACGAGCACCTCGCCACGCAGCTCGGCAAAGTGATGTGTGGCGGGAAGCTAAGCAGCCCGCAGGAGGTGCACGAGGACTACCTGATCGAGTTGGAGCGGGAGGTCTTCCTAAGCCTTCTGGGCGAGGAGAAGACCCAGGCCCGCATCCAGCACATGCTGGAGCACAACAAGCCCCTCCGGAATTAGGTGCTTGGCGTTGGTGGGTTGTGCGTTAAGTGTTTTCGTCTACGGTTCCTGTCCCACCGCTCACCCCCAACCCAAAACATTCAACGCCCAAACCCTCCAACCTTCAACCCAGACCCATGAAAGCAACAAACGACGCCTACATTGTCAGTAGCGTCCGCACACCTGTCGGGAAGGCCGAGAAGGGCACCCTCGCACACTACCGGCCGGAGGACCTCGGCGCCGCGGCCGTGACGGGGGCGCTGGGCCGCGTCGACGGCCTGGAGCCCGAGATGGTGGACGACGTGCTGATGGGCTGTGCCTTTCCGGAGGGCCCGCAGGGGATGAACGTGGGCCGCCTGATCGCGCAGAAGGCCGGATTGCCGGACCACGTGCCGGGCGCGACGGTCAACCGCTTCTGTTCGTCGGGCCTGCAGACGATCGCCCAGGCCTCGCAGCGAATCGCCACGGGGACGGCCGACGTGGTCGTGGCGGGTGGGGCGGAGTCGATGAGCCAGGTGCCGATGAGCGGCTTCTTCTTTCAGCCGGACCCGGAGCTGACGGAGGAAAAGGTGGGCACGTACGTCTCCATGGGCATCACCGCCGAAAACGTGGCCGACGAGTACGGGGTGTCGCGGGAGGACCAGGACCGCTTCGCGCTGCGCTCCCACGAGCGAGCGGTGGACGCCATCGACAGCGGCCGCTTCGAGGACGAACTCGTGCCGCTGACCCTGGAGGAGACGCACTACCAGTCGGCGAACGGACACGCCGGGGAGGCCACGACCGAAACCGTGACGTTGGAGGTCGACGAGGGACCGCGTCGCGACACGAACCTGGACGTGCTCGCCAAGCTGCCCGCCGCGTTTCGGAAGGGCGGCAGCGTCACGCCGGGCAATTCCTCCCAGCGGTCCGACGGGGGCGCCGCGACGGTCGTGATGAGCGGCGATCGGGTGGATGAACTGGGCGTCGATCCGCTCGGGGCGCTGAGGGGGTTCGCCGTGGCGGGCGTCGACCCGGAGCTCATGGGCATCGGGCCGGCGGAGGCGATCCCGCAGGCACTGGACCAGACCGGGCGCTCGCTCGACGACATCGGGCTCGTGGAGCTGAACGAGGCCTTTGCCTCGCAGTCGCTGGCCGTGATTCGGGAGGTGGGGCTCGATCCGAACATCGTCAACGTGAACGGCGGGGCGATTGCACTGGGGCACCCGCTCGGCTGCACCGGGGCGAAGCTCACCGCCACGCTGCTGCACGAGATGATCCGCCGCGGGGTGCGATACGGCCTCTGCACGATGTGCGTGGGGGGCGGGATGGGCGCCGCGGGCGTGATCGAAAACCTCCGGCTTTGACGGGCCGGGGGCGCCTCTACATCAGACACGGCAGGTCTTTTTGTACGCCCCGCTTTGTATATGAGCGCAAGAATTGAAGGGAAGGTCGTCGTGATTACGGGGGCGAGCAGCGGGCTCGGCGAGGCGGCCGCGCGGCATCTGTCCGACCACGGCGCCCGTGTCGTGCTGGGGGCGCGGCGCACCCAGCGCCTCGACACGATCGCCGACGAAATCGTCGAGGGCGGCGGGGAGGCACGGGCCGTCTCCACCGACGTCACTGAGCGCCAGCAGGTCCAGGCCCTGGTCGACGCCGCGGTCGACGCGTTCGGCCGCATCGACGTGATGCTCAACAACGCCGGGGTCATGCCGCTCTCCCCGCTCGATCGGCTCAACGTCGACGAGTGGGACCAGATGATCGACGTCAACGTGAAGGGCGTCCTGTACGGCATTGCGGCGGCCCTGCCCTACATGAAAGAGCAGGCGTCCGGCCACATCATCAATGTCGCCTCCGACGCGGGCCATGACGTGCACGCGGGCAGTGCCGTGTACGCGGCCACGAAGCACGCCGTTCGGGCCCTCTCCGACGGGCTGCGCCAGGAGGCAACGCCCTACGGCCTCCGCACGACCATCATCTCCCCCGGGGCCGTCGAATCCGAGCTGCCGGATACGATCTCCGAAGGGGACGTGGCCGAGGAGACTGAGTCGCTCTACGACGAGCACGCCGTATCGGCCGATTCGTTTGCGCGGGCCGTCGCGTTTGCGATCGAGCAGCCGGAGGACGTTGACGTGAACGAGATCCTCTACCGGCCCACCACTCAGAATCTCTGATGCCGATCAGCTTCGGCGACCGAGGATTCGCCGGGATATGCGTTGGGGACGAGGAGCGTTGCTTCGGTCTGCGCCCATGCGCATCGCGGAGCGCGCCAAGCAGAACGCTTCTGGGAGCCGTGACTCATTTCTGGGGCCGCTCGGACGTTCCGCTACAGCAGTAGGCGATGGGGAGGGCCGTGGGACGATACAGATATCCGGATGGAATCCGAACAGGACCTGTCGGTGAACTTGCAGAGGATAACACCGTTAATTATAATGATAACGTAAATTAACGGTGTTAACCAGCGCTCCTCAGCGGTTTGCACCCGGTTCGACGATCGGGCCGGGACGCACGAATCTGTTCACCAGTTCAGAGGGCCCGCCATGACTCTTCCGTTGTTTGACTTCTTTGCCGGCATGCCGACGGTCGGTATTGTCGGGGGAATGCTCCTCGTGCTCGCTGTACTCGGCTACACCGGGGCGCCGCTCTGGTCGTGGGCCTTGGCCGGAGCCGTCGGGCTCTACGGGGGCGGCGCGCCGCTCTGGGTCTGGATCCCGTACGGGGGCCTCGTGGCTGTCTTCAACATTGGGCCGATCCGGCGCCAGGTGTCCGCGGGCGTGATGGGGCTGATGGAAGCGCTTCAGTTCCTGCCGACCATCTCGGAGACCGAGCAGACGGCCATCGACGCGGGAACCGTGTGGATGGAGGGGGAGCTGTTCTCCGGAAAGCCCGATTTCGAGAAGACCCTCGATCAGCTTTACCCGGAGCTCTCCGACGACGAGCAGGCGTTCCTGGACGGGCCGTGCGAGGAGGTGTGCGCGATGGTCGACGACTGGCAGGTCCACCAGCGCGGCGACCTGTCGGCCGAGACGTGGGACTACCTGAAGGAGAAGGGATTCTTCGGGCTCATCATTCCGGAGGCGTACGGCGGAAAAGGGTTTTCCGTTGCCGCCCGGAGTGCGGTGGTGCAGAAGCTGGGTGGGCACTCGGTGCCCCTGTCCATCACGGTGATGGTGCCTAACTCCCTCGGCCCCGGCGAGTTGCTGCTCCACTACGGCACCGACGAGCAGCAGGACCACTACCTGCCGCGGCTGGCCCGTGGCGAGATCCTGCCGTCCTTTGCCCTTACGGAGCCGAACGCAGGATCGGACGCGGGGGCGATGGAGTCCACCGGCGAGGTGTTTGAAGACGAGGATGGGGAGCTGAAGCTGCGCCTGAACTGGGAGAAGCGCTACATTTCGCTGGCCGCCGTTTCTGGGGTGCTCGGCCTGGCGTTCAAGCTGCACGACCCCGAACATCACCTGGGCAAAGGCGAAGACCTGGGCATTACCTGTGCGCTCGTGCCGACCGACACGCCCGGCGTCAGGCTGGGGCGTCGCCACGACCCCCTCGGCGTGGCGTTCTTCAACTGCCCCACGGAGGGGGAGGACGTGGTGTTGCCCCTGGACGCCATCATCGGCGGGAGAGACGGGGCGGGCGAGGGCTGGGCCATGCTGATGGACGCCCTCTCGGCGGGGCGGGGCATCATGCTGCCGGCACAGGCGGTAGGGGGCGGCAAGATGGTGACGCGCGTGGCGGGGGGACACGCCGCCATCCGCGAGCAGTTTGGCCTTTCGATTGGGAAGTTCGAGGGCATCGAGGAGCCGCTGGCGCGCATTGCCGGGTACACGTACATCATGGATGCCGCACGGACGTACACGAACGGCGCGGTGGACCAGGGGGAGAAGCCGGGCGTGGTGTCGGCCATTATGAAGTACAACACCACCGAGCTGCAGCGCGACCTGGTGAACGACGGGATGGACGTGCTGGCGGGCAACGGGATCTCGCGCGGCCCCAACAACCTGATGGGACTGGCCTATCAGGCGCAGCCGATCAGCATCACGGTGGAGGGGGCGAACATCCTAACGCGGACGATGATGATCTTCGGGCAGGGCGCGATCCGGTGCCACCCGTACGCCCTCGACGAAATTGAGGCCTTGATGGAGGGGGACGTGGACGCCTTCGACGACGCCTTCTGGAGCCACATCGGGCACGTGGTGCGCAACGGCTGTCGTGCCCTTGGCCTCAGCCTCACTCGGGGCCGCCTGGCGAGCAGTCCGGTCCGCGGCCCCGCTGCGCCCTACTACCGCAAGATGGCGTGGGCCTCGGCCAGCTTCGCCTTTTTCGCCGACCTGGCGATGGGCAGCCTGGGGGGCATGCTGAAGCGGAAGGAGAAGATTACCGGGCGTTTTGCGGACATCCTGTCGTGGATGTACCTGGGCACGGCGGTGCTCACGCGGTTCGAAAAAGAGGGGCGGCCGGAGGAACAGAAGGCCTTCCTGCAGTGGAGCATGCAGCATGCCTTCGCGCAGATGCAGGAGGCGTTCGACGGCCTGTTCGAGAACCTGAAGGTGCCGGGGGGGACCTGGCTCCTGCGGGGCCTGGTGGCGCCGTGGTCCCGCCTCAACACGATCGGTGAGAGGCCGGGGGACGACCTGGGGGGCACGCTCGCACGGGCGATTCAGGAGAAGGCGGGCGCCCGCGAGTGGCTCACGGAGGACCTGTACGTGCCCGACGATCCCGATCAGCCGCTGGGGGAGCTGGAGCGTGCGTTCCGACTCAGCCGCGAGGCCTACCACGTCGGCCAGAAAATCAAGGCGGCGATTCGCGCCGGCGACCTACCGAAGCGGCGTCCTCATCAGCTCCTAGGGGCGGCGGTGGAGCACGGCGTAATTACCGAGGAGGACCGCGACCTCGTCCGCCGTGCCGACGCGGCGCGGGAGCGCTACATCCAGGTGGACGCCTTTGACCTAGAAGAGTATCGACAGGGCCGCATGCTTCCGGGACAGCCCGCCGACCGGGGCGCCCTCGATTCCTCGATTGTGGAGGGATTGGATCGGGACGTGACGGACGTGGAGGTCACGCCGGAGGACGTGGAGGGCGGGGCCCCGCATCCGCGGGGAGACGGCGCCCCCGACGCGACGGACGAGGACGAACCGGAGGCCGACCGGTCGGGGACCCGTGAACCGGCGTAGGGGGCCCGGCATACGGACTGTGCATATCGGTTTCCACGTGAACGTGCGTTTCCTACCATGTCCGATTCCTTTGCGCCCGACCTCCTCGCCGATCAGCACATTGTCGTCACCGGCGGCGGGACCGGGCTGGGCCGCGCAATGGCCCTCCGGTTTGCCGACCTGGGCGCGGCCGTGACGATCAATGGGCGTCGCCCCGATCCGCTGGCCGAGACGGTCAGCGACATCGAGGAGGCGGGGGGCGCCGCGGAGGGCATTCAGTGCAACGTGCGCGACCCCGAGGCCGTGCAGGCCTTCTTCGAGGAGGCGGAGGACCGACAGGGGCCCGTGACGCGGCTCGTCAACAACGCCGCGGCCAACTTTCTGGCGCCGACGGAAGATATTTCGCCGAACGGCTTCGACGCCATTGTCCAGACGAACCTGCACGGGTCCTTCTACTGCACGCAGGCCTGCGGGCAGCGGTGGCTGGAGCGGGACGCGGAGGGCGTCGTGCTCTCCATCGCCACCACCTACGCGGAGACGGGCAGCGCCTACGTGGTGCCCAGTGCCATGTCGAAAGCCGGCATCGTCGCCATGACGCGCTCGCTGGCGGCGGAATGGGGACGCGAAGGAATCCGCCTCAACGCCGTGGCCCCCGGCCCCTTCCCGACCGAGGGCGCGTGGGACCGGCTTGTGCCCGACGACGACCTGGAGCAAAAAATGCGGGAGCGCGTCCCGGTGCGTCGATTTGGGGAGCCCGACGAGCTGGCCACCCTGGCCAGTTTTCTGCTCAGCGACCTGTCCGCGTTCATGAACGGCGAGGTCGTCACGTTCGACGGCGGGGAGGCCCTGGCGGCGGGCGGCCAGTTCAATACCTTCACCCGCATGCCGCGTCGCCAGGTGAAGGCCCTCATGGAACAGATGCGCCCGGAGTGACCGGGGACGGTGGGAAGCCGGAATGGTTTTTGGGCGATTGACAACCCCGTGCATGAGTTCTATGCACAATGTTGTCCGTCGCTTCACCTCCACGTGTTCAGCCCCAGTCCCATGGAGCCCCTCAGCCTGAATCTATTTACCAGTGCCGTCGAGGACATTGAGCGCACCCAGTACGAGGTGCTTGCGGGCCTGGAAACGGCCCGCTCCGCGTTCGAGGAGCAGCGCGTCTACCCCCACCTCGGCCGGCTCGCGAAGCTCCACGGCGCGCTTTCCACCATCCTGGACCGGACGGAACATTTTCGCACCCCGGACACCGGCCGCCTCGCGGGCATCGATTGGGAGGACAAAACCCTCACCTACGAGTGGCCGGACCTCGACGGGGGCGAGATGGCCGAGGTGGAGGACCTGATCCGCTGGGCGCTGCCCCACATCCGAGAGGTCATTGACGAAGGGACGGCCGTCTACGAGGAGGTGGAAGACAACTTGGCGCTTGAGACGGTAGGCATCGTGCCGTCCTACGTGCAGGAGGGCTATCTCATGGTGCCCCACCGGGACGACGAGGAGCTCCACGTCCTCCGTTATACCCTGTCGCTCATTGAGGGGGACGGAGAGACCCACCGCGCCCTGAAAACGGTCCACTGCAAAACCGTCCCGGAAAAAGAGGTGGACGCGAACCCATCGACGATCAAGCTCCAGCTCATCGAAGAACGCCGCGACCTGCCCACCCCGGCCACGTACTTTTCAAAAACCGACCTTGACGTCCCGTACCAGGAAACGCTCCTGCCGGTCGTGAAGCGCCGGCTGATGCGGCAGCTGGCCGCCGAAACGGGGGCGGCCGATGCGCGGCGTCAGTGAGGCTGCGCGGCCCGCTCGTCCATCTCGAGCAGGCGGTCGGCTGCCTCCAGGCCGGACGTAAGCGCATCGCCCACCGACACGCCCGCCCGGTAGTTGCCGGCAAAGGCAAGCCGAGGGTGGGCCGCTTCCAGGGCGTCAAATGTGTCTTTGACCGTTCCATATCCGAGCTCGTATTGCGGAATGGCGTGGGGCCAGTGGACGAGGCGCCGAAAAACCGGCGACGCGTCCACCCCGAGGAGCGAATCCAGGTCGCGGGCCACGCGGGCTTGGAGGGCCGCCGCGTCGGACGTGGCGTGGTGGGGGGCGCGTGCGCCGCCGACGAAGGTGGTGAGAAGCACGTGCCCCTCCGGGGCGCGGCCGGGAAAGAGCGTGGAGGAAAAGATGGACCCGAGGATGTCCAAATCGTCCTCCACGGGGGGCACGAGCATCCCGAATCCGTCGAGGGCGTGGTCGATGGCGTCCCGCTCGTAGCCGAGGGCGAGCACGCTGAGCGGGGGATAGGTCACTTCCCCAAGGGGCGCAAGATCGACGGGGGTGTCGATCTCCATCCCGGCGAGCCGATGGAGCGGCACGGTGCAGACGAGGGCGTCGAAGGACCGAGTGCGGGCGCGGGCATCTGGGGGCGAGACCGTCACCTGCCACGCGGTGCCGTCGTGCGTGAGGGCCTGCACCGGGGCATTCAGGCGGATGCGGTCGCCGAGCGCGGCGGCCAGTGCGTTGGGGAGCGTCTGCAGGCCGTTGCGGAAGGAGAAGAGGCCCGACGGAGTGTCCGGGGCTTCATCGTCGTCGCTGGCGAAGGCCCGTCGGATCGCGCCGAGGAGAAGAGAGCCGGACTCTTCTTCGAACGCAGCGAGGCGACGGAAGGCGTGCTGGACCGACAGGTCATCGGGCCTCCCCGCGAACACGCCGCCTACGAAGGGGGCGACGGCATAGTTGAGCACCTCGGGGCCCAGGCGTCGCTTCGTGAACCGGGCCACGCTCTCCTCGTCCGCCGCGGCACGCCCGATGAAGGGCTCTGCCAGGAGGCGCAACTTCGCTCGGGTCGAGAACAAATCGGTCGTCAGGAACGAGCCGACGGAGCGGGGCAGGGGGGTGGGTTGGCCGTCGCGCACCACGTACCGGGTGTCGGCCACGTCGTTGGCCCAGACGCGCTCGTCGTGCAGGTCGAGGGCATCGATCACGGTTTCCAGGGGGGCGGCGCCGGCCCGGATCGAGTTGGGGCCGTGCTCCACCAGAAAGCCCTCCGACGATTCCGACCGGATGACGCCGCCGACCTGTCCGGAGGCTTCCAGGACGCGAACGGAGTGGCCCTGCTGGTCCAGTCGGTGCGCGGCCGCGAGGCCGCTGATGCCGGCTCCGATGATCCCGACGTTGGGCATGTGGGGGGTGCCGCTTTTCTACAATCAAATGCGTGCTTGGTACTCAATGGCAGGCCTGCCGTTCGGGGCGGCAGGGGGAAGCGATCAGTGATTGCGTTCAAATTCCCGAGGCTTGGCTGGGCGAGCCGTGAAGGAGCCCCCCTGTACGCCCCCTCGAAACTGAGGAAACCCCGGTGCTGGGAATGCGGTATTATTTGTCTTGCAGGCCGCAATTCTGTTCACGAACCTACAAAGTTGGTCATGGCGACGGAAAAAATGAATGAGGACTGGCGTCGGATTCGGGATCAGATTAAAGACATCTGGGACGAGGCCGACTTCGACAACAAACAAATGAAGCGGGCGCGGGGCGACTTCACGAAAATTGTGGGCCTGATCCACGACAAAACAGAGGAGCCCATCGAGGAGATTCGCCGCAAAATGAGCGCCATCCTGTAGCTTGTTTGGGGCTGAGGCCCAGCGACGCGCACGTCAATCGGGCGCCCTGGTCAACAGGTCCTCCAGGTCCCATCCACAAGGGCTCGTCCCCAAACCGGGGGCGGGCTTTTTGTATTTTTTGAGCGGGCGAGGGGGGCAATCGGCGGTGTTCTGCCAAATCCGCCTGAGCTCAGCCTCAGACCACACGGGCGCCTTCGCGTCCGTGTCTCGGCGTGCTCGGCGGACCCTCCGGGGTTGCTCCAGTGGGTCCGTTGGGGGAAGAGGCGACGCCTTGCCGCCCGGCGGCGGCGAAGATCTTTGGGGCTTGGCGGGCATGTCGGTCGTCCTCTCCTGCGTGAGGCAGGCGTTGAGGGGGGCGGTTTGGGGACCACGATAAAACCGCTCGCCGCGTGTGCGCGGTCGTGCGCGGGCGACGAAAACGTGGAGTCACTTCTTGGGGCGTCCGGCCCGCTGGAGGGCCTTTCGGATCTGCTTTGCCCGTCGCTTTTTCCGGGTCCGGAGTCCACCCAGCCGGGTCCGCCGGCGGGACCGATGCACGCGACGAAATGGGCTAGAAAAGAGCGTCTTCTGTTTGTTCATGCGTCTACGTCTCTTTGTCACCAATAAGTGTGGATCGAGGCCCCCCTTGGACGCTTTGCCCCCGATAGGTTCCCGGTCGGAGTCATTTTTTAGTCGCCCGGGGCCCCGCGTGACGCCGTGAGGCGGACAGCATCCCGGGCGCGGCGACGCGTTTTGGATTGGGGGCCGCGTCGGTTAGTTTAGGGGCAGCACCACACTCGTTTTGTCGTCCGCAACGTTTCTTGCTGCATGTCTAACTCCGGCACACTTGGCACCGAATCCCCCGTTGAAAGCGCTTCGTTTCAGGAGCAGGCGGCCCACTACCAGGCCCTCGTCGAAACGATGAAGGACCGCGCCGCGGAGGTGCGGATGGGGGGCGGGGCGGAAAAGCTTGAACGTGAGCACGAGCGGGGCAAGCTCACGGCCCGCGAGCGGATCGAGTACCTGGTCGACGACCCGGCGGCGTTCGGGGAGCTGGGGCTGTTTGCCGGGTACGAGATGTACGAGGACGAAGGGGGATGCCCGGCAGGGGGGACGGTCATGGGGCTGGGGCCCGTGAGCGGCCAGGAATGCATGATCGTGGCGAACGACGCTACCGTGAAGGCGGGCGCGTGGTTTCCGATTACGGCCAAGAAAAACCTCCGCGCGCAGACGATTGCGCTGGAGAACCACGTGCCCATCATCTACCTCGTCGACTCGGCGGGTGTGTACCTGCCGATGCAGGACGAAATTTTCCCGGACGAGGACGACTTCGGCCGCATCTTCCGCAACAACGCGAAGCTGTCGAGCAAGGGCATTCCGCAGATTGCGGCCATCATGGGGAGCTGCGTGGCCGGCGGGGCCTATCTGCCCATTATGAGCGACGAGGCCATCATCGTAGAGGACACCGGCTCCGTGTTTTTGGCGGGGCCGTACCTCGTGAAGGCGGCCATCGGGGAGGACGTGGAGAAGGAGGAGCTTGGGGGCGCCACCACCCACGCCGAGATCTCCGGCGTGGTCGACTACAAGGTGGAGGACGACGAGGCGGCGCTCGACAAGATCCGCTCGATCGTGGACCACTCCGGCCCGGGGAAGCGCTTCGGGTACGCCCGAAAGGAGCCGGCCGAGCCCGCCCACCCGGCGGACGAGCTATACGGTCTTTTCCCGGCGGAGGGGAACGGCCAGTACGACATGCGCGAGATCCTCGCCCGGATCGTCGACGCGGAGTCCTGGACCGAGTACAAGGAGGGCTACGGGCGCACCCTCCTCACCGGCTACGCCCGCATTGACGGATGGAACGTGGGCGTCGTGGCGAACCAGCGGGCCGTGGTGCGCAACCGGACGGACCTCGACTCGAAGGGGGAGATTCAGGTGGGGGGCGTCGTGTACGCCGACGCCGCGGACAAGGCGGCCCGCTTTATCATGAACTGCAACCAGAAGGAGATCCCGATCGTCTTTTTCCAGGACGTGACGGGCTTCATGGTGGGGAAGCGGGCCGAACAGGGGGGCATCATCAAGGACGGGGCGAAGATGGTCAACGCGGTGTCCAACTCGACCGTGCCCAAGCTCACGGTCGTGGTGGGCAATTCGTACGGCGCCGGCAACTACGCGATGTGCGGGCGGGCCTACGACCCGCGCCTCGTCCTGGCCTGGCCCACCGCCAAGATCGCGGTGATGGGCGGGCAGCAGGCCTCCAAGGTGCTCAAGCAGATTAAGGTGCGCCAGCTCGAGAAACAGGGGAAGGAATTGTCGGAGGAGGACGAGCAGGCGCTGCTGTCCAAAATCCAGGACCGCTACGAGGAGCAGACGACGCCGTACTACGCGGCGGCCCGTCTGTGGGTCGACGCCCTCATCGACCCGGTCGACACGCGCGAGTGGCTTGCCCGCGGCCTGGACATGGTGGACCACAACCCCACGCTGGAACGGTTCAATCCCGGCGTGATGCAGACGTAGGCCGAAGGGGATGAGGCGGCATCAATCACCGATCGGCAACTACTCGTCCTGCTCGTACCGCTCGCCGTTGACGGTGAAGGCGAACGTGATGGTGGCGGTCTGGTCGACCATGTTCGACACCGAGCAGTACTTGTCAAGGCTCAGGTTGATGGCCCGGCGCACCTTGTCCGGGGCGAGGTCGCCGTCGAGCCGGTAATGCAGGTGCAGGTCGGTGAAGACGCGGGGCGGGTTCTCGGCCCGCGTCCCGTCAATCTCGGCGTGGAAGTCGTCGACGGTCTGCTTCTGCTTCTCCAGGATCGTCAGGAGGTCGATGCTGCTGCAGCCGACGACACTCAGGGCGGCCATCTCCATTGGGCTCAGGCCCTCCTGGTCGCCCGTCGAGGCAATCGTCACGTCGTGGTCGCCGTTCGTGCCGCGAAACTGGACGGCATCGTTGATCTGCTCTATGCTCAGGTGCATGTGCGCGGAAAGGGGATGGTGAAAAGAGCTCGAGGCTCAGTATAAAAAACGGAGGGGAGAGAGTCAGTGGGCGTAAAATGCCGTTATTGCAAGCCAAATTTCAGCGTTGATTGGGCGGACGGTCGGGAGGCGGGGCGGGAGCATTCGTCCCCGCATCTCGTAGGGTTCTTCCCGTGTTTCGCACATCGCTCCGCCCGACATGGTCGACGGTCAGCCCACTCCTTCGCCTGCCCCGCAGGGCGATCCGCCGGAGGATTCCCCTCCCGCGTCCGTCCTTGCCCGACTCCGCGAGCGAATTCAGGGCGTCCGGGATACGCGCCTCGCCGACCGGCTGGCCCAAATCGATGCCGAGTTCGTCCGAAAGAATGCACGGCGAATTACCGAGGCGGACCTGGACACGGTGGTCGATCGCGCCGAAGCGATCGAGGCGCGTTTTCGGAACGACGGCGGAATCCGACGGCTGCTGGACGAGGGCCGGCTGCTTCTAAGTCTGGTTCGGGATGTCCGACGCGGGCGCTACCGGGCCCTCCCGGTGTGGACCCTCAGCGCCGCCGGGTTTGCGCTTCTCTACGTCCTCAACCCGTTCGATCTGGTGCCGGACGCCCTTCCCGTCGTGGGGCTTCTCGACGATGCCGCCGTCGTCTCGGCCTGCCTTTCCCTGGTGGAGCAAGATTTGCGGGACTACCAAGCATGGCGACGCGCCGGCCGAAACGAGGAAGATCCCACCGACCGGGACGCGTCCGGTCCGGACCCAAGTTCCTCGTAACAGTAGGCTCCATGACGCGTCGTATCATGCGCGTGAGATGCTTCCGTTTCCTTCTGACTGGCCGCCGGTAGGCGATGCCCGCCATGCTTCCCTGGAACTTTGAGGGCGAGGCCTCCGAGCCCGCACAGGACCCGACCATGGCGCCGCACAAGCGCCAGTCCTACGAAGAGGAACTGGCAAACGCCATCACGCACGGGGTCGGGCTCGTGCTAAGTCTGATTGGCTGGGTCGGGCTGCTCGTCCTGTCGGGGCTGGCGGGCGGCGGGTGGGACCTGGCCGCCTCGGCGGTGTTCGGGGGCACGCTGGTCTTCCTCTACGCCACCTCCACCCTCTACCACAGCGTCGGCACCGCCCGCCTGAAGCGGACGCTCCGCATCCTCGACCACGTCGCCATCTTTCTGCTCATCGCGGGCACCTACACGCCCTTTGCCGGGGTGCTCATGCGGGAGGGCTGGGGCTGGTCCGTGCTTGCGCTGGTGTGGGGGATTGCCCTCGCGGGACTCCTGTTCAAGCTATTCTCGACGCACCGCTTCCACCCGGCGGCCACGACGCTGTACCTGCTCATGGGCTGGCTGGGGGTGCTCTTCGCGGACCCGATGAGCGCCGCCCTGCCGCTGGGGGGACTGCTCCTCATCGTGGCCGGCGGGCTGGCCTACACGATCGGGGTGCTCTTCTACGGGTGGCACTCCCTGCGCTACAGCCATGCGATCTGGCACGTCTTCGTGCTGGTGGGGAGCGCGTGCCACTACGCCGCGGTCGTGCTGTACGTCCTGTAGCCCCACGTCTCGTGGCCCCGCGCTACCATGCGTACGTCCCGAGTTCCGCGCCGAGGTCCGTGTGGGGAAAGACCTGGCGGGCCTCACGCAGGGCAGTGCTCTTGTCGCCGGGGGGGAGGTGAACCAGGAGGAGCCGGTCCACCCCGGCCTCGGCGGCCACCTCCGCCGCGCCCGCCGCGGTCGAGTGCCCGTCCCCGACGCCGTTGGCCTCGTGCACCAGCACGTCGGCCCCCTGTGCCAGGTCCACGACGCTGGAGGTGGGGGCCGTGTCGCAGGAGTACGCCAGCACGCCGTTGCCGCCGGCGTGCTCGACCCGGAGCCCCACATTCGCCGTATCGCCGTGATCCACGGGCGCCGCGGTCACGGCCCACGGGGCCTGGGTCCAGACGGGGGCGCCGTGCTCGTGCGGCACCGTGCGCCAGTCGATGGGCGGGATGCCGTCCCAGCCCTCGTGCACCGGCGCAAACGCATCCCACAGGCGCTGGGCCTGGGCCCGGGCCGGCTCGATGCCGCAGACGGGGAGGGGGCGGTCGCGCCCGTCCAGCCAGATCTTCTCCATAAAGAGCGGAAAGCCGCTCGCGTGGTCCATGTGGGCGTGCGTCACGATGAGGCCATCGACCTCGTCAATGGACCGGCCACAGGCCTGCAGGCGCTGAAGCACGTCGCCGCCGCAGTCCACCACGAGCGTGTTTGCGGGGGCGGTGTCGTCCGACACCGCGAGCATGGTAGTGGTGCGGTGCGGGTCGCTGAGGGCGGCGCCGGTGCCAAGGAGGTGAAGGGCAGGCATGGCGGGCAGGGTTGAATGGCGAGTGTCGAGTGGCAACGTGCAGGGGCCGCACCCAGACCTGCTCGCCCTCCGCCCCTTCAATCCGCCGCGGCCCTACCGGGAGCGCTGGATGGCAAACTCCGTGAGTCCGGCCAGCGAGGCGCGGGCCTCGGACGGCGGAAGGGCGCTTAGCAACGAGCGGGCGTCCGCGGCCAGGGATTCCATTTTCCGGCGGGCGTGCTCGATCCCGCCGTACTCGTTTACGAAGTCCGCGATGGTGCGGAGGTCGTCGCGGTCCTTCTCGTCCTGGTCGACGATGGCGAGAATGCGCTTCGTCTCGCGTCGCCCCGCCTCGCGCAGGGCCACGATGAGGGGCAGCGTCATCTTCTTTTCCTGCAGGTCGATGCCGATCGGCTTCCCGGCGTCCTCGGCGCTGAAGTCAAAGAGGTCGTCCCGAATCTGGAAGGCCAGGCCCAGGGTTTCGCCAAACTCGTCCATGCGTTCGACGAGCGCCTCGTCGTCGGTGACGCTGACGGCGCCGCTCTTGGTGCAGGCGGAGATGAGAGAGGCGGTCTTGTCGGAGATGATGCGGAAGTACGTCTCCTCGTCGATGTCGAGCAGGCGGGACTTCTCGATCTGCAGCAGCTCGCCCTCGCTCATCCGGCGCACCGCGTCGGAGAGGGTGTGGAGCACCGAGTAGTCGTCGTGGTCGAGCGAGAGGAGAAGCCCGCGGCTCAGCAGGAAGTCGCCGAGCAGGACCGCGATCTTGTTTTTCCAGAGGGCGTTGATCGAAAAGACGCCCCGCCGCTCCTCCGCGTCGTCCACCACGTCGTCGTGCACGAGCGTCGCGGTGTGCAGGAGCTCGACGAGGGCGGCGGCCCGGTGGGTCTGGTCCGTCGCGCCCCCCCCGCACGCCTGGGCCGACAGGAGCACGAGGATCGGGCGGATGCGCTTCCCCTTCTGCCACAGGACGTACTGCGTGACCTTGTCCAGCAGCATGTGGTCCGAGCGCATCGCCTCCCGAAAGTACGAGCGGAAGGCGTTGAGGTCGTCCTCCACCGGCACGCGGATCTCGTCGAGCGTGGTGGGGAGGGGGCGGTCCAGGGGGAACGACTCTCCGTCGGCGCTGGAGGCATCGGCGGAGGCGCGGCCGTTCGTGGCGGCGGACGAGGCGTCGGGCATTTGGGGTTTCAGTTTGGATTGAAACGTCTATCTGCGATACGTCCGGGCCCGGGAAAAGGTTTGCTGAAAGGCTGCGGGGCCCGTGACGGGACGAGCGCGGCCCGGCCCACGCTGGGGCGGTCCGATTACCCGAAGTGGTAGGCGCGGCGGCGGAGCAGCACCAGGAAAAAGGGCACCCCACACAGGGCGGTGAGGATGCCCACGGGCAGCTCCTGGCCCGGCAGGACTGTGCGGGCGGCGAGGTCGGCCCAGCAGAGGAAGATGGCCCCGGCGACGAAGCTCAGGGGGACCAGGCGCCGATGCGGCACGCCCACGAGCAGGCGGACGGCGTGTGGCACGATGAGGCCGACGAATCCGATGGCCCCGGAGACGGCCACCAGCGTGCCCGTCACCAGCGTCGCCAGCAGAATGAGGCCCCGCTTGAGGTTCTCGACCGGCATCCCGAGGCTCCGTGCCGGCTCCTCGCCCACGAGCAGGGCGTCGAGCGGGCGGGCGAGAACCAGCAGGGCCCCAAGGCCGAGGGCCGTCGTGACGGCCGGGATGGGCAGCAGCCCCCACCGCGCCCCGCTCAGCGAGCCGAGCAGCCAGAAGAGCACCGCGCGCAGCTTGTCCGGCTCCGGCGACGAAAAGGTGACGAACGAGGTGAGGGAGGCCATGAGGGCGGACATCGCCACGCCGGCCAGCAGCAGCCGGGCCACCGACACGCGGACGCCGTCGCGGGCCACAAGGTACACGATCGTGATGGAGGCCAGTCCCCCCACGAAGGCGGCCAGGGGCATCGTCAGGGGCTTGCTGAGCAGGGGCGGCAGGAAGCCGAGGTAGAAGAACGACGCCCCGGCCGAGGCGCCGCTGGAGATGCCCAGGATGTAGGGCTCGGCGAGCGGGTTGCGCACGAGCGTCTGCATCGCCACCCCGATGATGGAGAGCCCGCCGCCCACCACACAGGCCAGAGCGGCCCGCGGGAGGCGCAGGCGCCACACGATGCGGTCGACCGTTGGGTCCGGGGCCGGGCCGAGGCCGAAGAGGCGGTGGGCGAGGACCCGGTACACGTCGCCCCAGGCCGTCGTCGTACTGCCCACGGCCACGGCCGCCCCGATCGTGCCGATGAGGACCGCCAACAGTCCCAGACCGACGAGCCAGGGGCGCTTCATGGGGCCGCGGGGGACGACATCGAAGAAGAGAGGGGGCTGGCGGAGTCCGGCCGGGCCGAAACCCGATTGGGGTGGAGGTGCCGGGCCAGTCGTCGGGCGCCCTGCAGGACGCGGGGGCCGGGGCGGGCGATGAGGGACGTGGGGACGCTCAGGACTCGATCGTTCTGAACGGCCGGCACCACGTCCCACGTTGGGTGCAGGTCGAGTAGACGATCCGGGTCGTAGTTGCGGCCCCACAGCCCAAGAATCACGTCCGGCTTTTCCTGGAGGACATACTCGTCGCTAAGGGTGGGGGCCTGGTTCTCGATGTCGGCCGTAATGCTCGTTCCGCCGGCCGCGCGGACGAGGGTGTGCACGTAGCTTCCGCGCCCAAAGCTGTAGAGCGTATCGTCTCCGACCAGCACCAGCACGCGGGGCCGCTCGGCGTCCGGGAGGGCGCCGGTCCGGGCGCGAAGGGCGTCGAGAGAGGATTGCAGGGCGGCGGCGCTGTCCGCGGCGGCGGCCCCGGTTCCCAACAGCTGGCCCATGGTCTCGATGCTGGTCAGAATGTCGTCGACCGACCCGAACGAGAAGAAGTAGATCGGCACGCCAAGGGCCTCGAAGGTGTCCGTGTCCCCGGGCGCGTTGATCTGGTCGGTGGCCAGCACGAGGTCTGGCTCCTGCGCCGCCACGGCCTCGAAGTCGACGGGCAGGGCGCTCACGTGGGGCAGGGTGTCGACCGACGGCGGGTGGTCGCCCGACGACGTGATCGCCACCAGGCGGTCCCCGGCGCCGGCGGCGTGGGCAATCTCGGTAAGGTTGGGGGCGAGGGACACCACGCGCTGGACGGTGGGATCGAGGGGGACCGTCCGATCGAGGGCGTCGGTGACGGTTCGACGCCCATCGTCCGGGGCAGGGTCCCCACACCCGCCCGTCAGCACGACGAGGAACAGCAGAAGGCCGAGAGAACGGGACGTCATGAAGATGGCAGGAAAGGGAGAAGCAACAACTGGCCCGCTTGTACTGCGGGGTGGGAAGGGTGTTGGCAGGGTGCGGGCCGCGGGGCACAATGTCTACATCTTTACGGGCCGGTCGACGCAAAATGGAAGAATCTTCTAGGGCGTTGGACAGGAAGGAGGACGCTCTTTACATTGGTTATCTCTTCTTCCGGGCACAGTCAGCCGCTGCGGGCGGAAACGGGCACGGCCGTCACGGTCCATCATCGGTGCAAAGACCCCAGGATTGTTATGAGCAAGCGGATCTTCGTTGTCGACGACGAGCCGAAAATTGGAAACTTGTTCAGCAATGTGCTGGAGCGGGACGGCTATGACGTTGACGCCTTCGTCAATCCGAACTCGCTGCTCGAGGCGCTCGACGAAGGCAGTGGAGAGCCCGACGTGGTCGTGACGGACATGATCATGCCGCAGATGGACGGGGTGGAGCTCATGGAGAACCTCAACGAGCGGGAGCTGGACGTGCCGATCATCATCATGACGGCCCACTCGTCGGTGCAGACGGCCGTGGAGGCCATGCGACAGGGGGCGTTTCACTACCTGGAAAAGCCCGTCAACCTGGAGGAGATGCGGGCCCTTTTGGAGAAGGCCATTGAGCTGTACGGGGCGCAGCAGGAGCTCAAGCAGATCAAGACCGAAAAGCAGAAGCAGTATCCCATCGAGGGCATCCTCGGCGAGAGCGATCCGGTCGTGGAGGTGCGGGAAACCCTCGAGACCCTCTGCAATGCGTCCAACACGACGGTGCTCTTTACCGGCGAGACGGGGACCGGAAAAAACCTGGCGGCCCAAACCCTCCACTACAACTCCCCACGGGCCGAGGAGGCGTTTACCGACATCGACTGCGCGTCCCTTCCCGACAACTTGCTGGAGGCCGAGCTGTTTGGCTACGAAGAGGGGGCCTTTACCGACGCCCGAGACTCGAAGGAGGGGCTAATCGAGGTGGCCGACGGGGGGACCCTCTTCCTTGACGAGATCGACTCGATGAGCCTCGCCCTGCAGGCGAAGCTGCTCTCCTTCCTGGAAAGCCGCGAGTTTCGGCGCCTCGGCGGGGTGGAGGACAAGAGTGCGGACGTGCGGATTCTGTGCGCCACCAATTCGGACCTCGAAAAGAGCGTGCAGGAGGATGAATTCCGCAAGGACCTGTTCTTCCGCATCAACGTCGTGAACGTCAAGATGCCACCGCTGCGGTCCATGGGCGACGACGTGCTGCTGATCGGGAGGCACATCGTCTCCGAGTTTAACCGGGAGTTCGGCAGCGACGTGAGCGGCTTCACGAACGCCGCCCGGGAAAAACTTCTGAACCACACCTGGCCCGGCAACGTCCGCGAACTGCGGAACGTGATCGAGCGGGCCATGATTTTCGTGGAGGGCGACCAGATTCAGGCCGAGGACCTGACGCTCGCCCCGCCCAGCCGGCTCGACGAGCGGGAGCAGCCGGTGGGCAACAACGGGTTTCAGTTCGCCCTGGGCCAGACGCTCAAGGACGTGGAGAAGGCCTACATTCGCCGCACGCTCGAGACGCGGGCGGACGACAGCTACGCCGACATTGCGGACGACCTCGGCATCTCCAAGAAGACGCTGTGGGACAAGCGCAAACGCTACGACCTCGACGAAGTGGTGGATCGGTAGCCCCGCTTCCCCCTGCGTCGGGATCGGTCTGTGATCCCACTCGTTTTGGGCAGTCCCTTGATGTCCGTTCCCCAGCACCACTTTGGCCCAACCCGGCCCGCTCCATGCCACAGTCCCCCCCCGCCGCGTACCGCCCTCCGCAGGTGCCCCCCGTCGACGAGGTGGCCGCCCGGGAGCGCGCCTCCCGCCTCGCCAGTCGCAGCATCAAAACAGAGGCGAAGGTGGAGGGCCTAAAGCGCCTCATCGCCATGCTCGACCTCACGACGCTAGAGGGGGCGGACACGCCGGGCAAGGTGAAATCCCTCTGTCAAAAGGCCCGCACGCCGGACCCCGGCAGCGACCAAGACCATCCGTCCGTCGGGGCCGTCTGCGTCTACCCCCCCATGGTGCCGGTGGCCCGCGAGCATGTGGGGGACACGGACATTCAGGTCGCGTCGGTGGCGAGCTACTTCCCGAGCGGGCAGGCGGCCCTTGAGGAGCGCGTGGCCGAGGTGGAGCGGGTGCGGGACGCCGGGGCCGACGAGATCGACGTCGTGATCAACCGCAACGCGTTCCTCGCCGGCGAGTACGAGCGGGTGCACCGTGAGGTCAGCGCGCTGGCCGACGCGTCCGGCGAGAAGCACCTGAAAGTGATCCTGGAGACGGGCGAGCTGAAAACCTACGACGCCGTCCGTCTGGCCAGCCGCATTGCGATGGACGCCGGGGCCGACTTCATCAAGACCTCCACCGGCAAGGTGACACCCGCGGCGACGATGCCGGTGACGCTCGTGATGCTGGAGGCGATCCGCGACTACTACCGGGAGACCGGCCGCCCGGTGGGAATGAAGCCGGCGGGGGGCATCCGCAAGGCGAAGCCGGCCCTCCGGTACCTCGTCATGGTCAAAGAGGTGCTCGGCGACGCGTGGCTCACGCCCGAGCGGTTCCGGATCGGGGCCTCGTCGCTCCTCAACGACCTGCTCCTGCAGCTGGAGAAGGAGCGGCACGGGCGTTACCACTCGAAGCGGTATTTGTCACTGGGTTGAGGGTTGTGCGTTCTGAGTTGAGCGTTGGCCGATATGCATCGTCTGACGCCTGAGAAGGTCTTCTCGTTGAATCTTCCAATCTGCTAATTTGCGTCATGGCTGAGTTAGAGGCGCCCCCCGACACGGCTCGCGAGTTGCTCTTCGGCGACGAATGGGAGTACGCCCCCGCCCCGCAGTCCGCCGACCACGTGCGCCTGGACGACCGCTACGGCGCGTTCGTCGACGGGGCGTTTCGGGAGACGGACGAGTACTTCCCCTCGATCAACCCGGCCACGGAGGAGCCGCTCGCGGAGGTCGGACTCGCCGACGAGGCCGTCGTCGACGAGGCCGTCGGGGCCGCCCGGACGGCGTACGAGTCGCACTGGCGCGACCTGCCCGGCAAAGAGCGGGCGAAATACATCTACCGGATCGGGCGGATGATCAAGGAAAAGTCCCGCGAGTTTGCGGTGCTGGAGTCGATGGACGGGGGCAAGCCGATCCGCGAGTCGCGCGACATGGACATCCCCCTGGTGGCGGCGCACTTCTTCCACTACGCCGGCTGGGCCGACAAGCTGGAGTACGCCCTGCCGGGCCCCGGCCGGCCCCGCTCGCTGGGCGTGTGCGGCCAGATCATCCCCTGGAACTTTCCGCTCCTGATGGCGGCGTGGAAGCTGGCCCCAGCCCTCGCCACGGGCAACACCGTCGTGCTAAAGCCCGCCGAGACGACGCCCCTCACGGCCCTTAAGCTCGCGGAGGTGATTCAGGAGGCCGGCCTCCCGCCCGGCGTCGTCAACATCGTGCAGGGGGCCGGCGAGGTCGGCTCCGCCCTCGTGGAGCACCCGGACGTCGACAAGATTGCGTTTACCGGCTCCACCGGGGTGGGCAAGCACATCCAGAAGCAGCTCGCCGGGACGAAGACGCGCCTCACGCTGGAGCTGGGGGGGAAGGGGGCGAACATCGTCTTCGAGGACGCGCCCATCGACCAGGCCGTGGAGGGCATCGTGGACGGCATCTACTTCAACCAGGGGCACGTCTGCTGTGCGGGGTCGCGGCTGCTGGTGCAGGAGAGCGTGGCGGGGGAGGTGACGCGGAAGCTGCGGGACCGCATCGCGACGCTCCGGGTGGGCGACCCGCTCGACAAGAACACCGACATCGGGGCGATCAACTCGAAGCCACAGCTGGAGAAAATCCGCCGCCTCGTGGATGTCGGCGAGCGGGAGGGCGCCGACAAGTTCCAGCCGGACTGCGACCTGCCGGACGACGGCTTCTGGTTCCCGCCCACGTTCTTCACCAACGTGACCCAGTCGCACCGCATTGCGCAGGAGGAGATTTTTGGCCCGGTCCTGTCGGTCAGCACGTTCCGCACCCCTGAGGAGGCGGTCGAGCGCGCCAACAACACCGAGTACGGCCTCGCCGCCGGCATCTGGAGCGACAAGGGCTCGAAGCTCTTCTCGATCTCGCAGGCGCTGAAAAGCGGCGTGGTCTGGGGCAACACCTACAACAAGTTCGATCCCGCCAGCCCCTTCGGCGGCTACAAAGAAAGCGGCTTCGGCCGTGAGGGGGGCATGCACGGTCTTCTTCCGTACCTCGAACGTCCATCGCAGTCATGGCAGCCACAGACGCCCACGAACGGCTCCCCGTCTACAAGACCCGCAAGCTCTACATCGGCGGGGGCTTCCCCCGAACCGAAAGCGGACGATACATAACCGCCACCGACCATCAAGACGAATTCGTGGCCAACATCTGTCGCGCGTCGCGCAAGGACTTTCGAGAGGCCGTGGTCGCGGCCCGCGAGGCCCAGGACGGGTGGAGCGGCCGGAGCGCCTTCAACCGCGGCCAGATCCTGTACCGGATGGGCGAGATGCTGGAGTCCCGCCGGCAGGCGTTCGTCGACACCCTCGTCGACACCGCCGGCTACGCCCCCGACGCGGCCGGGGCGGAAGTGGACGCGGCGATTGACCGGCTGGTTTACTATGGGGGCTGGACCGACAAATTCGCGCAGGCGTTCGGGAGCATCAATCCCGTGGCGAGCTCGCACTTCGACTTCTCCGTCCCCGAGCCGTCGGGCGTCGTCGCCGCCTTCTGTCCGGAGGCCGCGCCGCTCCTGGGGCTCGTCTCCTGCATGGCTCCGATCATCGTGCCCGGCAACACGGTCATCCTGGTGGTGGAGAACGACGCCCCGACGCTGGCCCTCGACCTGGCGGAGGTGCTCGACACGAGTGACCTGCCGGGCGGGGTCGTCAACATTCTCACGGGCCACCGGGAGGAGCTCCGGGGACACGTGGGCGGGCACCGCGACGTAGATGCCATTCTGAGTGTTGGCGCGTCGACCGAGGAGCGCACCATCCTGGAGCGAGAAGGGGCCGAGAGCGTCACGCGGATGGAGTTTCGCCCGGACCGGTCGCCGGCCGAGTGGCGGGCCGATGAGAGCCAGTCGCCCTACTGGATCACGCCGTTTGTCGAGTTTAAGACCACCTGGCACCCGGTTGGGCGTTGAGGGGGGTGTTGAGTGTTGGGCGTTGAGGGGTGGGCGTTGAGGGGTGGGGGATAGGGGTTTTGTGTTGGGGGTTTTATGTTGAGGGCTGAGCTCGTGGGCCGTTTCCTTTCATTTGGTTTTAAGGCCAAGCATTCTGTTGTGTATGCATCGTCGCTCGCCATTCGCCATTCTCGCGCTAGCCGTCGTCCTGGGCGCCTGTACTGGGGCGTCACAGACCTCCGGGCAGGGAGGTCCCGCTGAGCCGGAGCCCGCAGAGGCGGCCCCGTCGGTGGCCGAGTACGAAACGTTCGACCCGTCGACGTACGACGCCCGCCCGCCGGAGCGCACCGTAGAGGTGACCCACCAGGTGCCCGATCGGCTACTGCAGGGGCGGGCGGACGAGGGCGTGCAGCAAACCGTTGAGGGCTTTCGGGTGCAGGTGTTCTCGGCGCGGGACAAGCAGGCGGCGCAGGACTTTCAGGTGCAGGTCCGGCAGTGGTGGGAGGAGAACAAAGCGGAGGCCCCGACTGCGGTCCTGGGGAATGAGCCGCCCATTGTCGTGCAGTACTCGCAGCCTTACTACCGGGTGCGGATGGGGGCCTTTGCCGAGCGCGACGCGGCCGAAGAAGCCCTTGCGTTCGTCCGGAGTGCGTACCCGAACGCCTTCATTTCTCGGGGGACGGTGACGGTGACGAGGTAGGAGAGCGGCGGGCGCATCACGTTGCGGCGGAATCGAGCGACTGGGCCGTGGTCGCGAGCCGGTCCACCAGATCGGCGGCGTACGTCTCGTGCTCCGGCTTCATGAGGACGCTGCGCAGGACGGCGGCCTCGTCCCGATCGGCGTTGAGCGACGGCCGCAAGGTCGTCAGTGCGTCCGCGGAGAGCCGATACACGCTGGTGAAGATGGGGGCGTCCGGGTCGTTCATGGCCGTGTCGAAGAGGGCCTGGCTGGCCTCGTGGACGGCGGAGAGGGACGATTCCGATGTTGCCGGCACGTACGAGACGATGTCGGTCTCCGGGGGCGCCACGACCCGGAGGGCATCGGTGTCCGCCACCGCGTCGGTCCAGGTGCGGGCCGCCCGCACGCAGGCGGCCAGGATGGGCCCGAGCCCGTCGTCTGGCGCTAGGGGCAGGGCCTTGAGCGTGCACCAGAGCGCCCCGGCCGCCGCCCCGGCGCGCGAGCACTCCAGGCTGATCTCGCCGAGGTGCAGGTCGTCGGACGTGAAGTAGGTGTAGGGCGAGTCGTGCTGATAGAAGCGCCCGACCGCCGGATCGCGAAAGAGAATGCACCCGCAGCCGTAGGGCTGGAGGCCGTGTTTGTGCGGGTCAATGGCGACGGAGTCGGCGTCTTCGATGGCGCGAAACCGCTCCGCGGGAAAGCCTTCAATCTTGGGCGCGGCGTCTTCTGTGAGGAGCCGAAAGAAGCCCCCGTACGCGGCGTCGACGTGAACGCGGGCGTCGTGTGCCCTGCACAGCGGGAGTGCGTCGTGGATTGGGTCGACGGCCCCGAGGCCCGTGGTTCCGGCGGTGAGCACGACCGTCCCGATGCCGCCCTGCTCCAGGGTCTGTTCGAGACTGTGCAGGTCCATCCGCCCCCGCGCATCGGCCGACACCGGGACCACCTCTACGTCGAGTACGTCGCTCATGCGGCCGTGGGTGTAGTGGGCGTTTTCCGCCACCGCGAGCGCCTGATCCGGGTGGAGCTCGCGCGCCACCCAGAGCGCCTCCAGGTTCGCCACGGTGCCGCCGCCGGTGAGGTGGCCAAGGCTGGCCTCAGGCAGCCCGAGCATGCCGGCCAGATCGGCCACGACCTCCGTTTCCATGTGGCTGGTGGGCGGGCCGCCGTCGAGCGCGTGGTTGTTGGGGTTGATGCGCTGGGCCGCCGCGTACGCTGCACAGGCGACCGGGTGGGGCGGCTTCAGCATCTGCCCCGCGTAGCGCGGGTGATGGAACGGGTAGTTGCCCTCCAGCCGCTCCAGGTACTCGTCGAAGACGCTGTCGAGGCGGTCCGGATCGACGCCGAGGGCGTCGTGGCGGTCGAACGCGCCCCAGGACTGTTCCCAGTCCTCGATGTGCTGGAGGGCGCGGCGGAAGAGGGCGTCAGTGGTGGGAGAGGGCCGGGTAGACACGTTGAGCAGCTGGCGGTTGGAAGCGAGGAGGGGTGGACTTTGGCGGCTACTTTTTCTGCGTGGAAACAGAATCGGGAACCTTGCCGGGAGCGCCGAGGCAGGTGGGAAGATCGAGGGCGAGGAGGGGAGCGGTGAGCAGGCCTTTCGAGCCGAGGGCGGTGAACGCCCAGAGCCGCTCGCGGCGGGGAAGGGGGCCGAGAAGTGGGAGGTTCGTCGCCGAGTGCTTCACCCGCACGCCTGCCACCTCGCCCCGCACCTCGGCGTGCTGTACCCCCGGGATCAGGTCACTGGTTTTCTCCTGGATGTAGGCCGTGGCGTCGGGGGTGGGCGAGAGGTCGTCGAAGTTGTTTTCGTAGTTGCTCCCAAGGACGAACGTGTCGCCCTCGGGCACGATGTAGCCCCGTCCCGACATCGGCGGGAGGGAGCCCGAGAGGGAGTCGGGGCGGCGGACGCGGACGGTCTGGCCCTTCACGCCGTCCAGTCCCAGTCGCCGCAGTTCCGGAAACGGGGGGTAGCCCTGCCCGAGCGCGAGGAGCACGCGGTCGGCCCGCAGCTCTTCGGTGTCGTCGCCGCGGTCGACCTCCACCACCGCGGCGCCGGGCGTCTCGCGCCAGTAGAGCACCGGCGCCTGCGTCTCGACCGTCGCCCCGCGGGCCTGTGCCGCGTCCAGCAGCGCGTCGACCATCGCCCCGACGTTCACGGCGCCGCCCTGCGGCACGAAGAGGGCGCCGCGGTCGGGCTGCACGGCGGGGTACCGATCCCGAACCGTGGCCGGGGAGAGCCAGGTGGCGAGGTCCGGATGCGTCTCGGCGGCGTCCTGGAAGGGGGCGACCTGATCGGGCTCCACGGCGGGCCGGAGCACGCCGGTGTCGGGAAAAAGCGCCGGGGCACCGGCCTCGTCCAGGAGCGTCGGCACGGCATTTAGGGCCTCGCGCAGGCGCCAGACGGGGCGGGCGCGGCGCCCCATGAACGGGTTGACGAGGCCCGCAGCGGCCCCGGAGGCCCCGGACGCGGGCTCGTCCGACTCCAGCACGCGGACCTTGTGATCGCGGCTCAGGGTGAAGGCCGCGCAGGCCCCGGCCAGGCCCGCGCCCACGACGATTACGTCGGCGTCGTAACGCATACGAAAACAACAATCATTCGTGCAACGGTCGTTCCCCACACGCGTCCCGTGCCGCAGCGTTCGGGACACTTCTGGAAAATGACGCGTTCGACACTGCGTTGCAAACAAAGCGGGTGTTCTTCTGCACAGAAGGGCGCCGGATACTCCACTGGATGCGTTGCACGAATTGTTCGTTTTGCGATGACCCGAGACGTGCTGATCGTCGGGGGCGGCACCGTCGGACTGAGCATCGGCTTTGAGCTCGTCCGCCGCGGCACGCCCGTGACCCTCTTCGAAAAAGAGACGGCGGGGCGCGCCACCTCGTACCAGGCCGCAGGCATGCTGGCCCCCGACGCCGAGATCGAATTCGAGGAGCGGGAGCTCTACGACTTCAACCGGGAAAGCCTGCGGCGCTGGCCCGACTTTGCCGACCGGGTGGAGGCCGCGTCCGGCCAGTCGGTCGACTACCGCGACGAGGGGACGCTCATCGTGGCCGATGACCGCGACGCCGCCGAGGCGCTGGAGCGGCTTTACGAGTTCCAGCGGGACCAGGGCCTGGACGTGGAGTGGCTCACCGGGGCGGAAGCGCGCGACGTGGAGCCGTTCGTGGCCCCGAGCCTCGCCGCCGCCGTGTACGCCCCGTCGGACCATCAGGTCGACAACCGCCGCCTCGTGGGGGCCCTGCGAACGGCGTTCGAGGCGGAGGGGGGCACGCTGCACGAGGAAACCCCCGTCGAGGCCGTCGTGCCGGACGAGGACGTGCCGGCGGTCCGGACGGCCGGCGGGGACCGCGTCGGGGGCACCCGTGTCGTGGTGGCGGCGGGCGTCTGGTCCCGCGAGCTCGACGGGCTGACCCCCGACGCGACGCCCCCGGTGCGCCCGGTAAAGGGGCAATCGCTGCAACTGCGAAGCAAGCGCCCCTTCGACCTGCAGCACGTAATCCGGGGGCCCGAGGCCTACCTCGCCCCCAAAAGCGACGGGCGGATCGTCATGGGGGCCACGAGCGAGGAAATGGGCTTCGACACGACGGTGACGGCGGGGGGGCTCTACGACCTCCTGGAAGGGGGATGGGAGGTGGTGCCGGGCATCCGCGACCTGCCGGTCGACGAGACGTGGGCCGGACTGCGGCCCGCGAGCCGCGACCACGCGCCCCTCCTGGGCCGGTCGGCCGCGCCCGGGGTGCTCATGGCGACCGGGCACTACCGGCACGGGATTCTGCTGACGCCCATCACGGCCGAGGAGATGGCGCGACTGATTCGCACCGGAGAAACCTCGGACTGGCTCCGGCCGTTTTCTCCCTGTCGTTTCTCTGATGCCAAGTCCCCGACGAGGTCCGCATGAGCACCCCGACCGACCCCTCCATTCCCGTGACGGTCAACGGGGACGGGCGCACTGTGCCCGAGGACTATCCGTTGACCGATCTGCTTCGGGACCTGGAGATCGACCCGGACAACGAGGACGAGGCCGCCGGGGTCGCCGTGGCGCTTAACGAGAGCGTGGTCCGCCGCCAGGACTGGGAGGACGTGCGGCTGGCCGAGGAGGACTCGATTGAGATCATCCAGGCGCAGCCGGGCGGGTGAGGGCGGGAATCGGGTGCCTCGAGGTCTTTTGTGTTGAACAGTCTGATTATGAGTGACGTCACGCACGCCAACGGAGCGGTCGCGAACGAGGCGGACGACGCCCTCGTGATTGGCGACCATTCCTTCTCGTCCCGCATTCTCGTCGGAACGAGCCGCTACCCGAACCCGCAGGTCATGCTCGATGCCCTGGAGGCGACGGGCACCGAGCTGGTCACGGTTGCCATCCGGCGGGTCAACATCGAGAACCCGGCCCCCGAGAGCCACCTCGATCTTCTCCGTAGGGGGGGATACGAGGTGCTGCCGAACACGGCGGGCTGCTACACGGCCCGCGAGGCGGTCCTGACGGCCCGGCTCGCGCGGGAGGCCCTGGGCACGGACCTGCTCAAACTGGAGGTGATCGGGGACGACGAGACGCTCATGCCGGATGTGGAGCAGCTGCTCGATGCCGCCAAGACGCTCGTTGACGACGGCTTCACGGTCCTCGCCTACGCCAACGACGACCCCATCACGTGCCGCAAGCTGGCGGACCTCGGGTGCGCGGCCGTCATGCCCCTCGGATCGCCCATCGGAAGCGGCATGGGCATCGTCAACCCGTACAACCTGCGCATCATCCGTGAGATGATCGAGGACACGCCCCTGATCGTCGACGCCGGGATTGGCACGGCCAGCGACGCCGTGACGGCGATGGAGCTGGGCTACGACGGCATCCTGGTCAACACGGCGATTGCGCAGGCGCAGCACCCGCTCGACATGGGCCACGCGATGCGCAAGGCGGTCGAGGCGGGACGGAGTGCCCATCGCGCCGGACGCATCCCACGGCGTCTGTACGCGGAGGCGTCGTCGTCCATGGAGGGGCGCATTGGAACGTGACGAGAAGAAGACGAGAAGAAAAGGGGGCGCCCCGGCCTCTCCTGGTGTCTGGCGCGAGTCTCCTTCGGGCCGCCCGGCGTTCAGAAGCGGTCTGTCGGATGAATATTCAGCCGAGACACAGCGGGCGACGTGCACAAACGAGGCCCAGGCGAGCCTCGTAGCAGGGGCCGAGCAGACGCGGGATCACGCCTCCGGTGCGGCTACCGGGCGAGTGCCGAACCCGGCCTGCCCTGGGAATGCAGCGGTCGAGTAGTCCCTGGGCTGCAGAGAGCCGCGCGGTCGAAGGCGACAACCAGTCCGGCAAACAGCGTCCCACACCCCGAAACCGTACTGCTGCACTGCACCGCAACTAAACGGGTTGCTCATGGCCGTCCTTCCGTATCCCCGCCTGGCACTCATCGCCGACGGCTTCACGAACGACGCCCGGGCCGACCGGGCGGTCGAGGCGGTGCGGGCAGGGGTGCGCTGGGTGCACCTTCGCGACCACGAGGCGAGTCCGGAGGGGTTTGCGGCGGCGGCGCGTGCCCTCGCAGACCGGCTCCAGGCCGCGGCCGACGACGTCACGATCACGGTCAACACCCGCGTCGACGTGGCCGACGCGCTCGGGCGCGGGGCCCACATCGGATGGCGTGGGCCGTCGGTGGGGGAGGCCCGCCAGAGGCTTGGGCCGGAGGCCCTCATCGGCTACTCCGCCCACGAACACGTGGAGGCGGAAGGAGACCGGACGCAGGGGGTTGATTATTACTTCTTCAGTCCGGTCTTTCCAACCCCCAGCAAGCCGGACCGGCCCCCAGCAGGGATTGGCCCGCTCCGTGCCTTCTGCCGCGTTGCGGCCCCGGTGCCCGTGCTTGCCCTGGGCGGCATTACCCCCGAACGGGTCTCGGTGTGCCGGGCGGCCGGTGCCCACGGGGTGGCCGTGCTTTCGGGAATCATGAACGTAGACACGCCCCGCGCCGCGGCCCGGGCGTACCTCCGTGCGCTTGCCGAACACGCGTAGCCACGGCCTGTCCACCACTGCCTACATCGACCAAACTCCGCTTTGCCCATGCCCACGAAACCCGTAGCCCTCACCATCGCCGGAAGCGACTCGGGCGGTGGGGCTGGCATTCAGGCCGACCTGAAGGCCATGGAGGCCAACGGCGTCTTCGGCGCGTCCGCCCTCGCGGCGATCACGGCACAGAACACCGAAGAAGTTTCACGGGCGCACGACCTGCCGCCGTCGCTCGTCGCCGCTCAGATCGACGCCGTGGCCACCGACATGGACGTCCAGGCGGCCAAGACCGGGATGCTTTCGGCCCCCGACATTATCGAGGCGGTGGCCGACCGGGTGGCGGCCCATGACCTGCGCCCGTTCGTGGTCGACCCGGTCATGATCTCGAAAACCGGCTTCAAGCTGCTGCAGGACGAGGCCATCGACACGTTGGTCAATGACCTGCTCCCCCTGGCGACCCTCGTCACGCCGAACGTCCACGAGGCCGAGCACTTGACCGACGTGGACATCGACACGCCGGAGGACCTGCAGACGGCCGCGGCCGCGCTGCTCGACCGCGGGCCGGATGCCGTGCTCGTCAAGGGCGGGCACCTGTCCGGTACCGAGGAGGCCGTCGACGTGCTCGCGGACGGGGACACGACACGGCGCTTCCGGGCCCCGCGGATCGATACGGAGCACACCCACGGCACCGGCTGCACCTACGCCTCGGCCATCGCCGCCCACCTGGCACAGGGGCACGACCTGGGCGCGGCCGTCGACCGGGCGAAGCGGTACGTGACCGGGGCCATCCGCCACGCCCTGCCGCTCGGCGCAGGGCGGGGCCCCACGAACCACTTTTTCCACCTCGACCCCGAGGCGGCCCGTGCCGACGCCGACGTGGCCGCCGCGTCGATGGGGCCGCACGCCCCTGACAGCGTGAACACTTCGTAAGAACGACAGGGAGAGGATCTTTTGCGTTCCGCGGAGCGTGTCAGTGATGCTTCATGCAGAAATCGGCACACGAGCGACACACCTGCCCGTAGCTCAGTTGGACAGAGCGCAGCCTTGCGGTGGCTGAGGCCGGGGGTTCGAATCCTCCCGGGCAGGCTTTTTGGTCTACTGCTTCCCCTCGGTCCCATGCGGCCGAGGGGTTTTCTTTGTTGCCCGCGTGGCGTTCAGGGACGACGGCGATTGATTCCCTGCGGCGTGAGGAATAGCCCAAGACTTAGGCACGTTCGGCTCCTGTCGTCCCTCAACCTCTGCTCACCGGACTGGTGCCTCGTCCCACGTGCCGCTGTAGGGTGCGTCTCCTCGCGTTTGGTCCGTTCGCCTTCGCGCCCACGAGTCCCGTCTGGCCCGGGTTCAACAACGCCACGTTCCGGGCCACTGCCGCCGGCAACGCCATCCCGGGGTGCGTGGAGGAGGGGGAGCCCCACACCTACGACGAGCACGGCTTCGTGGCCACCTTCTACGTGCTGCCGACCGACCAGTACAGTACGCAGCTCGACCCACCGGCCCACTGGAACGAGAACGGGGTCCTGCGCCCGGCCCCGGCGGATTCAGCACAGTGACCCTCAGGGGCGTACAAATGACGGCGACTTCCGGGGGCCGCAGCGAAAATTCCTGTAGCAGATGGGGCCGGTCCAGCGCTGTCCCGCGCACGCCCGTCAGCGGCCGGGAAATTGATGAGGGACTCGTCCCCGGACCCGGCTGTGCCCTGGACCGCTCCCCCGTCACCGTCAGGCACGAGGTGCCCCACGCCCTACGGGGCTCCTACTGGGGGACTGGTCCGCAAACCGCTGCTCCCTCGATCCCACGTGCTCCCCTATCGTCGTCTGCACCTCGGTGAAGTTTTGTGGGCGCTCCAGCCAATCCCTGTACGGTTCTTGAGGGGGTGATAACAAAGCGGGCCTTGCAGGGGGAGACGTCACTTTCTACTGGCTCCCTGGTATCGTTTCGGGAATTCTTACTCGAGAAGGTTACATGGCCTACCTGTTTTCAGTCGCCGCCTCGCTCCTCCTTCCGGACGCCCCGTCCCTGTCGGAGCGCGAATCCGTACAGGTGCAGCAGTATCGGCTGTCCTCGCTTTTGGCGGCCGTTCTGGTGCCCGTCTTCGGCACTCTGTACGGCTGGGCCGCCCCGCAGGCCGTCGATCCGGCCTGGATTCGCCTCGCGCTTTCGGGCCTTCTGGTGGGGCTTTTCGTCGGCTCGTACCTATCGGACCGCGTGTGCCGAAACTATGTGCCGCTGACGTGGGGCCTTATCTATCTGTGCATGGCCTGGGTCACGGTCCTGGCCACGCTCAACGGCTTCTCCAGCGACTACACGATCGGGCTCGTCGTCTTCTACGGCTCTGCGGCCGTGGTCATTGGGCTCGGGGCGGAGTCCATCGCCCCGGTGTTCTGGTTCCTGGGAACCGGATTCCTGTTTGCCGTGGGCGGGCTCCTCGCGGCCCCCACACCACAGACCGATCCGCTCATCCTGATTTCTGGGCTGTCCACGGTGGCCTTTGCCGAGGGGTTCTCCCTCTGGGGGCAGTTTGCCGCCTGGACGAAGGTCGAAAGCCAAGAGGCCCGCCTGCGTTCAATTGCCGAAAACGTCTCCGACGGCATCTACCGATCGACGCCGGACGAGGGGCTCGTGTTTGGCAATCAGGCACTGGCCGATATGTTTGGGTACTCGAGCCCGCATGAGCTCCTTCAAATGGACTCGGAGGCCCTGTACGCCGAGCCCGACAAGAGAAAACAGCTGGCCGCGGAGCTGAGACGAGAAACGAGCGAGCTGGATGGCATGGAGATTCGGTTCCGCCGAAAGGACGGAACGACATTTACCGGGCTTCTCAGTGGCACCGTGGTCCGGGACGAGGAGGGAACGGCCCGGTACTACGACGGGGCCATCACCAACATCACGCAACTAAAAGAGCAGCAGCACGCACTTCAGAAGCGCCGGGTCAAGCTCGAAGCGCTCTACACGGCCACCGACTCTCTGCTCCGGGCCTCCAGCCGGAAAGAAGTTGGGCAGGTTTTGACCGAGCTCGTCCAGGACGCACTCGGGTACCGTGGCGTTTTCATCCGGTTTGCTGAGGGGAGCGTCCTCAAGCCCACCCACGTGGCGACATCGGCGTGCGAGTTTATGCCGGAGCGTCCGGCTTTCGAGATCGGCGGGGAGAGCGCCGTCGCCGAGGCGTACCGGACCGGCGAGACGCTTATTGTGCCGGACCTGCAAAAGGCAACGATGGACGACCCCAACGACTACGGGGGCCTCCGCTCGGCGGTTGTCGTGCCGCTAGGAGCGCACGGCGTCTTTTCGGTGGGCTCGCCGACGCCGGGGGCCATTGGGACCTTCGACACGCATCTAATCGAGGTGCTGGGCACCTACGCGATGGTGGTGCTCGACCGTCTTCAGCAGGAGCAGGTTCTCCGATCCGCGAAGGAACAGGCGGAGCGGGCCCGGGCCCGGGCCGTAGAGGCCTCGAAGGCGAAATCGGCCTTCCTGGCCAACATGAGCCACGAGATTCGGACGCCCCTAACCTCGATCATCGGGTTTGCCGACGCCATTGGTGAAGAGATCCAGTCGCTAAAAGACTGCCCGGACGAGGCGGATCTCGTGCAGCTGGATCAATTCTCGGAACTCATCGGACAGGGCGGGGAGCGACTGCTCGATACGCTTGACGCCGTGCTTAATCTGTCCAAGTTGGAATCCGGACAAATCGAGCTGGCCGAGGAGGCCGTCGATCTGGTCGAGAAAACCCGTCAGGTTGCCGAGGAGCTTCGGCCGTCGGCGCAGGAGAAGGATCTTTGTCTAGACGTGTACACGGAGGCGGATGAGATTTTGGCCTGGGCCGACGAGGGAGCCGTGCAGATTGTCCTACAGAATCTTCTCTCCAACGGAATCAAGTACACCGAGGAGGGAGGCGTCCAGGTTCACGTTCACGGGACCGCCGGAGACGCGGTCCTGGAGGTAGAAGACAGCGGAATTGGGATGGAGCCGGAGCGGGCCGAGGCGCTCTTCGAGCCGTTCCGCCAGGCGTCGGAGGGGCTGAGCCGAAAGTTTGAGGGGTCCGGCGTCGGACTGGCGGTCACCAAGAAGGCCGTTGAACAGATGGGCGGTCGGGTGGACGTGGAGACCGAAAAAGGAACGGGCAGCCGCTTCGTCGTGCGGCTTCCGTGCTGTGAGAAAAACGAGGCGCGCCGTGACGTTGCGGCCCCATCCGGTCGAGGCTGAGGCGAAGCGACTGCGCGCATGGCGGCTGGGGAGGGCACGCCCCTGTGCTCTCATCGGAGAAGGAGGCCCCTACAGGCGCTCCGACGAAGGGGAGGCCCGCAGGGAGTCCGTCAGCAACTGTCCCCAGGAGGCATCGTAAGGGTGGACGGCGGACACCGGCTCGCCGTTTCGGACAACCGGCCGTCCCTCGTTCGCCCAGCGGAAGATGGAGCCCTTCAGGTTGTAGACTTCGGAAAACCCCTGCGCCTGCAATGCCTGCACCACGCCCGCCGACCGGTATCCGACCGAGCAGTACACCACGATCGGCGTGTCCGACGCCAGGGTGTCCAGGGCCGGGTAGGCGTCCGCCGACGGGCGCACACGCCGCGCCCCCCGCAGGTGGCTTACGGCGTACTCGTCGGGCGAGCGGGCGTCCAGCAAAACAGGAGTGGGAGAGGTGTCGTCGGCCAGCTGTGCGGCGAGCGAGTCGGTCGTGAGGGCGGTGACGTCCGGATACTCGGCTGCGATCATATGGTCGACCGCGCGCCAGGTGAGTGCCTCCGAGCACCCGGCCTGGAGCGCCACCGCGCACAGCAGAGACGCGAAGAGCCTGTGCATCGTTCGGGACGGGAGATTGGAACAGAGAAGAGGAGGTCTACAGCGCGATGACGTCTTCGATGCCGGAGGCCCGTTCGTAAATCCCAACGACCTCTTCGCTCGACGACATGCGGAGGTGGGCCGTTACGCTCTTGTAGTTGCCCTTGCTGGACTCCCGCACCCGGACCGGGTGGTCGTCGAACACGGCCTTTAGGTCGTCCAGTCGGGCCGCCGGGGCGATAAATTTGAAGGTGTACTGCGTTGGCCAGTCGTTCTGATCGTCGAGCAGCTCCTCAAAGCGGTCCCACCAGGCCTCATCGTTTTCGGCATCCGGCTGATTAATAAACTGCATCAAAGGAGAAGGTTGATTCGAAGGCTCTTGACGGCAGTGTCTACGCACGGCGGAATCGGTTCGTTCTACCGGGGCGGGGCGTGGTGAAAATGTGAAATTGTCAGTAAAGGGCGGGGCGGGCAGGGGGAGGCTGTATCAAATCAGCGGAGCAGGGGCGTTATTAAAGAGGCTCCACACTACTCCCACTTCAAAGAGTCTCTGTGTCTCATGGATTGGACTTCGCTTCGCGAGGGCTGGTCGCGGGTCGCCCTCACGCTCACGGCACTGCTTGTCTTGCTGGCAGGGGCGGCCCTGCCCGCGCAGGGACAAGACTTGCTGGCGCAGTTTGAGGACAAGGTGACCACCTTCACGCTGGACAACGGACTGGACTTCGTGGTGGTCGAGCGCCACGACGCGCCCGTCGCCTCCTTCGCCACGTACGCCGACGTGGGGTCGGTCGACGAACCGCAGGGCAAGACCGGCATCGCCCACATGTTCGAACACATGGCGTTTAAGGGCACGACCACGATCAGCACCAAGAACATTGAGAAAGAGATGCAGGCCCTGGAGCGTCAGGAGGAGATTTACCTGCAGCTTCGCCGGGAGCGGGCGAAAGGCCCGCAGGCCGACTCGTCCCGCATCGCGGCGCTCGAAGAGCAGTTTGAGCAGGCCACGACGGAGGCCGAGTCGTACATCGAGAAGGGGGAGTTCGAAAACATCCTGGAACGGAATGGGGTGAGCGGCCTCAACGCCACCACCTCGGCCGACGCGACCCGGTACTTCTACAGCCTGCCGGCCAACAAGGCGGAGCTCTTCTTTGCCCTGGAATCCGACCGGTTCGCGAACCCGGT
Source organism: Salinibacter pepae (assembly GCF_947077775.1). Classification (NCBI taxonomy): domain Bacteria; kingdom Pseudomonadati; phylum Rhodothermota; class Rhodothermia; order Rhodothermales; family Salinibacteraceae; genus Salinibacter; species Salinibacter pepae. The sequence continues at coordinate 3,424,990 of NZ_CAMTTE010000001.1, forward strand.
GCTCCGTGAGTTTTACACCGAGCGCGACGTGGTCATGGAGGAGCGGCGCCAGCGCACGGAGTCGAGCCCCACGGGCCGCCTGGTCGAAGAGTTCTTGACCACTGCGTTCAAGGCGCATCCCTACGGCAACCCGACCATCGGCCACATGTCGGACCTTCAAAACCTGTCCCGGACCGACGCCAAGCAGTTCTTCGAGAAGCATTACAGCCCGCGCAACCTGACCATTGGGATTGCCGGGGACGTGAACCCGGAGCAGATGCGGGCCCTCGCAGAACAGTACTTTGGGGACCTGCCCGGAGGAGACGAGCCGCTGCCGGTCCGGACCGAGGAGCCGGAGCAGATTAGCGAACGCCGGGTTGTCATCCGCGAACAGACGCAGCCGTTTGTCGTGATGGGCTTTCACCGGCCCAGCATGCAAAGCGAGGACGCGCCCGTCTACGATGTGTTGGGGGACGTGCTGACGGGCGGGCGCACGAGCCGCCTCTACGAAAACCTGGTGACCGAGGAAAAGGCCCTTCAGGTTCAGGCCCTGCCGGCCTTTCCGGGCAGCAAGTACGACACCATGTTCGGCATCTTCGGGGTTCCCAACCGGGGGGTCTCGCCGGACAGCGTAGAGCACATGATCTACGACGAGCTGGAGGCGATTAAAGAGAACGGCATCAGTCAAGAGGAGCTCGAGCGGGCGAAGACGCGAGCACGGTCCAATCTCATCGGGCAGCTTGATTCCAATCAGGGGCTTGCCCTGCAATTTGCCCAGATGGAGGAGCTGAAGGGCGACTGGCGCTCGGTCTTCCGGCGTCTCGACGCCATTCAGGCCATCACGGTGGAGGACGTGCAGCGTGTGGCGCAAAACACGTTCAGGCGGAGCAACCGCACCGTCGCCATGATCAAAACGACCGACGACGAGCAGCAGCCCACGACCGCCGCCAACTAGCGCGTGCTGCTGTTCCTGCATTCCTCTCGGTATCTCCTGCTGACCAGAATTCCTTCGTACGATGGATCGCTTTTCGCCTACTCGTCTGCTGTCCGTGATGGCCCTGGGCCTTCTCCTCGTGGGGCTGGGGGCCCTGCATCCGGCCTCGGCCCAGGAGACGGACATCCAGACGGCCGACTACGACGTGACAGAGCTCACGTATCCGGAGCTTCGCGACTTTGACGTTCCGGAGCCGGAGCGCGTTGAGCTCGACAACGGCATGACCATCTTTCTGCTGGAGGATCCGGAGCTGCCCCAGGTCAACGCCACGGCCCAGATCGGTGTGGGCTCCGTCTACGAGCCCGCCGAGAAGCGGGGCCTCGCCTCCATCACGGGGACGGTCATGCGCACCGGCGGGACCGCATCGATGGCGCCGGACAGCCTGAACACGGTGCTCGAAAACATCGCGGCCACCGTCGAGACCAGCATCGGCGAGACCTCGGGGTCGGCCTACATGTCGACCCTTGCCGACCACGTCGACACGGTCCTTCCGATCTTCGCCGAGGTGCTTCGCCGTCCCGCCTTCGCGGGAAATCGAGTGCAGCAGGCCAAGAGCCAGGTCAAGTCGGGCATCTCGCGCCGGAACGACCAGGCCAGCGCCATCGTGGGGCGCGAGTTTGACAAGGTCCTGTACGGGGGGGACAGTCCGTACGCCCGCACCCCGGAGCTGTATACGGTCGACCGGATCAAGCGGCAGGACCTCGTGGACTTCCACGACCAGTATTTCCACCCGAACAACGTCATCCTGAGCGTGTGGGGCGACTTCGACACCGACCAGATGGAGCAGGCGCTCCGCGAGCAGTTTGGGGACTGGGAGGCCGCGGCCGACTTCGAGCCGCCGACCCCGCCGGAGCCGGACGCCGAGCGCGCGCATTCCGTCAATTTCGTCCCGAAGGGCGACGTCAACCAGAGCAAGATCCGCATGGGACATCCTGGCGAGATCACGCGTCGGAGCGACGACTACGCCTCGGTGCAGATGATGAACGAGGTGCTCAGCGGGGGCTTCTCCGGCCGCCTGTTTCAGCAGGTGCGTCGGGAAAAGGGCCTGGCGTACTCCGTCGGCGGCGCCTACACGGCGGGCTACGACCGCCCGGGGCGCTTCTACGCTGGAATTGCCTCTCAGAGCGCCAGCACTGTGGAGGCCACGAACGCGGTGATGACGGAGGTCGAGCGGATGCGGGAGGAACCGCCCACCCAGGAGGAACTCGGGCTCGCCAAAGACAGCTACCTGAACTCGTTCGTCTTCAACTTCGACTCGGAGCGGGAAATCTTGGGGCGCCGTGCCACCTACGAGTACTACGACTATCCCGCCGACTTCCTGCAACAGACCCGGAATGCCATCGAGGAGGTGACGCCGGACGACGTGCTGTCGGCGGCGCAGACGTACCTCCATCCTGACGAGTCGCACATCCTGATCGTCGGGAACGGCGATCAGTTTAGCGAGGCCCTGTCTACGCTCAGTCAGGACGGGACGGTCGATACCCTCGACATCTCGATCCCCCGCGAGGCGCCCGGTGCGGACGAGGCCGCCATGACGGCCGCCGAGGAGGAGGCCGCGATGGCGGGGCAGCAGCTGATGGCGAGCGCCAAGGAGGCCCTCGGCGGGTCGGCCTTCGACCAGATCCAGAACATGCGCGTCGTCACCAAGCAGCAGAACACTGAGAGCACGCTCGTCGTGCGGCTTCCCGATCAACTGCGGACGGAGGTCAGCACCGCCATGGGCAACATCACCGTGGTCAACGACGGCGAGACCATGAAGATGAAAACCCCGCAGGGGACCCGCACCGCGCCGCCGTCGGCCCGCGGCCAGATTATGGGACAGCTCTGGCGCAGCCTCCCCTACCTGATGGCCAACCTGGACCACGACGGCCTGACGGTGACGGCCCAGGCAGACACAACCGTGGAGGGCACGAGCTACCAGCAGGCTCGCGTGACCCCCCCCGCCGGGCCCGAGTACACCCTCTACCTCCACGCCGAGACGATGCGGCCGGAGCGCCTCACGCTCGAGCAAACCAACCCACAGACGGGCCAGCAGGTGCAGGTGACCCAGACGTTCACTGACTTTCGGACGGTGAGTGGCGTCCGGTTGCCGTTCACGACCGAGACGGTCCAGTCGACAGGCGACGGCGAAAACACCGTCACGGCCACCATTCAGAGCCTCGACATCAATGCGGACCTGGAGGACGGGCTCTTCACGCTTGGCTCCTCATCGGGCGGCGGGGCGTCGCAGTAGTGCTCCAGGAGAACCGACGACACGCCACGAGCGCCCGGGGCTCTCTGCACGGAGGCCCGGGCGTTTCGTGGTTCTAGGGGGACTTTGGAGGGGGCGCGTCCGGCCGAACGTTCAGGCACGCTGGAGCATTGGACCACCGCTCATTCTCACCCACAGCGCTTGGTTACACTCATGTCTCTTCCGCAGTCCGTTGCGCTCTGCGACGTTGGGCCCCGCGACGGCTTCCAGTTTGAGGAGCAGTTCATCCCCACCGACCGGAAGGTCGACGTCATCACGGCACTGGCCGACGCCGGCCTGCCGCGCATCCAGGTCACCTCGTTCGTGCATCCGAAGTGGGTCCCCCAGATGAAAGACGCGGAGGCGGTGTGCAGCCGCCTGCCCGACCGGGCAGACGTGACGTACGCCGGGCTTGCGCTCAACCAGCGAGGGCTGGAGCGCGCCCACGCGGCGGGGCTGTCGCAGGTGGACCTCTCGATTGCGACGCACGACCGGCACAGCCAGGACAACGCCAACCGGTCGGTCGACGAGGCCGTTGCGCAGGCGGAGGACATGGTGCGGTACGCCCACGAGCACGGGCTGACCGTGCAGATGGGGTTCCAGACCGTGTTCGGGTACCAGGCCCCGGGCGACACGCCGCTCGATCAGGTCGTGGACATGAGCCGTCACTTCGCCGACCTGGGCGTCGAGTCGCTGTCCCTCGCCGACTCCACGGGCCTCGCGCACCCCCGAATGATCAAAGAGCGCGTCCGGGCCGTGCAGGACGCCATCGGCGATACGCCCCTCGTTCTGCACCTCCACGACACCCGTGGTCTCGGCCTCGCCAACGTCTACGCGGCGCTGCAGTGCGGCGTGGAGCGCTTCGACACGTCGCTGGCGGGCATGGGGGGATGTCCGTTCATCGACGGGGCCACCGGCAACATCGCCACGGAAGACACCGCGTACCTGCTCGACGGACTCGGCATTGAGACGGGGGTCGACCGAGACGCGGTGGGACGCGCGTCGGCCCGTGTCGAGTCGTTTCTGGCCAAGAAGTTTCCGGGGAAGCTGCATCGGCTCCTGCAGCGAGCGGAGGGCGCCGAGACCGCCGTCGAATAGAACGGGGAGCCCGTGGACGCCCGGTTCCTAAGCACAGCTACTTGTCCTGCGGGCCGGCCTCGGGGGCGGACACCAACGAGGGAGTGCCGTTCTGCGGCGGCGACGCCTCCGACGCAATCGCGCGCCGCGGGCCGACCCCGTCGGGAATCCACTGGCGGAGCTCGAGCCGTCCGTCCCGGTGCTCCACCAGCGCCGTACAGTTCTCAATCCAGTCGCCGGTGTTGACGTACTGGGCGTTGCTGACGGCCCGCATTCGGGGGCGGTGAATGTGGCCGCAAATCACCCCGTCGAAGCCCTCGGCGTCCGCCTCGCGCGCAGCGGTTTCCTCGAATTCCGCAATGACCTGCCGGATGTGACGGGTCTCCTTTATGTAGTTGGCAAGGGACCAGTAGGGCAGGTCCAGCAGGCGCCGCAGGCGGTTGTACCAGCGGTCGGCCGCGAGGACGCCGGTGTATGCCCAGCTCCCCAGAAGCTCGATCCATTCGGCGTGGCGGACGACCCCTTCAAACTCGTCGCCGTGCACCACCAGAAAGCGACGCCCGTCCGCCGTGGTGTGCTGGGTCTTCCGCTGAACGGTAATGCCGCCGAGTTGGAGGCCGGGAAAATCGCGTGCCACCTCGTCGTGGTTGCCGGGGATGTAGGTGACGTTGGTGCCCTCGGCCTTTTGGAGCAGGCCCCGGATCAGGTCGTTGTGTGAGGAGGGCCAGTACCAGGATCGCTTCAGCGCCCACCCGTCGATGATGTCGCCGAGGAGGTAGTACCGGTCGGCGTCGTGGGTGCGCAGAAAGTCAAGCAGGTAGGCGGCCTTGGCCTGCGGGGTCCCCAGGTGGACGTCGGAAATCCAGATCGCACGGTACTGCGTGGGGGCGGCCATGGGGGCGCAGCGAAAAATGACGAGCAACGTGCCGTGGGAAAACAGGAAGCCTCGTCTGGAGTTGCACCGTCGGCCCGGTGAACTTTGCTGGCCGAATGGGATGGTTTCAACCACACGGCCAAGCGGGGCCGACTCAACGGGACTCCACGAGGGCCGAGCGGCCCCGCAGGACCGACCGGTCCCAGCTGCCTGATTGGAGCTCGACGACGTACGGGAGGCCGTCGGCCACGGCGCGGTACTGCTGGGCGTCGGGGGCGGGGCGGAGGCGAATCGACCGCCGAGAACCGTCCGTTAGGTGGAGGCGCACCTCATACTGCGCCTTGCCGAACTCGTCGGGCGCGGTGGACTCCGCAAAGCCGTCGGCTTGGGGCGACGAAAGCACACGCAGCATCGACGAGACCTCGGTCTGAGACAGCGTATCGCCCGCCGACACCCACGCGTCCGGGGCCGCCGCCGTATCGCTTGCGGCCACCCGCCGCATCGTAAAGGAACTATCAGCAGGGTACCGGAGGTCGATCCGCCGGATGTCCGAGCGGGCAAGGCCCCAGATGGTCTTGTCGCGCCAGCCCTCCACGGTCCGGGCCGTCACCGAGCGGAGCGACTGCTCGACGGAGTAGACATCCGGCCGGTCGGGGGGGCGGACGTACGTGACGGGTGTGCCCCGACGCCGCCGTTGCCGAAGTCGGGTCTGAGACGGGCCTCCGCTGCCGGACGGAGAGCGCCGGACGCGAGTGCGCCCGACAATGAGCGTTCCGAGGGCCTCGCCCCCGTCTCCGAGCATCGTGACTGTGGTTCCGGTCGAGTCGACACCGTACCGCGGGTGTTTGTCCGGCTGGCGAGTCGCCACGGCGCTCACCTCAAGGGCGGGCACCGTCCCCAGAAGTCGATCCACCGCACGGGTGCCGGCCGGGTACGTGGCCGACGTGTCGCCGGGGGATACGCGCCAGCCGTTGTCCGTTTGTGCCAGGCGGATCGAGGGCCGGCTGGGCCGCTCAATGCGCACGGCCTGCACCGCGCTCGTGTCTACGGCGAGCAGTTGCTCCTGGAAGGCTGCGCTCGACGCGGTGCTCCAGCTCCAGGAGGTGGCGAGCGCAAGGGCAAGGGTGCTGGCGAAAATGAGCGCCAAAGTCTTGGTCGCGTTGGTCATGCCGGGGGGATCGGGGGAGTCTCGGTGTAGCAGTCTCGTTGGGCCTAGGGGAGCAGGCGAAGCAGCCTCAGGTGCTGAGGCCGGCGTCCTTCCAGCGCCGACGCTGTGCCCGATTGCGGCGATAGCGCACCAGTCCGTACCCGGTGACGAGAAGGATGGGGAGCAGGACGTTGAGGTACTTCAGAACCGTTTTCGTGGTCGGCTCCAGCTGCATGAGGGGACGACTGGTGACGCGCTGGGTCCGCAGCGAAATCAGCCCCGTGTCGCCCGCCAGGTAGTCTACGCTATTCGCCACGAGATTCGTGTTTCCCTCCGGCAGCCGTTGTTTTCGCCGGCCGGTTCCGTTCACGATGAAGTCCCCGTCCCCGATGACGACCAGCTTCGTGTCCGGGCTCTTCGTGCGTTCCACCGAGAGCGTGTCACTCCCGGCGAAGGCGGAAGAGAAGGTGCCCTCCAGCAGGCCGGCCACGGGATAGGACGCGCCCGAGAAGTCCGACACGGTCCACTCCTGCTGTGGGCGAATGCTGATGGGAAGGGCGGCGAGGCCCGACTGCTGCGACGAGCGCGCGAGCACGGTGAGTTGTGCGGTCGAGTCAACCTGAGTGGTGTCGAGCGGAGACACGAACCGGAAGACGACCTGATCGAGGCCGTTGCTAATGGGGTGGTCGGCGAAGTTGGCAATTTGCGGGATGTACGGATACCGAACCCGATTCATCACCGCAAACCCGCCGCGCTTCTGCCGGACCCGAACGGCGCTTGCGTTCCGGTCGCGCACCAGACGGGTCCGGATGGGGAGCCCGTAGCTTTCGAGCAAGGGTTCAAGTCCCGTCGTCTGAGGACGGGCCTGCCCGAAGCGCATGTTGGCCTGTGCCCGGTTGAGCGCGAAGATGGCGGGGCCGCCCCGCATCACGTACTGGTCCAGGGCGAGGGCCGTTTGCGTGGAGAGTTCGCTCTCGGCGCGGGAAACGAGAAGCACGTCCACCTCCGGGGGCACCCCCGCCGTGTCCACGCCCGAAATGGTCCGCATGTCGTAGCGGCCCTTGAGCCCGTTTTGGAGCTGCGTCATCGCGTTCAGGCCGGGCTCGCCCTGGCCCTGCAAGACGCCCAGGACGGGCTTGTCGTCCACGGTCAGCTTCTTCATGGTACTGGCAATCGTATACTCCAGGGCCGAATTCGGCTCCACGAACGGGACGACCTCCCGCTGGTCCCGGTACTGAAAGACCGCCCCCAGGTACGCGCGCTTCTGCGTCATCTTGTTCTGCTGCCGCACGTTCACCGTGACCGGACGGATGCCGGCCTGCTGGGCCTCGCGCGCCGTCTGGTCCCCCTCGTTCGGGTTTACGAACTGGAATTCGACGTTGCCGCCGGCCGCCGCGCGGAACTCCTGCAGGAGCGCCCGAAACTCCTCCTTCGTGCGTCCAAACCGGGCGGGCAGGTTGGACGAGAAGTAGGCCGTCACCGTCACCGGGTCGTTCAGGGTCTGGGCGATGTCGTGGCTTGCGCCGGCGAGCGTGTAGCGGTTGTTTGCCGTAAGGTCGGCCCGCAGGACGAACTGGTTGGCGGTGTAGGTGAGGGCGGCGAGACTGCCCGCGATGAGCAGGACCTGAAGGAGGGCTTCGCGCCGGTTCGCAAGAAAGCCTGCGAAAGCGTTCGACATGGGTTGACGGATCAACGATTCGCGTTTCGGACTCGAGGCGAAGTTGGGAGGTTAGCTCCAGCGTCGGCTCTTTAGTGACACCGTGGCGGCGAGCAGGCCAAGTACTGCAAGCGTTCCCACGTAGAGCACCGATGCCGCGTCGATCACGCCCCGCGACATCGTTCGGAAGTGCCCCTGCAGGTCGAGAAACGACGCGACATTGGCCGGCGCATCGGGGAGAATAGAGGCCATTTGTCCAAAGAGGAGGTGCAGAAAGACGGCGATGAAGAGGCTCAGGAGGAAGGCCACAATCTGGTTGCCGGTCAGGCTCGACGCAAAGAGCCCGATGCTCACGTAGACTGCGCTCACGAGGAGGAGGCCCAGGTACCCGCTGATGGTGGCGCCGTGGTCGATGGGGCCGAGTTGTGCCACGGTGACGTAGTACGGGAGCGTAAAGGCGAGGGCGATGGCGACGAGGCTCCACGCCGCGAGCCACTTGCCAGTGACAATTTCGAGGTCGTCGACCGGCTTGGTGGCCAGCAGCTCAAGGGTCCCGCTTCGCTTCTCCTCGGCGATCATGCCCATGGTGACGGCGGGAATGAAGAAGAAGAGGGTCCAGAAGGCGACTTGAAAAAATGTATCGAGCGAGGCCTCGCCCACGAAGAAGACATCCCCCTGGCCAAAGAGCCACGTGAAGGTGCCACTCAGGCCGAGGAAGACGACGAGCAGGATGTAGGCGGTGAGGGAGTCGAAGAACGCGTTGACCTCGCGCTTGCAGATCGTCCAGACGGCGTGCATGGTCGCGGGGGAGTGACGAGTGGTGCGTGATCGGTGCGATGAAGAGAGGCGTCGGCGATGGTTTTGAGCCTCCTCACGAGTCACGAGTCACGAGTTACGAGTCATGATTCAGACCGCTCATCGTCCGCTGAGGCGATCCCCGCTGGAGCGTCCGGGGTCTTCGTGAGGTCACGGAAGAGGTCTTCGAGGCTCGACTCGATGGGCGTCAGCTCCGTGAGGGTCCATCCGCGGTCGGCACAGAGGCGGAAGACATCGGCGGCGGGCTCCGCGTCGCCCGCGGTGGCGAGCTCGTACGAGCCGTTCGTGCGTTGAACCGAGGCGACGCCCTCCATCTCCCGAAAGGCGCGACCGACGTCGGCGTCGCCGGGGGCGTCCACGGAAACCCGGAGGCGCGTTCCGCCCATGAATTGTTTCCGGAGCTTCTCGGTGGGTCCGTCGGCCACGACGCGCCCCTGGTCGATGATGAGAATGCGGTCACAGGTCATCTCCACCTCCTTCAGGATGTGAGAACTGAGCATGACGGTTTTCTCCATGCCGATCTCCTTGATCAATTCGCGGATCTCGACGATTTGATTCGGGTCGAGCCCGGTCGTCGGTTCGTCGAGAATGAGGACCGGCGGGTCGTGGAGAAGGGCCTGGGCGAGGCCAATTCGCTGTTGGAAGCCCTTGGACAACTCGCCAATTCGCTTGTGGCGTTCGCGGCCCAACCCACACACATCCATCATCTTCTGAATCCGGGACGTGACCTTTGCCTGAGGGACCGACTGCAGCTCAGCGGCGTGGCGCAGGTAGTCAATCACCGGCATGTCGGTGTACAAGGGCGTGTCCTCGGGGAGGTACCCGATGCGGCGCCGCACCTCTTCCGGGTGCTCGTGGATGTCATAGCCGTCGAGCGTCGCGGTGCCGGCCGTCGGATCCAGGTAGCAGGTCAGGATCCGCATTGTCGTCGTCTTGCCGGCCCCGTTGGGGCCGAGAACCCCGAGCACCTCGCCGGTGCTCATGTCAAAACTCACGTCGTCGACGGCCTTTTGGGTGCCGTAGACCTTGCCCAGGTTCGACGCGGTGATGCCCATCAGAAAAGGAAGCGTTGGCTGAAACGGAGGGTGGATACGGAATGATGTGGGCGCCTGGAGCGCCATCGGTATGCAACGAGGAGCAGGAGGCCGATATTGTCCGCCAGCTCGGTGCTGTTGTGAAAGTCGTCCAAAGAACGAGGGTCCGGGCCCGGTGCGCAGGGCTTCACGTTGTCCGGAGGCGTCCGTACGTTAGAACGACCACCACCGTGCTTCCGTCGACTGATCTGCCTGATGCGTATGGCCCCCGTCGTTGCGCTCCCGGACTGGAGCCGTGCCGTTGTGAAGGTGGGCAGCGCGCTCGTTGCGCCCGACGATCGGGGCTGCAGCACGACGCACCTGTTGCCCATTGCGCGCTTTGTAATTCAGAGCCGTCGGCAGGGCAAGGAGGTGATTCTGGTCTCCTCCGGCGCCGTGGCCGCCGGGCTCGCCGAGCAGGGCCGGGGCGGGCCGGGCACGGGCCTCTCCATCCCGGAGCGGCAGGCCCTCGCCGCGCTCGGCCAGCCGCTGCTGATGGCCCATTGGCGCCGCCTCTTCGACGTGCCCTGTGCGCAGGTCCTGCTCACCTACGACGACCTGCAGCGCCGGGCCCGCTTCGTGAACGCGAAGAACACGATCGCCGAGCTGCTCGACCGCGACACGCTGCCGATCGTGAATGAAAACGACACCGTCGCCACCGAGGAGTTGCGGGTGGGCGACAACGACAACCTCGCCGCCTACGTGGCGGTGCTGGCCGAGGCGGATTTGCTCGTGATCTGCTCGGACGTAGACGGCCTCTACACCGCCGATCCGCACGACACCCCGGACGCGGAGCGCCTGCCGGCGGTGGACGACATCACCGACGAGATCTACGACATGGTCGGGCCCTCCCACCGCAAGGTGGCCACCGGCGGCATGCAGACGAAGGTGGAGGCGGCAGAAAAAGCGACGGACCGCGGGATCGATACCGTTCTGGTCAACGGAACCAAAGGCGGCCACCTCGACGCGCTGGGGCGCGGTGAGATGCCGGGCACGCTCTTTCGGCAGGCCGAGCAGCCGCTTCCCGCGCGCAAGCACTGGATGCTCCACGCGCTTCCCTCAGCGGGCCGCCTGACGGTCGACGCCGGGGCGGCCGACGCCCTGCGACACGAGGGCGCTTCGTTGCTGCCGTCGGGCATTGTGGCGGTGAAGGGCCGCTTTGCCCGGGGCGACGCCGTGGAGATTGCGGTCGAGAAAGAGGGGACCTGGACCCGCGTGGCGAAGGGCATCACGCAGTACGGGGCCGCCGACCTGAAGCGCATCCAGGGGCGACAGAGCCACGCCATCGCCGAGGTCCTCGACGAGGCGCCCGCCGACCACGTGGTGCACCGCGACGATCTGGTGGTGGAGGCGTGAGGCGGATTGTGGACTGTGGCCCCCCTGTCCGTCCACGCCGTACGAACGACGGCAACACCGGTCGGAGCACCGGCGGGCGCTCTGTGTATAGCAGCTTGCTTTTTCGGCATGAACAAACAAATAAATTCAGTCGCGCCCATGTCCGACACGACCTCCGAAGCGCTCTCCGTCGACGCTCTCGCCGCGGCCTGCAAGGCCGCCGCCCGCGAGCTGAGCACGCTTTCGACCGAAACGAAGAACCGCACGCTGCGCCGCATGGCCGACGCGCTGGAGGCGGACGAGGAGGCCATCCTGGCCGCCAACGGCAAGGACGTGAGCGCTGCGCGTGAGGAGGGGCTCGACGACGCCCTGATCGACCGGCTTGTCCTGAATCCCGACCGGATCACCAAGATGGCCGACGCGCTGCGTGACGTGGCGTCCTTCGCCGATCCCGTGGGCGAAATGGGGGGCACCACCCGACGGCCCAGTGGCATCGAGGTGGGGACGATGCGCATCCCGCTGGGGGTGATCGGCATGATCTACGAGGCCCGTCCCAACGTCACGGCCGACGCCGCCGGGCTCTGTTTCAAGGCGGGCAACGCGGTCCTGCTGCGGGGCGGCTCCAACGCATTCCACTCGAACCAGGCCGTCGCGGCGGCGCTGCACACGGCCCTGGAGGCGGAGGGCGTCCCCCCCGCGGCCGTCACGCTCATCCCCACCACCGACCGGGCGGCGGTGCGGGAGATGCTGACGCTCAACCAGCACCTCGACCTCGTCATTCCCCGCGGCGGGGAGGGCCTGATCCGCTTCGTGGACGAGACGAGCCAGATTCCCGTCATCAAGCACTACAAGGGCGTCTGCCACCTCTACGTCGACGAAGACGCGGACCTGGAGGTCGCCGAGGATCTCCTGCTCGACGGCAAGGTCTCGCGCCCCAGCGTCTGCAACGCGCTCGAAACGCTGCTCGTGCACGCGGACGTGGCGGACGACTTTCTGCCCCGCGCCCGGGCGCTCCTCGACGACGCGGGCGTGGAGCTCCGTGGGGACGACCGGACCCGACAGCTGCTCCCGGGCGTGGGGGCGGCCACCGGGGACGACTACGCCGCCGAGTACCTCGACCTGACCCTCGCGGCCCGGGTGGTCGAAAGCGCCGACGAGGCGCTGGACCACATCGCCGAGTACGGCTCCAACCACACGGAGGTCATCGCGACCGACCGGCTGCCGACGGCCCGCCGCTTCGTCCGCTCGGTCGACGCGTCGGTCGTGCTCGTAAACGCCTCCTCACGCTTCTCGGACGGGGGCGAGCTGGGGCTGGGCGCCGAGATCGGCATCTCGACCACCAAGCTGCACGCCTACGGCCCGATGGGCCTGGAGGCGCTGACCACCGAGAAGTTTGTGGTGTACGGGGACGGGGAGACCCGCCACCCGGTAGAGAAGTAGTCCATGTCTGTGGCCGGAGGCGTGGGGGAGGATTGCTCAGGCTAGGTAGGTCACAACGCCGACAGTGACGAGGCCGGAGCCAATAACGAACAGGACCACGCTGGCCAGATAGGCACAGGGGGGCAGGAGGCGAGCCCGCCAACGGGTTCCGAAGAACGCCTCGGCGCCGTGGACGTGGAGACCGACCTGCAAAAAAATAGGCAGAACGCCGATGAAGGCGGGGGCTCCCCAGAAGAGTAGTGGGCCGAGCATTCCGAGGAACAGGGTGGCCTGGGCCGTAACGTAGAGCTCAAACACGAGGATCTCGGCGACGGTCCGTTTCGGAAATGCCCATCGAAGGAGCAGGCCCGCAGCGGCACAGGTAAAGAGCCCGACGTACGTCTGTACCTGTTGGAAAAACTGGAAGATGCCCGCCGCAAGATCCTGAGCAGAAGACCAGCCGAGCGACCGGAGCGGGGATCCGGGTCGAAAGATCTCGTCGGAACTCGCGCCCAGCGATTGCCACATCACCTCGTACGCCTCGGCCTGGTTCTGCACCCACGCCTCCTGAAAAACCGAAAAGACGAGAAACGTGGCCGTGGCAGTCAACAGGAAGTAGCCGAGGGGATTGACGAACTCCCTCCGTTCCCCGTCCACGTACCGACGGGCCACGCGGCCCGGATTGCGCGCGGCGCGACGGAGCGTCTGCCCGACGCCCCGTTCCAAATCCTCCAGGTCCAGGGCCGATTCGAGGAAGCGCCGCACCAGGTAGAGCACCCGGAGCGTGGGGACGTGCCGTTGCCCGCACTGGTGGCAGTACTCGCCCACGAGGGGGGCGCCGCAATTCTGACAGGGGACTCCTTGACCCGACGAGCCATCATCGGGCTGGGCCTCCGGGGCGTCGGACATCGAGCAGAGAGAAAATCATGCAAGAGAAAACCTCCCGGTTGCATTTGTGCGCCCGGCGCGTCGTTCCGTCTGGCTCAGATGGCAACAGGGGCGGATGGCCGGTGCACGAAGACGTTGTGCCTCGGGGCGCCGAGGCATAGGTTAAGGCCGACCGTTTCCCAGTCCCCACGGGCCCTCTTCCGGGTCGGTCGAGGCCTTCATCCCCTACCTTTATCTTCCCGACGACTCTTCGGCGCGATGACGTCCCTGACCCGCCGCACGGCGTACTACCTACTGGTGCTCGCAGCCGCCACCGTGGGACTGACGGGCGCGTACAGCCTGGGCATGAGCGTATGGGAGGGACGGCCGCGGCCGTGGTACCAGGCCCTGGAGGTGGTGGTGCAGACGTTCACGACGACCGGATACGGCGAGGACGCGCCGTGGAGCAGTCCCCAGATGAACATGCTGGTGGTTGTGATTCAACTCGCGGGCATCGGATTCATTCTGAGTGCCGTGGACGTGTTCGTGGTGCCCTGGCTCCGCGAGGCGCTCCGGCCCACGGCCCCGAAGGGCCTCCCTGACCGGTCCGGTCACGTCATTGTGTGCGGCTACACGCCCCGGGTGGAGGTCTTCATCGACGAGATGAGTGAGCGGGGAGAGGAGTACGTGCTCATTGAGCCCGACGCGGAGCAGGCCGCGTCGCTCTACGAGCGGGACTACGAGGTCATGGAAGGGGACCCGACGTCGACTGCCGCTCTGGAGCGGGCCTCCGTCGGGGCGGCAAAGGCCCTGGTGGCTGACGTGGCCGACGACGAAAATGCCAGCATTGTGCTTGCGGCCCGTGAGGCCAGTCCGGACCGCCGCATCATCACGTTGGCCGAGGACGCCTCGGCAACCCGATACCACCGGGCGGCGGGGGCGGACGTGGCGCTTTCGCCCCGGCAGGTGCTCGGGCGGAGCCTCGCCGCGCAGGTGCCCGTGGCCGCGGCGGCCAACGTGGAGGAGCAGGCGACGGCGGGAACTGAGGTTGACTTTGCGGAGCTCATCGTGACCCGGCACGGCCCGTCTCCCAATCAGTCACTCCGCGCCCTTCGGCTTTCGGAGCGGTTCGGGGTGCGCGTCATTGGGGCCTGGCTCGATGGCACCTTCGAGACGTCCGTGGACGCCGACACGCCCCTCGAGGCGGGCACGCGCCTGTTTCTCGCCGGCACGCCCGACCAACTGGATGCCCTTCGCAGTGAGATGGCCCCGTACGTGCGGGCCTTCACGCCACAGTCCATCATCCTCGCCGGACACGGGGACTCGGGGCAGGCCGCGCGGGACTCCCTTCGGGCGGCACGTGCCGACGTGACGGTGCTCGACCTCGAAGACGGGGCGGAGGTGGACGTGGCGGGGGACGTTCGCGACCCCGATGCGCTCCGGGCCTGCGGAATCGAGGACGCGTCGGCCCTCATCATCGCCGTGGACGACGACAGCGTCGCCACGTTCGCGACGCTCATCGCGCGCGACCTGAACCCGGAGCTGCAAATCCTCGTCCGGGCCCATGACGAGACGGCCGTTCAGAACCTCTACCGGGCCGGCGCGGACTTCGTGCAGGCCCTGCCGACGGTCTGTGGGCGGATGCTGGCCGCCACGGCATTTGAAGACGAGGACCACCGGTCCCGCGATCGACACATCAACGTGGTCCGCCTCTCGGCCTCCCCATTGGCCGGAGAACCGTTGAGGGAGGTCGAGCCGGACGCACAGACCAACTACACAGTGCTTGCGGTGTACCGGGAGGGCGACTTTCTCACCGATCCCGACGACGCCCTCGTTGCCTTCGAGGCGGACGACGAGGTGCTCGTCGCCGGAACCGAGGACGGGATCCGGCAATTTCGGGCGCGGCTTGAGGACAGGCAGTCGGCGTAGTGCCGGCCCGTCCGCCACGCGCCCTACGGGTGCTTGGGATCCGCCGGGGGCCCTGGGCGGATCCACTCGTGTCGGTGGAGCCGCTGCCAGGCCGCCGCAATCTGTTCCGGCGCGAAGCGCTCCGCCTTGCGGCGGCTCCAGTCCTGCACGGCCCGCACGACCGCCTCGGGACGGCGCCGGGCCTGCGCGTCGTGCCGCGCGAGCCAGCCGACCGTAGCGAGCAGTTCGAGCGTGTCGGGCGTGTCGTAATCTTCGGTGAGGGCCCGCACCCGGCCCAGGCGCTCACTAGCGGTTGGGTGGTCCGAAAGGGTGTCCCGCGCCGCACCGACCGCGGGCGGGCGAAGGCGAAACGAGGCGCCCTGGTGCGACGGGTCGTACCCCGCAATAAAAGCCCCCTCAATCCGGCGCAGCACGGCCGTGAGGCCCGCGGCGCGGAGCCCGTACGTGCCCGGCTCGAACGTAAGGCGCAGGTCCTCGCCCGTCCCCTGCAGCAGGAAGGCAAGATTGTGCGCCGCGTGTGGACTGACGGTGTCGCCCGGCGTGGCGTAGGCGTCGAGGACGGAGAGAAGGAGGGCACGTCCCCGGGTCATGGCGGGGCGATCGTCTGCGTCGGGGCCGCCGCCCTCTGCGTGCGCCGACCGGGGGGCGTAAACGAGCGCCCGGACGCCATCGAGCGACGTGAGCGGAGTGGTAAGCAGCGGGCGCACCGTCGGCCAGTCGAGCCCGCCCCCGCCGCAGCCCAGCGCGGGCACGGCGAGCGACGAAATGTCGTGAGCAGTAACTTCGTCGACGAGGGCCGCCATGCCCGCCTCGATGTGCGTGGCGGACGAGGCATCGCGCCAGTGGTCCTTCGTGGCCACGTTTAGGACGTAGCGGGGATGCTGGGCGTCCCCGAAGAGCCCCCCGCGGTCGTGGACGAGCACGTCGCCCGGCGCCAGGGCCCCGGCGTCGCAGGCCGCCTCGTACTGCTCGTAGTTGTCGGGAAACCGTGTCTTGAACTGGCGACACAGCCCGCGCTTCATGAGGCCGGCGCAGTGGACCGGGGTCACGAGCGCCGCCACGTCCGCGTCGAACAGATCCCCGTGTACAATTTCGACCATGGACCGCCTCTATCGCAGTGGGCGCAACCGACAAAGAGAAAGGGCCGCGAGACGGTCTCGCGGCCCTTCTGCTGAATGTGTTCGAACGTCCCGTTCCCACGAAATACGCGCGGGGACAGGGCCCTGAGCGACATCGCTACGCGGTCTTGAGGGCCGACGTCAACTCCTCCTCTTCGTCCGCCTCGTAGGCGTCGGTCGGGGGACAGGCGCAGTAGAGGTTCCGGTCGCCGTAGGCGTCGTTCACGCGCCGCACGGTGGGCCAGAACTTGCGCTCGCGCACCGCCTCCACCGGATAGGCCGCCGTCTCGCGGCTGTACGCGTGGTCCCACTCGTCGGCGGTGGCCATCTCGGCGGTGTGGGGGGCCTGCTTGAGCGTGCTCTCCTCCGCCTCCAGCGTCCCGTTCTCGACGGCCTCGATCTCGCTGCGGATGGCGGCGAATGCGTCCACCAGGCGGTCGAGCTCCGCCTTCGACTCGCTCTCCGTGGGCTCCACCATGAGCGTGCCGACCACCGGCCAGCTCATCGTGGGGGCGTGGAAGCCGTAGTCCATAAGCCGCTTCGCCACGTCCTGCTCGTTGATGTCGAGCTCGGAGCGGAACGGGCGGAGGTCGAGGATAAACTCGTGGGCCACACGGTCATTGGGCCCCCGGAAGACGATGTCGTAGTGGTTCGACAGCTGGTCGGCCAGGTAGTTGGCGTTGAGGAGGGCGGTCTTCGACGACTTCGTGAGGCCCTCGGGGCCCAGCAGCTTGATGTAGGCCCACGAGATGAGCAGAATCAAGGCGCTGCCGTGCGGCGCCGCGGCAATCGCGGGAATGTGTTGGTCGCCGCCCGTCTCCACCACCGGGTGACCGGGGAGGAAGGGACTCAGGTGCTCGGCCGTGCAGACCGGCCCCACGCCCGGCCCGCCGCCGCCGTGCGGGATGCTAAACGTCTTGTGCAGGTTGAGGTGGCACACGTCCACGCCGTACTCGCGGGGGCGGCAGAGGCCGACCTGTGCGTTGACGTTGGCCCCGTCGAGGTACACCTGCCCGCCGTGCTCGTGGATGACGTCACAAATCTCTTCGACGTGCTCCTCGAAGACGCCGTGCGTCGACGGGTACGTAATCATTGCGGCGGCGAGGCGCTCGCTGTTCGCCTCGGCCTGCTCGCGGAGGTCGTCCAGGTCGACGTCCCCGTTCGCGTCGCAGTCGATGGTGATGACCTCCATCCCGGCCATGTTGGCACTGGCGGGGTTGGTCCCGTGGGCGGACTCGGGGACGAGGCACACGTCCCGCTGCTCCTCGCCCCGCGCCTCGTGGTAGGCCTGAATGATCAGGAGGCCGGTGTACTCGCCGGAGGCCCCGGAATTGGGCTGGAAGGAGATGTCGTCGAAGCCTGTGATCTCCGTCAGGTAGCCGCTGAGCTCGTCGATCACCTGCTCGTACCCTTCCGCCTGCTCCTGGGGCGCGAAGGGGTGCAGGCCCGCAAACTGCGGGTTCGAGATCGGCTGGAGGGCGGCGGTCGGGTTCAGCTTCATGGTGCACGATCCCAGCGGGATCATGCTGTGGACGAGCGACAGGTCCTTGTCCGCCAGCGACTTCATGTACCGCGTCAGCTCGCCCTCGGAGTGGTACGAGTTGAAGACCGGGTGCTCCAGGTACGAGGTCTGCCGCGGCATCGGGCCGTCGTAGCCGCTGTCGAGGCCCGCGGCCAGGTCGTCGGCGTACAGCTTCTGGCCGTTGGTGGCCCCAAAGACGGTGAAGAGCGCGTCCAGGTCCGCGGCGTCGACGGTCTGGTCGAGCGCGACGCCCACCGACCCGTCGTCGTAGTAGCGGAGGTTGATCTCATGCGCCTCGGCCCGCTCGCGGACCTGCGCCTGGGTGGCGTCGGTGAGGTCCACGCGGAGCGTGTCGAAGTACGCGTCGTGGCGGACGGTGTGGCCCGTTCGGTCCAGCCCCTCGGCCAGCGTCTTCGTAAGGTCGTGCACCCGCGTCGCAATCTCGCGGAGCCCCTCGGGGCCGTGGTAGACGGCGTACATCGACGCCATCACGGCCAGCAGCACCTGGGAGGTGCAGATGTTGGACGTGGCGCGCCCCCGCCGGATGTGCTGCTCGCGGGTCTGGAGCGCCATGCGGAGCGCCATCTCGCCGTCGGCGTCCTTCGTGACCCCGATCATGCGGCCGGGCACCTGGCGCTGGAAGCGTTCGCGGGTCGCGAAGTAGGCGGCGTGCGGCCCGCCGTAGCCCATCGGTACCCCAAAGCGCTGCGTGGAGCCGACGACCGCGTCGGCCCCCCACTCGCCCGGGGCCTCCAGGAGCGTGAGGCTCAGCAGGTCGGCGGCCACGGCCACGTAGGCGTCCGCCTCGTGGGCCCGGTCGGCCACGTCGCGGTAGTCGTGCACCGCGCCGTCGGTCGTGGGGTACTGCAGGAGGCAGCCGAACGTGTCCTCGCCGAAGACGAAGTTCTCGGGGGATTCCACGATGATGTCGATCCCGATCGGCGCGGCGCGGCCCTTCACCACCTCGATGGTCTGCGGGTGGCAGTCCTCCGACACGTAAAACGTAGCGGCGTCGCTGCGGCGGTCGACCCGATTCAGCATCATCATCGCCTCCGCCGCGGCCGTCGCCTCGTCGAGCAGCGACGCGTTGGCGATCTCCAGGCCCGTCAGGTCGATGGTCATGTCCTGGAAGTTCAGGAGCGCCTCCAGGCGGCCCTGCGCAATCTCGGCCTGGTAGGGCGTGTACTGGGTGTACCAGGCCGGATTTTCCAGAATGTTGCGCTGGATGACGGGGGGCGTGTGGGTGTGGCGGTAGCCCATGCCGATGAACGAGCGCCACGCGTCGTTCTTGGCGCCGGCGTCCTGGGCCGCGTCGAGCACCTGCTGCTCGGTGAGGGCGGACGGCAGGTCGAGGGGGGCGTCGGTCTGGATCGAGTCCGGAATGGCCGCGTCGACGAGGGCGTCGAGCGACTCGGCCCCGAGGGCGTCGAGCATGGCGTCCACGTCGGCGTCCGTGGGGCCGAGGTGACGCTCGTCGAACGTGTTTGCGGACGAGAGATCAATGGCCATCTGAAGGCGGGAGGTTGGGTGAAAAGGCAAAACCAGGGCGTGAGGGCAAATGGACACTCAGGTATATGCCCCGCAGGCGCGCCGTGTTGTCCGGAATAGCTGAAAAGCCTGCAACAGACGGGGCGGGAATGGGCCTGTGCGGGACAGGTTAGCAAATCGAGCCGTCGTCCTCAATGTAACAGGCGCCCGGTTGAAACCGGTTTCATTCGGCCATCAGGGCGCGTAGTGTTTGGAGGTGTGAACGGAGGGCCGACGCTCCGGTTACGACCTCGCCGTCGTCGTGCAGGGCCGGGAGTTCGGAAATGACCTCGGGGAGGGCGTCGGCATCTTCGACGTGCTCGACCCCGTGGGCAATGACCATTTCGCGAAGGGCCTCTTCGATCTCGTCGGCCCACGGGTCACCAGGCTGGCGGTAGAGCGTGACCATAGGATTGGGGGAAATGCGTCAGTGACGAGATTCTGGGCGCTTGTTTGCACGGGCCGGACGGGCGCGTGGTTGCTGCGGGCGAACGTGCATCCCCCACCCTCCAGGCCTTCGCGCAACTCGCGTCCCGGGACTCCGTTTCCCACCTGCTTTCGCCTTCATCGTTTGCGCGTGGTGTGCCCATGGATCACGACCGTCTCGAACTCTCCCCCGAAAAAATGCGGACGCTTGGCTACCGGGTCGTGGATCTCCTGGTGGACCACTTCGCGGACGGAGGGGACGAATCGCTGGGGGAGGCGCCGTCGCGAGACGAACTAGAGGCTCACCTCCGGGAAGACCTCCCGGAAGAGGGAACCCCCCCGGAGTCCGTTCTCGACCAGGTGGAGGCGGAGGTGCTGCCGAACACAATGCGGGTGGACCACCCCCGCTTCTTCGGGTTCGTGCCGGGGCCGAACAACTTCGTCGGCGTGCTCGCCGACATGCTGGCGTCGGGGTTCAACGTGTTCTCGGGGACCTGGATCTCGGGGGCCGCCGCCGCGCAGATCGAACTGGTGGTGATCGACTGGCTGCGGACGCTCTGTGGCCTCCCGGAGACCGCAGGGGGGCTGTTCACGAGCGGGGGCTCGATGGCAAACGTCACGGCCCTGGCCGCCGCCCGCCACGCCCGGCTGGACGACGACGTGACGGGGGCCGTCGCCTACTGCTCCGACCAGACCCACACGTCGGTCGACCGGGCCCTGCGGCTGCTCGGGTTCGGCCCCGACCAGCTCCACCGGGTGCCCACCGACGATCAGTACCGACTCGATCCCGTGGCGCTTCGAGAGGCCATCGCGGCCGACCGGGCGGCGGGGCGGCGTCCCTTCTGCATCATCGCCAACGCGGGCACCACCAACACCGGGGCCGTCGATCCGCTGCCCGCCCTGGCGGCCCTGGCCGACGCCGAGGACCTGTGGCTGCACGTGGACGGGGCGTACGGGGCGCCGACGGTCGTCTGTGAGCGGGGCCAAAACCGGCTCGACGGCATCCAACGGGTCGATTCGCTGACCCTCGACCCGCACAAGTGGCTCTTCCAGCCGTTCGAGATCGGCGGCGTGCTCGTGCGCGACGAGCAGCACCTCCGCCGCGCCTTCCGGCTGGAGGCGGAGTACTTGGAGGACGCCGTGGGGGAGGCGGACGAGGTCAACTTCTCGGCCGCCGGCATCCAGCTCACGCGCAGCTTCCGGGCGCTCAAGCTCTGGATGACGCTCAAGGTGTTTGGCCGCGAGCACGTCGCCACCGCGGTGGCGCGGGGCTTCGAGCGGGCCGAGCAGGCCGAGCGGCTGCTTCGGGATCGGCCCGGGTGGACGGTGGTGACCCCGGCCCAGATGGGCATCATCACGTTTCGCTGCGAACCGGACGGGTGGACGCCCGACCAGGTGGACGCGCTCACGCGCCGCCTCATTGCGGCCGTGAACGACGAGGGGGCGGCCTTCCTGACGCAGACGACGCTCGACGGCCGGCCCGTCCTCCGGCTGTGCCCCATCAACCCACGGACGACGGCGAAGGACCTCGAAGAAACAATTGCACGGCTCGACGCCCTCCAGGCCGAAATAGAGGGGGCGGCAGCCCCGGCATCCTGACGCGGCGGGCGCCTCCGGAGAGACGGGCGAGCGAACACGCTGCGAAAGACGACAGCGGGCCTTGATCGTCACACTCCCTTTCAAACCGACGGACGAGGGGGGCGTACCTTTCAGTCGTTGCGCGAACCTTTCCTCCCAGCCTCTTCAGCTCACTGTGAAACTGTGGTCGTACCAGGGGGCCGTCCTCGGGGCGTGCACCCTGGCCTTCTTCGCGACGATGGCCGCGCGGCTGGCCATCAGTCCGGTCGTGCCCGCCATCGGCGACGCGTTTGGGGTGTCCAACAGTGCGGTCGGCCTGGCCCTCACGGGCATGTGGATGGCGTACGCGGCCTCGCAGTT
The DNA here is from genome assembly GCF_947077775.1 of Salinibacter pepae. Classification (NCBI taxonomy): domain Bacteria; kingdom Pseudomonadati; phylum Rhodothermota; class Rhodothermia; order Rhodothermales; family Salinibacteraceae; genus Salinibacter; species Salinibacter pepae. The sequence goes on from NZ_CAMTTE010000001.1 coordinate 3,446,918, forward strand.
TCCGAGTGGGCTGCTGGCCGACCGGTACGGGGAGCGGCGCATTATCCTCGTGGCGGTGGGGGGGACGGCCCTGGCGAGCGCGCTGGTGGCGATGGCGCCGACCTATCCCGTCTTTCTCGTCGGGACGGTGGTGCTGGGGGGCGTCGCCGGGCTCCACTTCAGCGTCGCCACGTCGCTTTTGACCCGGACCATCCCGAACACCGGCTCCGCAATTGGGCTTCACACCGCGGGGGCGCCGGTGGCGGGCGTGCTGGTTCCGCTGGCCGCGGGAAGCATCGGGGTGTGGCTGGACTGGCGGTGGGCCGTGGCGTTGGGGGCCGCCATTGCGCTCCCGAGCGCCCTCCTCTTCGGGATGGTGGTTCGCCCCATCGCGCCGGTGCGGCCCGACGAGTCGCCCTGGAGCCGCCTTCGCCTCGGGCCGTTGCTCGAACTGCTCGGGCGTCCGCCCATCGCGCTCACGGCGGGGCTCTCCGTCGTGGGGGCCTTCGTGTGGCAGGCCACCGCTTCGTTTCTGCCGGCGTTTCTCATCGAGTATCAGGGCTACGGGGAGGCGGGCGCCGGCGCGCTCTTTTCGGCCTACTTCGTGGTGCAGGGCCTCACCCAGCCGCTGCTGGGCACCCTCTCGGACCGCGTGGGCCGGTACCCGGCGGCCACCGCCGCCGTAGGGGTCGGGGTGGTGGGCTACACGGGGCTCGTCGCGGGGGGCGGGCCGTGGATCGTGGGCGGGGCGACCCTCTGTGCCGGATTGGCGATGGGGTGGGGCGCGGCCCTGCTGCCCAAGTTCATGGACCATCTGGGGGAGGAGGAGCGCAGTGCGGGCTTCGGGCTCATCCGGACGGCCTACATGGTGCTGGGGGCCAGTGGCAGCGTCGTGACCGGCGCGGTGGCCGACCTGCTGGGGTGGGGCTCGGCCTTCCTCGCCCTGGCGGGGCTGCTGGGAGGAATGCTTCTGGTGCTCCTGTACGGAATGCGGCGCGCCCGAACGGATGCGGCGCAGCGGGTTGTCCCTTGACCACTGCGGAGACCGTCCTGCTGCAGACCGTGCATCCTGTGCCGGGGCGAACCCATAAGAAGCCCCACGTCTGCGCGCAATTCCCCTTTCTCCTCCCGACCCATGCCCCTCGCTCCCGACGACTACGACGTGCTTACGTTCGACTGCTACGGCACCCTCGTCGACTGGGCCGACGGCATCGCCACGGCGCTGCGGCCCATTCTCCGCGCCCACGACGTCGAACTCGAGGACGAGGCGCTCTTCCGGCACCACAGGGAGTTCGAGCGGGACGTGGAGTCCGGCAGCTACGTCAAATACAAAGAGGTGCTGGGGCGCGTCCTGCGGCGGTTCGGGGACCGGTTCGGATTTACCCCGACCAACGTGGAGACGGAGCGGTTCGTCGGGTCGGTACGGAACTGGCCCCTGTTCCCGGACACGAATGCGTCCCTCCGGCGGCTGAGCGCGTCGTTTCGGCTCGCCGTCATCTCGAACGTGGACGACGACCTCTTCCACGATACGGCCCGCCACCTCAGCGTGGACTTCGACGACGTCATCACGAGCGAACGGGTGCGGGCCTACAAGCCGGCGCTCGACCCCTTCGAGACGGCATTCACGCGGCTCGGCGTGCCGCCCAATCGGCTCCTGCACGTCGCCCAGAGCGTGTACCACGACGTGAACCCCGCGGGGCGACTCGGCATTGACTGCGTCCGGGTCCGGCGCTACGACGACCGGTTTGACCCGCCGGCGCCCCAGACGGATCCGGTGCACACGGTGCCCGACCTCGCACCCCTCGCCGATGAACTCCTCGACTGACACGGGCCGGCGCTTTGGCCCGGACGGGTGCGTTCGGGGGGGGGCGTCGCCGACGCCCCATCTCTGCCCCGAGGACCGCCGCCCCCCCTACCGCAGATGCGCCGTGCGCCGGATCGCGAGATCGTCAGTAGGCGTACTCGAAGAGCAAATTGAACTGCAGGGACTGCTGGTTGCTCCGGGAGCGGAGCTGGAGGTAGTTGGTGAGCTGGTATTCGAGGGTCACGTCCGGGATGAGGGCCGTCGACTGTGTGGACGTTTGCGAGCTGGGGGCGAGCACGGGCTGCTCGATCGACGCAAAAAAGCGTGGCGTGAGGTAGCGGCCCACCGTGAGGTAGGAGGTGCCCTCCGTGCGAACGTCGAGGCGGACGACGTCCAGGCCCAGCTCGCTGGCCGCAAGGTTTTCGACAAAGTTGGACGCCTGCCCGAGCGCGACCTGTGTGGCCAGGCTTCCGCCCTCCGAGCTGCCGCTGAAGAGCGCGTCGGCCGGGCGCCCGGTCGCGAGGTAGGAGAAGATGTTGCGTGTGCTCATCGTGGGCTCCGACGAGAGGGCGGGGGAGAGGTTGTCGGGACGGCCCGAGAGGGAGAGGGTAATGCGCACCTCGGAGCTCTGGCTCCCCTGCGCCCGCTGGTCGTACACCGCCGACAGGTCGAGATACGGCGTGAACGGATCGCCATTGAAGGTGAGGGAGCCCTCCGTGATCTGAAATTCCTGCCCGAACTGTCGCAGGGTGCTTCGCTGCTCCACGACATCGATGGTCCCGAAGACCTGTGGGTCGTCGAGGGCGGCCTTCTGCACGTCCAGGTCGCCGGTAAACTGCACGTTCAGCTCCGGATTGCTGCTTGACCGCAGCCACGTGTTGCTCTGGATCTGGACGGCCAGGTCCAGGGCCAGGGCCTCGTAGGCGTCGAAGGTGGTCGTGTCGGCGGCGGTCAGGCGAAGGCCGAACCGCTCTTCGAGGGTCAGCTGGTCCTGTGTCGTCAGCTCCACGGCCCCCATGGCGGCGGCGCTCTCGGCAAGGGCCTCGGCGTAGTAGACGTTTGCGCTCTGCACCTGCAGGCCGCCCGACAACACCGGCCGGCGGACGGTGCCGCGCAGGGTCATGTCGCCGTCGATCACGGCCCGGCGGTAGGCGGGGGTGTTGATGGCGAGGAACTCGGATGCGTTCAGCGCAAGGTCGTACTCGCCGACCGTGAGCTCCGGGAGCGAGATGGTGCCGTCGGCCCGCAGCGAGCCGCCATTGGGGGTGCGGAGGCGGGCGCGCTCGAGGGTCAGCTCGTTGCCCGAGAGTGCAAGGCGTGCCGTGCCGCCGTCGTAGGTCGCATTGAGGGCCGGGATGGCGGCGCCGGCGTCGGTCACGGAAGCGGATCCTGAGAGCGACGGGCTGCCGAGGGTGCCCTGGACCCTGGCGTCCGCGGTGAGGGTGCCGGCGATGGAGCGGACGGTCGTGGGGTCGAAGAAGGGGTCCACCCAGTCGAGGGGAAACTGGTCGGTCGAGGCTTCTAGTTGGACGGGCCGGTCGGAGATCGAGGCGGGGGTGGGGGCCTGGAGGCGCAGGTCGGTGGGGACCGAGCCGTTCACCGTCAGGACGCTGCCGTCCTCATGGGCGAGGCGCGCGTCGAGGTCCGCAGTCAGATCTTCGTAGCCCACGTCCAGCTGAAGGGTCCCGACCCTGCGGTCTTCGGACCGCACGTTGAGGTCGAGGGTGCCGTCGAGGACCGGGGCGGAGGCCTTTCCGGTGAGCCGGAGGCGCCCCGTTGCCGCCCCGCCGAGGCCGGACAGCCCCAGCAGCGGCGCGATGCCGCGGAGGCGGACCTGTTCGAACGCGGCGTCGAACGCCTGCGTCCCGGTCGGGGCCACGACGCCACTGGCCTCGATGCGTTGCGCCCCGCTTTCCAGCAGAAGGTCCTCCACGCGGTACGCGTCGCCGATCGCAACTGAGGTGGGGCGGCGCAGGGACCACCGATCGGGGCCCAGCCGGGCCGTCAGTGTCTGGAGGTCGATGATTGTCGAGTCGGCCGTCGGGCGGATGCCGGCGTCAACCTGCACGCGGCGTTCGGCGTCCAGCTGCACGTCCGTCGACAGATTGACGGCGGTGCCGTCGTAGTCGGCATCGATGCGGGTCCGGGTGGCCGTAAAATCGAAGGCCGAGAGGTATCCGGCGGTCCCCGTCACCGTCAGGTGATCCAGGAGCTGGGTGGTGCCGCGCCGCCCGGCGAACAGGGCCGTGGCGTCGCTAAGCCGCAGGTCGTCGTAGATGAGTCCGTCCACCGCGACGGTGCCGTCGAAGCGCTGCGCCTCCGACGAGCCGTAGACGTGGGCCGTCAGGCGCCCCGTGCGGAGCGTTAGCGAGGACAGGCCGGCCAAGCCGCGGAGGGGAGCAACATCCGTCACGCGGGCGCTGAGGTCAAAGTCCGAGGACCCCGCTCCGGGGGCCAGGGCGAGGGGGCCCTGGCCGTGCCCCGCCCCCACGTTGGACTGCACCCCGAGGGTGTCGACCCGAAAGAGGCCGCGGTCGAGGCGGCCCGTCATCCGTGCGCTGCTGAGGCGCAGGGCGCCGACGCGAACAGAGTCGGCCGCGAAGCGCGTCGACGCCTGGAGGCTGTCCGGGCGGAGGCCCCGGCCCTTGACCCTCCAGGCCGCTGTGTGAAGGCGGGCCTGTGTGGAGTCGAGCCCGGCAAGGGCGCTCAGGTCCACCGACCGGGCGGCCGTGCGAAGCGCGTAGGTCGGGGTTTGGGCGAGGCTGTCGAGGTGACCGCGGAGCTGGAGGGCCCCGCCGGCCAGGCTGAACTGTCCGTCCGCCGCCACGCGGCCCTGCGTCGTCGTCACGGAGAGGCGACCGTCCGCGGACGCCTGATTCAGGGTGGACGGGCGGAGCGTCAATTCCGAGTCCAGGTCGAGCTCGGGGAGCCGTACGCCCTGGCCATCCAGGGTGAGGGTCCCCGAGAGGGCCGTGTTCAGGGACGCCAGCCCGGCGAGGGCCCCCACGTCGATGTTGTCGAAGTGCCCGCCCCGAACCTGGTAGGAGGGCACATCGTCGAACGGGCGGGCCCGAAGCGGAAGCTCGACGGCCCCCGCGGGGGTGTCCAGCCCCAGGGTGGAGCGGAGGGTGCCGTTTTGCAGCGACGCATCCAGGGCGGCCGACGTGATGGGCTGCCGGTTCACGCGGGAGGTATCGAGGGCGAGCCCCACGTTCAGGGACAGGCTGTCGGGGCGGGTGCCCCGGAGCCGTCCCTGAACTGTGCCGTGGAGGGCAGTCGACTGCGTCGAGTCCTGCAGGAACGGGCCGAGGTCTACGTTTTGGAAGCGGCCCTCCGTGAGGGCCACCGTCGGACGGGACGCAAAGGGGCGGGCAGTGGCCGCGAGCGTCCACGTACTGCCATTTAGTTGAGCGGAGGCGTCCGCGGTGACCGCCCCGTCACGGAGGCGTGCGGTGGCCGTCATCGCGGAGAGCCGGTGCGGCCCGTAGTGCGACTCTTCAACGGAGAGGGTGGCCTGCCCGTCCATCGTGCCAGGGGCGAAGCCTTGTCCCTCCCCCGTCAGGGTCGCCGTCACGCGGCTGTCGGTCGTGTCGCCGGCCAGGGCCGCCAGGTCCACCGCTTCCAGGCGCCCCGTTTCCAGAACGAAGCGCTCGGACCCGTCCAGGGCGGCGTGCCCGGCCGCCCGAAGCCGACCCGTCGGGAACCGGACGGCGCCGTCCACACGGGCCGCCCGGGGCCGCAGCGCGGCCGCGAGGCGCCCCGACTCGATCACCTGCGTCCCGAGGCGGGAGTCCCGGAGGCGCACGTCGGCGTCGTACGCGGCGGTGTCCGTCGTGATGGACCGGCCCTGCACCTGGGCCGTGGCCGTGAAGGATCCCTCGAGGTCCGCGTTCGGGGCCACGGCCGCCAGTGTGAGGTCTTGCACCTGCGCACGCAGGTCCACCGAGGGGGCCACGTCGAAGGGACGAGCGGATCCGGCGACCGAGAGTCGAACGTCGTTCACCGTCCCCTGCAGGTCGAGGGTGGCGGTTCCGGCCTGGACGGTCGATTCGAGGGTTGCGTCGGGGACCCCCAAGCCCTGGAACCGCGTGTCGGTGACCGACGCCGACAGGGTTCCGCTGAGGGAGTCGGACGCCGGCCCCTTCAGGGCCCCCGTGACGGCGGCCGTGATGCTGTTCTGAGTGGGGTCGCTTTCCCCAAGCAGGCTCGTCGTGAGGCGCTGCGCCTGCGCATCGATCCGGTACTTCAGCGGGGAGGCGCCGGGCGACGACGTGGTGCGGGGCGTCGCCGTCGCCTCGGCGGTGAAGCGCCCCCCGCCGTTGCGCACCGTGACGTCCGTCGTGAGGGCGAGTCGGTCCTCAGAGCCCGTGAGTTGGGCGCGAAGGTCAAGGGCCTCGCGTGGGTCCACCTCCAGAAACGGGGCGAACGCCGTAAGGTCGCCCAGGACGAGCGGGTCGGCCCGGACCGAAAGGGCCACGTCGTCCAGCGAGTCGCCGGGGGCGGCCGGCAGGCGGGCCGTGCCGCCGCCCTGAACCGCACTGCGGGGAGAGGTGAGCCGCAGCGTGTCGAGGGCCACCCGCCGCTCCGACACCGCCCCCCGCGCCGCCAGTCGCAGGTCCGTCGTATCGGGGGGCAGGCGGCCGCGCAGGCCGAGCGTGTCGAGCCGGCCGCCCACCGAGAGCCCGTAGTAGAGATCCCGGGCCCGCACGGTGATGCCCCGAACCCGGGCCGTCGAGTCGCGCCCCCCGGCGTAGAACTGCGCCGCAAACGCCCCTGCCGAGACCCGAAGCCGGTCCACCCGGATCGGAAGCGCCGCGCCCGTGTCCTCGGACGCGGGGGCCGGGGCGGGCAGGTGGCGCGCCCAGTCCCACGTCGAATCGGCGGCCTGGCGCAGGGTCGCGGAGGGGCCGTGGACCGATACCGCCGTCAGGTGGAGCCGGCCCCGAAGCAGGGCCCACGGGCGGTACTCCACCGCCAACGAGTCGACGTGCGCCATCGTCGCGGGGGCGGCCCGGCCGGGGGCCGGTCGCGTGAGGGACACGTCCGCGAGGCGGAGCGACTGGACCCAGCTGCCGGACGCCCGCTCGACGGTGAGGGTGGTCTGTGGAAGGGGGTTGGCCTGGCGCGCGAGGAACTGCGCCGCCGCGGTGGCGCCGGTCTCCGTCTGGAGCCCGATCAGCACGAGGCCCACGACCACGACGACCGTGCCCCCCACACCGCCTACGCCCCACAGCAGGCGGCGCCCCCATCGGCGGAGGCGCGAGCCGGCGGACGCGTCGGCCGGCGCGTCGGATCCAGCGTCTGGTGAATTGGAATCAGGGGCCACGACGAGTGCAGAAGCGGGGAGAGAAGGCGGCGTGCAGAGCAGGCGGGAGCGGTCAGAACGACCGGCCGATGCCGAAGTGAACGCGGAACCGGCGCAGGGTGCGCGTATCGACCTCCGACAGCGGCATCGGGGCCTCCGCCGTTGCGTTCCGGCCGACGTCCTCCGCCGCGCGGAGGTCCAGCGCGTCGGGGGTCAGCTTGTACGCGAGGTCGATCCGGAGGAACCCGAACGAGGTCTCGTAGCGGAGGCCGGCCCCGGTTCCCACCAGGACCTGCGACGGATCCGTGCGGACCGGGGTCCCGTCCGGGCCCGAAATAATGGACGGGGCGTTGGCCGGGGGCGTGAGGTCGAGCGCGCCCGAGGTGACGTAGGCGCCGTCGAGAAACGCGGCGGTGCGCCAGCTCGCCCCGAGGCCGGGAAGGGGGAACCGGGCTTCCAGGCTCAATCCCACCTTGCTGCGGGCCCCGATCGGGCGGTACGCAAAGCCCTCGCGGAGGACGCTCGATTTCCGCAGCACCTTGCCGCCCGCGAGGCGCGAGGCCCACCCCCGGACGTCGCTTCCGCCCCCCGCGTAGAAAACGTTATCCGAGAAGCGGTTCTGGTAGATTAGGTTTTTGCGGCGGTCCGCGTCGGAGGGGGTGGCGGGCAGGGTCAAGTTCTCGAGGCTCTCCCCGAACGGCCAGGTCGACCCGGCGAAGACACGGCCCGCCAGCTCCACGTACGGGGACACCGGAAGGTATCCGCTCAGTTCAGTGCTCACCTGCGCGAACTCGACCCCGGACCGTAGAAAGACCCCGCCCAGCTGAATCGTAGGCCGGATGATGTATCCTGTCGTCGGATTCAAGAAATCATCCGCGTCGCCGAACGTCCCGTTCAACGTGAAAATGCTCTTGTTGAACAGGTCGTCCTCGCCAGTGAGGGCCCCGTTTGTACGGTTCGGATTTTCCGCCCCCGAGACCAAAAACTGCTGGGTGCGGGACACCGAGTGTTGCAACGAAAGGGTGCGGTACGGCAGGAAGTCGTACACCAGCGTGGATTCGAGCCCGAACTGGCGCTCGTTCAGGTCCAAGGGGCGGGACGGGTTCGGGGCGAGGGCAGGGTTCAGGCGTTCCTGAACGAACGGCGAGAGCGACCCGGAGACGTCCTCCGACAAGAGGAACGGCTGGCGGAGGGTGACCGACGCCCGAAACCGTCGGCTCAGCTCCTGCGACGACGACCGGGCCAGAAACCCGGGCAGAAATTCCGGCACGTTTTCGGGGTATCCGGTCTCGGCGGTCAGGTTTACCAGGAAGGTGCGGGCGTTGCCGTAGAAGTTGCGGTGGCGCCAGCTTCCGTCCGCCGTCACCCCCGAGCGCGTGTCGTACCCAACCTGGCCGGAGTAGCTCCGAAGTGCGCGTTCCCGGACCCGATACCGAACCGTGGCCGTGCTGTCGCGGGGCTGACTCGGCACGTCGGCCAGGGCCACGCGGAAGAGGCTCAGGTCGAACAGCTTCTGCTGTCCCTCCGTGACGGCGTCGGCGGAAAACCGGTCCCCCACGGAAAACGGCAGCTCCCGGAGAATGATGGAGCGGTCGACCGACGCGTTGCCCTCCACCCGGATGTCGGAAAACACGGCGCGGGGCCCCGGGTCGACCAGGAAGCGCAGGTCCGCGGCGTACGCGGTCGTGTCGACCGACGCGGACGAGCGGACCCGGGCGAACGCAAAGCCGTGGTCCCGGAGCCATCCCTGCACCTCGTCCTCGATTTGGGTCCGCTCGAAGTCGGTGTACCGTCCGCCGGCGCCCACCTCGCCGCGCCGAAACGCCGCCCAGTCGCCCCGCAGGTCCTCGGGCAGGGTCGGCCCGAACGGAGCCCGGCTCGCGGCCTCCAGGAAGTCGACGTTACGGATCTGGAGAGAGGGCCCCTCCCGAATGGTAAAGACGACGTGGATCCGGTTGCGCGCGGAATCGAGCTGGGAGGCCGGATAGTCGATGTCCGGGGACGGAAACCCGTTCTGCCGGTAAAACTGCCGCAGACGAACGACATCTTTCTGGAGCATCACCGGGTCGAACGCCGGGTAGTTCGCCTGTAGGCCCGGAAGGAACGAAAGGCGGTTGCGCAAGCGCGTGAGGGTCCCGGGGCCTGCGGTGCCGATCTGTTCCCGAAGCCGATCCGGGTCGAAGGTTTGCTGGTCCACAAACCGGAAGGACACCTCCTGGACCGACGTATTGACGTCGGCGGCGCGGAGCGGGGCCTGAGCGAGGACCCGGGGCGGGCCTACAGCCCATCCGGCGAGCAGTACAAGCAGCAACAGCACGAGGGGCCGCCCGGCGTCCGAAGCGGCCGGCAAGGAAGACAGCACCGTGGTGGAAGGGAGCGGTCGGTTGGCGGAGGTGCGGCAGAAAGGGGCTTAGGCCTGCGAGGCTGACGGGGGTGAGGTTGAGGATCCCGTGGCGGGCGATTCGGGGGGACGTGCGGGGCGGAGAGAAGGGGGCGGCGGAACCGTCTGTTTCCGTTTCGGAGGCGTCCGGCCCCGCGGTGTCCGCCTCCGCACCGGCCTGAGGCGACAGGCCCAACTGGGCCGGCAACTCCGTTCCCGGCAGCTCTCCGGCGGTCACGTGCCGGTGCTCCTGCAGCGACGCCACGACGGCCCCAATCATCAGCACCACCCCGGAAAAGTACACCCAGAACACAAAGGCAACGATCAGCCCGAACGTGCTGCCCAATGCCTCGGTCCCGGTCCCGTACCCGACGTAGGTCGCGTAGAAGGTAAAGGCCTGCTTGGCCGTCTCCCAGAGCACCGCGGCGAGGAGGGCCCCCGCGAGGGCACTCCGCTTTCGGGGGGACGGCTGGGGCACCAGGTAGTAGAGCTGAAAAAACATGGTGGTCGTGAGCAGAAGCGGAAGCAGTAGGCCGGTAATCCAGATGGCCCGTCCCCACAGCCACCGTGCCCACTGCTCGGAGCCCAAAAACTGCCCAATGATCACCTCGTTCACAAACGACGGAAGCGACACCGAGAGCCCGACGGTCATGAGGAAGAGCCCCCCGACCTGAATGACCATCCGTACGTCGAACAGGTAGCCCCAGAGAAGAGAGCGCTCCTGGTGCCAGTCCTGCTCGAAGGCGTTGCTGACCGCGATTCGCAGCGTAATGAAGAGCGACATCGCCGACAGAAACAAGCCGACTCCCCCGATGCCCACGATCGTCGCACTGGCATCTTGAAGCTGGGTCAGGAAGTCGATCAGCTGCTGGCTCTGGCTCCCCGGAAGGAGCTCCCGGATAAACCGCGTGACGGCCGCAAAGGCATCCTTCCCCTGTAGCACGCGGCCCACGACGCCGGTGGCGAGGATCACGATGGGGACGATCGTGACCAGCACCTTGAAGGCAATGGCCTGGGCCCACAGGAAGACGTGCTTCTCCGAAAGCTCCAGGTACAGACCGACGGCGTAATACACCACGTCCGTCCAGAGGGACGATGCTGTCTCCCGTACGGACACCGGAAGGTCGGACCAGGCGGGCATACGGCCGAGAAGGGGCACAGGGGCTGCGAAGGCGCTTCAAAATGCCCGTTTATACCCGCTGGCCTGCGGTCGTGATTCCTCCTGCGCGTGCCGGGCGGTGCCGCTGCCGGCAGATCAGTTGAAGATCGGCCAGAATACGCCGAACCGGAATTGCCGAGGGGGAAGGGGGTAGACGGGCGTCACGAAGGTGCCCGGCTGCAGTTGGGTGCCGGCCTGCACGTTTTGGAATGTAAAAAAAAGCGTCGCGCTGCGAAACTGCACCTCGGCCCGCACGTCGACGGTTCCGCTCGGCCCGATGCGTCCCCCGGAGGTCGCGGGCAGGGCGGAGGTCCGGGGGGGCACGACGAGGCGCCCGGTCGGCGGATGAAACCACCGGCTGTTCATCACGCCCCACCCCCGCCCCTGCACGTAGAGGTCCGTCGTCAGGTCGTTGAACAGCACGAACCGCGCCCCCATCCGCGCCCGCCCAAACGCCGTGGGCAGGGTCTGGGCGAGGCGGGCGTGGAGGGGGGACGCGTCGGCGTTCAGGGTTTGCAGAAGCGTGCCGTGGCCGGTGGCGTACAGGCCCCGCCGCGCGTCCTCGCGCCACCCGAGCGAGGCGGTCGCCCCCACCCGATGGACGGGGGACGACGTCTGGCGGGCGGCCGCCTGATTGGTGATCGTCGTCGCCACAGAGTCCCCCGGCGCCACGGCGTACAGGTCGACGGCATTTCGGATGCGATGGGCAAACCCGGTCACCCCGAGGTTGAAGGGGCCGACCTGCGTGCGGGCCCCGACGGTGCCCTCCAGCATCCGGTCGGCGATCCCGCCGCGCCCCGCGGACAGGGGCTGGACGTGCGACGCAAACCCGTCGTCCTCGATCCAGGCGCTGCGCTGGCCGGTGGCCCTCACGGAGGCGGAGAGCTGGACGGGCCCGGCCGGGCGCCGGACCCGGGCCGTGACCGAGGGGTAGCGCTGCTGGGACGTGAGGTGGCCGCCCACGTTGAGCATCAGGTCGGACCGCCCCAGGCGAAGGGAGTCTTGAAGAAGAACGTGGGCGGCGCCCCGGCGTCCGTCGAGGGCCGGCAGGTTGGTGTCGCCGACCCGCCACAGGGACCCGCGGAGGTGTGCCGTCAGGTGGTGGGGCCCGGCCCGCAGCGACTGCCGGGCCCGGACGTGCCCGCCGGTCACCGGGACGGTCCAGGTCGTGTCGGCCTCGCCCCCGGTGGAGCGGAAATCAAAGGTGTGGGAGGTCCAGCGGGCCGCCACGGTCGTCGGGCGGGACAGCCCCGGCACCAGCGGCCCCTGCAGGCGGGCCGTCAGGTCATTGCGTGTCGTCTTGCGCCGATCGTCCGGCCGGCGGACGTTGGCGGCCGCGAGGGGGAGGGCGTAGATCGAGAGCCCGGAGCGCGGGGTGGCACCGCCGTGGGCGCCGATGCGGTAGCGCGTCGCCCGGTCCGACAGCTCGACGGTCCAGTCGTTTGTGAGGTAGCGCAGGCGCCCCCAGATGCGCCGCTCGGTCCGCAGGGCGCTGCCGTTGTAGATCCCGTCGGCCTTCCGGCCGCCGTACCCGAACGTCAGGTGGAGCACCCCAGGCCGCCCGAAGAGGTCGAGGCGACGCTTCTGGGAGTGGCCGACCTCGATCGCGTGCAGCCCGTCCCGGTCGAACCGGTACCGCAGCTCGGTGACCGGCCGTTTGGGGGCGTAGTTCCGCCACGTGGTGTGCACGCCGACGGCGCCGCCCCCCGGATCGAGGCCCGTGCGGGGCGGGCCCAAAAAGGAGGGCGGCAGCAGCTCAAACCGAGCGCGGCCCGTGAGGGGGTCGTCAAGCGGAAAGCCGTCCGACCAGAGGTGGACGCGGTGGGGGGCCAGGCCGCGCGGGCTCCAGCCGTGGGGCCACCCGTACTCCCCGAGGTCGTAGAGGAAGCTTCCCGGCTGCTCGGCGAGCATCATCTCCACGCTCACGGGGGGGCGCCGGCCCGGCAGAGAGTCGGCGCGCACGCGGCCGTACAGCGGCGGCGGGGCCGGCAGGGGGCGCAGCGATTCCGGGCGGGCCCCGGTCGTGTCGGACGGGCGGCGGGTGGCGGCGGTGTCGGCGAGCGGACGCCGAAGCGTGTCCGGGGGGGCGGCGTCGGTCGTGTCCGCCTGTGCCCGTGCGCCCCGGACTGGACCCAGCGCGGCCCCCAGCGCCACGCCCACGACGAGAAGGGGGCCGAACGGCAGGCGCAAAACCAGGCGGAGGGCGGAGGGCATGGCCGCTACAGGTCAGGATCGAAGCCGAGGGGGCCGGGCGCCGGTTATTCGTCCGGGAACAGGCCGAAGAGCCGGCTCTCGATCTGGTTCAGCACCATCCGTCGGTCCTCCTCCTCCCCCACGAAGTCCAGCTCGTCCACGTCGATGATGAGCTTGGGGCCGCGCTCGTAGTTCGCGATCCACTCCTCGTAGTGCCCCTGCAGGCGCTCCAGGTAGTCGATGCGGATCGTCGACTCGAACTCCCGGCCGCGCTGTTGAATGTGATCGACCAGGGTGGGCACCGACGCCCGCAGGTAGATAAGCAGCGACGGCGGCTGGAGGTAGGACGTCATGATGGTGAACAGGTCCGTGTAATTGTCGTAGTCCCGGGCGCTCATGTGCCCCATTTCGTAGAGGTTCCGGGCAAAAATGTGCGCGTCCTCGTAGATGGAGCGATCCTGCACGACGGACGTCTCCCCCTCTTCGATCCGCTGCAGCTGCTCGAACCGCTTGGACAGGAAAAAGACCTGCAGGTTGAAGGACCACCGGCGCATGTCGTTGTAGAAGTCGGTGAGGTACGGGTTGTCGTCGACCTGCTCGAACACCGTTTCCCACCCGTAGTATTCCCCGAGCACTTTGGTGAGGGCCGTCTTTCCGGCGCCGATGTTGCCGGAGATGGCCACATGTTTCGGGGATTCGGGGGCGTCTGCGGGCGTGTCGTCCATGGAAGAGAAAGTCGTGCCTCAGTCAATCGAACCGCGTAGCAACCTAGGGGGACCGAGGCAAAATCGACACGGCGCCCCGATCTTTTTTGTGCAAAGACACGGGACGGCCTCCCCCGAAGCCCCGCCCCTGAAATTACGTCCCGTCGGGACGGACGAGTGGGGGACGTCGGGTTCGTCGGGGACCGGAAAGGGGTTAGGCCGAAGGGGCAAGGCCGGCCCGGATCCAGGCCACCTCCAGCCGAAACGGGCCGGCCTGCTCGTCGGCAATCAAGAACCCCATTGTCCGGACCTGGGCGGGGGCGAACGAGGGCGCGTCGGGGACCTCGCTGCCGCGACGGTACGGGGTCAGGGTGTCGAACGGCACCTCCAGGGTGGTCCACTCCGTTGTTGGGGCGAGGGAGGTTCGGTAGCTGACCGAACGGCCCGCCTCGGTGTACGCCGTGAACCAGTAGTGCTTCCCATCGCCCCGGAGGCGGAGGTGGAGGCCCGCGTGGTCGCTCAGGTCGTAGGTGCGCTCCGGCGCGCGCACGGAGGCAAAGCCCCCGCCGCGGTCCAGCGACACCGTCCCGGTGAACACGGCGTGGTCCTCGCCCGCCACGAACTTGCTTTCGGAGACGCCCCCCATCACCGGGTCGTCGACGCTGCGCCAGTCGTCCGGGGCGTCGGGCGCCGGAGACGAGAAGTCGAACAGGGGGGGTGCGGTCATGCTAGAACCCATTGCAACCTGTTTTGTGATGCCAAGGCCACGTGCACTCGCCTCCAGGCGCCAGAACCGGCCGCCATCGGCGCCGTGTCAAGCTCGGGCCGACGGGGCCCACGCGGAGCGCCTTCCGTCCGCCCGAGCCGCGTACTAACGAATTTGCTTCTCGCCCCACAGGCCGGCCTGCGTGTACGGACTGCCCTCCATGGTCCAGGCGGCGCCGGCGAGGTAGCGATACTTCGGGTCGAGGTTGTCGATGGTCTCGAGCTCGTCGGCCGACAGGTTGAGGTCGGCGGCGGCCAGGTTGTCTTTGATGTGGGCCGGGGTCGTCGACTTCGGGATGACCACTGTGCCCCGCGCCACGCCCCACTGGAGGAGCACCTGAGCGGGCGACACGCCGTGGCGGTCCGCAATGTCGTTGATCGTGGGGTTCGCCATGAGTGTCGGCTCGTCGTCGGCCTTCATGGCGTCGGGGCGGTCGCCGGAGCCGAGGGGGGAGTAGGCGGTGATGGGGATGTTGTGGTCCTCGGCGAACGACACCAGCTCGGGCTGGGGCAGGTAGGGGTGCATCTCCACCTGGTTCATCTCCGGCCGGACCTCGCCCGCATCCAAGATCATCTGCAGGTTCGGCACGCTGAAGTTCGAGACGCCGATGTGGCGGACGAGCCCGTCTTTCTTGAGGGCCTCCATCGCGGCCCAGGTCTCCGTCAGGGGCGCCGCCTCCGGCGACACGAAGTCGTCGGGCGACTCCGGAAAGTCCACCTCCGGCTGCAGGGCCACCGGCCAGTGGATGAGGTACAGGTCGAGGGCATCGAGCTGGAGGTCCGCAAGGGTCTGTTCGAGGGCGGGCCGGACGTCGTCCGGGTCGTGGGCGTTGTTCCAGAGCTTCGAGGTGACCCATACGTCGTCCCGCCGGGTCACACCCGCGTCGAACGAGTCGCTCAGGGCCGCGCCGACCTCAGTCTCATTCTTGTAGATGGGGGCGCAGTCGACGTGGCGGTAGCCGGCCTCCAGGGCCGTCGTCACGGCCTCGTAGACCTCCCCCGGTGGCGACTTCCAGGTGCCGAGGCCGATCATGGGCATTTCGTCGCCGTTTTCGAACGAGATGGACTGCATCGGGGGCGTCGCGGGTTGTGTGCGGGGAGCGTCGAGAAATGAGACTACACCTATGAAGCACACGCCCCCCTAAATGATTCTTGCGACGCGAAGGCCTCGGGCAGTCTCTTGGGGTCTTCAAGGGACGCCCCGCGGGCGGCTGGGTCTCCGTCAGGACGAAAGAACCGAACGGAGGGCGGTCACAAAGCGGTCAATCTCGGCCTCCGTATTGTAGTAGTGGACCGACGCCCGGACGAGCTCCGGGAGCGACCGCGCCTCGGCGTCGAGCCGGGTGGAGCTGGGCGGGGAGACCGAGGTGTTGATGTCCCGTGTGCGGAGGGCGGCCTGGATTGTTGAGGCGTCTTTCTGCTCCGCGCTAAACGTGGTGATGCCGCACCGGACGCTGCCCTGGGCGTGGACCGCAACCCCGGGCACGTCGGCCAGGCGGGTGCGGAGGGCGTGGGCGAGCTGCTGATTGCGGTCGAAGATGGCGCCCAGCCCCCGGTCGAGGGCGTAGTCGACGGCCGCCCCGAGGGCCACCTGCCCGGCGACGTGGCTCTCCCAGTTTTCAAATCGACGGGCGTCCGGGTGAATCTCGTACGCGTCGGGGGCGGTCCACGTGGCGGCGTGGAGGTCGAGGAGGGGCGGCTCGATGCGCTCGATCCAGTCCTCCCGCACGTACAGGAAGCCGGTTCCCCGCGGCCCCCGCAGGTACTTGCGCCCCGTGGCCGAGAGCATGGTGCACCCGAGCTCGTCGACCGGCAGCGGCATCTGCCCGGCGGACTGGCACGCGTCGAGCAGAAAGGGGACGCCGGCGTCGGCCGCCACCGCGCCCACCTCCGGGGCCGGGTTTACGAGCCCGCCGTTGGTGGGGACGTGGGTGAGCGCGATCAACGCCACGTCGTCGTCCATCGCTGAGCGGAGCGCGTCCACGTCCACCTGGCCCTGCTCGTCGTGCGGGAGCACCTCAATGGCGGCGCCCGTCCGCTCCGCCACCTGCAGGCAGGCGATGTGGTTGCTCGCGTAGGCGGAGGGGGAGGTCAGAATGCGGTCGCCGGGGGCGAACGACAGGCCGTAAAAGGCCATGTCCCAGGCGCGGGTGGCATTCTCCAGGAGGGCCACCTCGTCGGGGGCGCACCCCAGCATTTGGGCGATGGCCTCGTACGTGTGGTGGAGGCGCTCCTCCGCCTCGGCCGCCGCCTCGTACCCGCCGATGGTGGCCTCCCGCTCCAGGTGCGTGACCTGCGCGTCGAGGACGGGCTGCGGCGGCAGGGCGGCCCCGGCGTTGTTGAAGTGCAGAACGTGGTCGGTGCCGGGCGTCTCGGCGCGGAGACGATCGAGGTCCATGCGGGGGCGAAGGAAGAAGAGAAAAGACGCTTGACGTCGGGCCGTACGCGTGCCCCGCCGCCCCGTTCGCCCGGGTCCGGTTTTCCACGGCGGGCGGCGTGCGGACGCGGCCAATGTGGAGGTTCTGGAAAATGGGGGGAATGGAGGTAACAATCCTGAGGCCGCCCGTACACCTTATAGTCTTTAGTTGTCCAGCAACCAACCATCCCTACGTCCATGGCGACGGCAAGCAATCTCGGCTATCCCCGAATCGGCGCGCACCGCGAGCTCAAGCGGGCCGTGGAAGGATACTGGAAGGGGGACCTCACGAAAGACGAGCTCCGCGATTCGGCCCAGGCCCTCCGCGAATCGCACTGGGCGACCCAGCAGGAGCTGGGGCTCGACGTCGTGCCCTCCAACGACTTCTCCTACTACGACCAGGTGCTCGACGCCTGCGCGATGGTCGGCGCCGTGCCCGAGCGCTTCCCGTGGGACGGCACCGAGGTGGACCTCGACACCTACTTCGCCATGGCGCGCGGCCTGCAGGAGAAGGACCTGGAGGGCGAGGAGTCGGGCGTGCAGGCGATGGAGATGACGAAGTGGTTCGACACGAACTACCACTACATCGTCCCCGAGTTTTCCCACGACACGACGTTCTCGCTGTCGTCGACGAAGGTGATCGACGAGTACGAGGAGGCGAAGGCCCAGGGCGTGGACACGCGGCCCGTCGTGATCGGGCCGGTGTCGTTCCTGCTGCTCGGCAAGACGCAGGCGGACGACCTCGACGCGCTCGACCTGCTCGACGACCTGCTGCCGGTCTACGCCGAGGTGCTGCAGGAGCTGGCCGACGCCGGCTGCGAGGCCGTGCAGCTCGACGAGCCGAACCTCGTGCTCGACCTCAGCGACGCGGAGCGCGCCGCCCTTGACCAGGCCTACGAGGCGCTCGCCGACGCCGCCGACATTGAGCTCCACGTCGCCACGTACTTCGGCGGCCTGGAGGACAACCTGCCCACGGCGCTGGGCCTGCCGATCGACGTGCTGCACCTCGACCTCACGCGGGGCGAAGAGCAGCTGGACGAGGCCCTCGACCACGGCGTCCCGGACGACCTGGCGCTGTCGCTCGGCGTCATCGACGGCCGCAACGTGTGGCGGGCCGACCTCGACGCCCTGCTCGGCACCGTGGAGACGGCCACCCGTGCCCTCGGCACCGACCGCGTGCTGGTGGGGCCGTCCTGCTCGCTGCTCCACGTGCCGGTCGACCTCGACACGGAGCCGGGCCTGAGCGACGAGATGAAGACCTGGTTCGCCTTCGCCACGCAGAAGATTGAAGAGATCGTGGCGCTGGCCGAGCGGGCCGACGGCCACGAGGACGCCACGGAGGCCCTCTTCGAAAAAAGCCGACGGGCGCACGCGGCCCGCGCCGAGTCCGACTGGATCAACGACGCCGCGGTGCAGGACCGCGTCGCGGGCATCGACGCCGCCATGACCGAGCGCGACTCGCCCCACTCCAGCCGCAGCCCCCTCCAGCGCGAGGCCCTCGACCTGCCGACGCTGCCGACCACCACGATCGGGTCCTTCCCGCAGACCGACGACATGCGCCGGATGCGCGCCCAGTACAAGAAGGACGACATCTCGAAGGACGAGTACGAGGCCTTCATCGAGGAGCAGATTGCCGACACCATCGCCGCCCAGGAGGAGATTGGGCTCGACGTGCTCGTCCACGGGGAGCCCGAGCGGGGGGACATGGTCGAGCACTTCGGCCGCCAGCTCGACGGCTTCCTCTTTACCGAGAACGGCTGGGTGCAGAGCTACGGCACCCGCTGTGTGCGGCCGCCGATCATCGCCGGCGACGTGAGCCGCCCGGAGCCGATGACCACCCGCTGGCTCTCCTACGCCAACGAGCAGACGGACACGCCGGTGAAGGGCATGCTGACCGGCCCGGTGACGATGCTGCAGTGGTCGTTCGTGCGCGACGACCAGTCGCGCGCCGAGACGTGCCGCCAGATCGCGCTTGCCATCCGCGACGAGGTGCTCGACCTCGAAGACGTGGGCATCCAGGCCATCCAGATCGACGAGCCCGCCTTCCGCGAGGGACTGCCCCTCCGCGAGCACCAGTGGGACGACTATCTCAACTGGGCCGTCGAATGCTTCCGGCTCGCCTCCAGTGGGGTCCGCGACGAGACGCAGATCCACACCCACATGTGCTACTCGGAGTTCAACGACATCATCGAGGCGATCGCCGACATGGACGCCGACGTGATCTCCGTGGAGGCGTCCCGCTCGAAGATGGAGCTGCTCGACTCGTTCGACGCGTTCGACTACCCGAATGAGATTGGGCCGGGCGTCTACGACATCCACTCCCCCCGCGTGCCGTCGGTGGAGGAGATGGAGGAGCTCATCCGGACGGCGCTCGACGCGCTGGAGCCGTCGCAGATGTGGGTCAACCCCGACTGCGGCCTCAAGACGCGCCGCTGGGTCGAGGTGCAGCCCGCGCTCGAAAACATGGTCCAGGCCGCCGAGAACGTCCGCGAGCGGGCGACGGCGTAACGCCGAACAGGAGTTCGCAATTGTCTCCGAGCAGAGGGCGGGCGCGCCGCGTTGCGGCGTTGGCCCGCCCGTTCTGTTTGGCCCATACTTGAAGGCCCACCGGTCTCTCGGTGAAGTGCCCCCGCGTGCGTAGAGATGAAGCCCGACGCCACCGGTGTCATTCGAGGTCGTACTGCTCGAACAGGGCGTGGGCCCGGGAGAGGTCGACGTTGCCCCCGCTCACGACGACCCCGATCCGGCGGTCGTTGCCGGGCACGACCCCGTCGAGCAGGGCCGCGGCGCCCAGCGCGCCGGTCGGCTCCACCACCATTTTCGTCCGCTCCCAGAGCAGGTGCATCGCCCGGACGAGGGCGGCGTCCGAGACGGTGACCATGTCGTCCGCGTGCTCCAGCACGAGCGGGAACGTTACCTCGCCGAGGTAGGGCGTCCGCGCCCCGTCGGCCACCGTGTCGGGGGTCTCCACCGTCTGCAGCTCGCCGCTGTGGAAGGACCGTGTCGCGTCGTCGCCGGCCGCCGGCTCCACCCCGATGACGGTGCAGTCGGGGGCGTGGTGCCGCGCCGCCAGGGCACAGCCGGACAGCAGCCCGCCGCCCCCGCAGCACACGAGCAGCACGTCGAGGGCGCCCGCCTGGTCGAACAGCTCGTCGCCCACGGTGCCCTGCCCGGCCACCACGTCCGGGTGGTCGTAGGGCGGCACGAGCGTGAGCCCGCGCTCCGCCGCGAGGCGCCGTCCCAACTCTTCGCGGACCGTCTCGGTCGGGTCGTACTCGACCACCTCCGCTCCGTAGCCGCGGGTCGCGTCGAGCTTCACCTGCGGGGCGGTCTCCGGCATGATGATCGTCGTGTCCACGCCGAGGAGGCGGCCCGCCAGCGCCACCGCCTGGGCGTGGTTGCCGGAGGAGTAGGTAACGACGCCCCGCTCCTTGGCCGCCGCCGGCAACTGCGAGACGGCGTTGTACCCGCCCCGAATCTTGAAGGCGCCGGTGCGCTGGACATTCTCGCACTTGAAGAGCACGTCGGCGCCCACGCGGTGGTCGACGGTGCGGGAGGTCATGACGGGCGTCCGGTGCACCACGTCGTCGAGGCGCCGGGCCGCGGCGGCGACGTCGGCGTAGGTGACGGCGGGGGAGGAGGCGGTCGAGGGAGTCGACATCGATAGGGAAAAGATGGCGCTTGAGAGTGACGCACGATCCCTACGAAAGTGCGGGGCGGAGGTTGGCCGGCGGGGGGCGTCTGAAGGGGACCGTCCATTCCCTCTGAGGTGAGGGCTGAAGGACCACCCACCCGGCCGTCCTTAATATCTGTTATTGCAGTAAACACGTCGTTCGCAGATTTCCGTGGCGGGGCAAAATCAAGGCGGTCGTTGAGGCGCATCCCGGTCCGTGTAGGACGAGAATGCTACCGGGCCGGTTACATATTGTACCAGTGCCGGACACGAATGAACGACGGGACGCCGCTCAGGACCCGGCAGAAGTGCAGGGGACCCCGCTACGTCCGCCGTTGAGCGGGCAAAATAGAGGGAATGTTATCTTTAAGACCATGAATTTGGTCGTTTGTAATCAAGTGGCACGGTTCATGTGGCCATATGGGGGCGAAGATGCGGGCGACTCCGAGTGCGGCCGTGGCGACGGGCTTTCGGGCTTCGGAAGACGGTCTCCGCGGTGCGCGTTCCGCGACACGCGACCCTCTAACCACAACTACTTAACACCATGGGACAGCAGCAGCTTTTACTTCTCGTGTTGAGCACCGTCATCGTCGGCCTGGCCACCGTGGCCGGCATCCAGGCCTTCAGCGAAAACCAGGCGCAAGCCACCCAGGATGCACTTGTGCAGCGAGGGACATCTCTAGCCTCAGACTTGCAAGGGGCGCTGGCTAAGCCTGCTCAGCTCGGTGGTGTTGACTCGAGTTCAACTGGCTCAAAGGCCGCTAGTGCGATTGGCCTCGACAACGCTACCGTCGATGTTGACGGAGCGAGTGGGCAAGATGCAACGTGTACAATTAATAGTGCGACTCAAATCACGTGTACTGCCTCCGAATCTCCCCAAAACGTACGGGTCAATCTTCAGGGAGATAGCCTCGCCACTAACTTCAGTACCGACGGATTCGACTAAGGCTGAAGTCGCTATTCATTCAGTTGGTTCTTGAGGCGGTCCTAGACAGGACCGCCTCATTTTTTTCCTACTGCGTGCACAAAATAGACAGATACCGGCGTCGGAGCCCACCAATTCCGTCCATGTGTTCCTGGTAGGGACTGTACTTGCGGCAACGTCCTACACCATGGTCAGTGATTTCTCGCATCAAGCCCATCAGCCAAGTCTTCCTCGCGTTAGTCGGCGGGTGGGCGTGGGGGCGATATCAATTCAAGCAAAAGCCAGCGACCGTTCCCTCAAATCTGACGCATGCGGCGCTGTGCGTGCTGCTCGTTGGTGCGATGGGCGTGGTGGGGTGCAGTCTCAAAGACCTCTCGACCGTCGAGGAGCGGCGGGACGCCCTGATCGAGGCGGTGGATCGGAATCGGTTCTCCCCTCGGCACTGGGGACAGGGGTTCCTCCACGTCCGGGACTCCGAGGTAATCGACCGAGCGCGCCGGGACCGGTAGGGCACCGCGTCCCCGCCCTGAGTTGAGCGACCGACGATTCCTGAGGTGGTCCGCACGGCCCGGGTGACAAGCCGCACATCCTCCTGGACCGAATTCCTTGTGCGGCCGGCGAAGAGGGCGACCGGAGAAGCAGGTAAAGATTCCGTTCATGGTGTCGATAATAAACAATGGCCCCGGACACATCAGGACGGAGAGCCCGCTAAGCGAAGGCCCGAATGCGGCACGGTGTATGTAGGGTGTAATCCGTAGGAGTAAAACAAAAACGTTCGGTGCTCTTACAGTTACACGAGAGGCATAGGAACAGACAAATCCAGCCCCTTCTGCCATGGCGACTCGCGAATACCGGTTTCAGGGCGTGGCGGCCGGCGGCCAGTCGGTGCAGGGCACCGTCATGGCCTCCTCGAAGCGCAAGGCCCGCGAGAAGGTCGAGGACCTGTCCGACGAGCACGGGTTCAAGCCGTCGGACCTGAAGAAGCGCCGCACCTACTACTACAAGGTGCGCCACCCGAACGGCACCGTGAAGACGGGGGAGCAGAAGGCGTTCTCGGCCGGAGAGGTGGAGGAGGCCCTCGAAAACATGGGGCTGGAGGTCGTGAAGGTGCAGAAGAAGTGGTTCGACTTCGAGTTTTCGCCGCCGCAGGACGACCTGATTATGTTCGTGCGGCTGGCGGCGAACCTGCTCCGGGAGAACCTGCCGTTCGACGAGGTGCTGGAGATGCTGGTGAACGACGTGTCCTCGAAGAGCCTCCAGCAGGTCATCCGGGACCTCAACTCCGACCTGAAGGGCGGCATGAACGCCGAAAAGGCCTTCAACAAGCACCGCGACAAGCTCGGCAAGTTTACGGCCTACATGCTGGGCATCGCCTCCAAGAGCGGGAACATGGCCGAGATCTACGAGGCCACGGCCCGCTTCCTGGAGCGGAAGGACGAGTTCAGCTCGCGGGTGCGGAGCGCCATGATCATGCCGGCGGTCACCACGGTCGCCATGATTGGGGCGATGGTCTGGTACATCTGGTACATCGTGCCGGCAACGGCGGGGCTCTTTGAAGGGATGGAGGTGACGATGCCGCCGCTCACGAGCTTCTCGCTCGACATGGCGGCCTGGCTGGACCAGTACTGGGTGTGGGTGCTGATCGGGACGGTCGGCCCGCTCCTGGCGTTCGTCGTGTGGGCCCGCACGGAGCAGGGGAAGTTTTACCTGCACAAGTACATGATCAAGATCCCGCTCATCGGAAAGCTGCTCCACAAGATTAACATCGAGATTTTCTGCCGGGTCTTCTCCATTCTCTACTCCGGGGCCGGCGACAACCTGCGGGTGATCCGGATTGCGGCCGAGGCCTGCGGCAACAAGTACATGGAGTACCGCATCCGGAACGTCACGATTCCGATGATGACGGCCCAGGGGGCGAGCCTCGTGCAGGCGCTCAAGGCGAGTGGGGTGTTCACCTCCATGGCCATCACGCGCTTCAAGAGCGGGGCCGAGACGGGGAGCGTGCGCGAGAGCGCCCGGCAGATGGCCGACTACTACGAGCAGGAGACCGAGCTGAGCCTCGACGCGGCGGTGGAGAGCATCCAGACGGGCGTCTCCATCATCATCGCCCTCGGGGTGCTGTTCCTGACGATCCTCTCGGCGGAGATGGCCTTCATCCAGCCGTCGCAGGCCGACATGATGGGCATGTAGGCGGGGACGAACGCGGACGACTGAATTGACTGGGTTCTTAATTCTTGTGTTGACGCAGTGAGCAATTCGATCGACAGCGACCATTCAATCTCCTTGCGGGAGGCAGCAGAGGACGAGGCACCCTCGTCCGCGGCGAGCAGCGGGGCCGAGGGCCCGGGGGCGGACGCCCCAGATTCGTCGACGGGGGCGCCGCGCCCCGACGCCCTGACGCTGGGGCCGGTAGATTCCCCGCGCTTCGCGGTGCCGCCGTTCGCGTCGAGCGACCGGCCGCCCGTGTCTCGCCGGGGCACAAAGGACCCATCGTCGGACGATCCGTCGCCCGAAGACCCCGATCTGGGCGGCGTCTCCTCCGAGCCGCACGGGGACGGGTCCGCGGCCCCGGAGCCCGATCTCGACGGCGCGCCCGGGGAGGGGCCCCCCGTGGAGGGCGGCCCCGACCTGCCGAGCCCGGAGGAGGCGCTCGACGAGCTTGAGGCCGAGATTGACACCGAGCTCATCGACGAGGCCGCCTCGCGGATGGCCTCGGGCTCCTCGGTGGGCACGAACGACCGGGTGGTGGAGATGCTGCTGCGGCGCGGCGTCGTGGGCGTGGGGGCGGTGGAGGCCGCCCAGGCCCAGCGGGACGCGGAGACGCCGGACCTCGCCCTGTGGCGGGTCCTGGCGCAGCAGGACGGGGTGGACGAGGACGTCGTCTACGAACGCGCAGCCCGCATCTACGCGTTCTCGGTGGCGGACGTTGAATCCCAGGAGCCCGATCTCGACTTCGTCCGTGCGACGGTCGATGCCTTCTCCGAGGACCAGCAGGAACAGCTCTTCGAACTGGGACTCGTGCCCCACCACGTGCAGCGCGAAGGGGGGCGGAAGGTCATCCTCATTACCCACGACCCGATGCGCCCCGAGGTGCACCGGGTGGCGCGGTCGCTCGACCTGCGCCGGTTTGAGCTGCAGTATGCGCCCAAGGCTGCCGTCAACGAGCTGCTGACGGAGGCCTTCCCGAAGGACAACGAGTACCTGGACCGGATCGACGAGGAGTCGACCGTCGACCTTGGGCAGAACTTCGAGGAGGAGGAAGACCTGGTCGACGAGGAGAAGCTGGAGGAGGAGATCAACCGGTCGACGCTCATCAACCTGTTCGAGGCGACCCTCGTGGAGGCGGTGCGGGAGGGGGCGTCCGACATCCACATTTACCCGAACTCTGAAAAAGAGGTCGAAATCCACTTCCGGGTCGACGGGCGCCTCAACCACTGGCACACGGAGGACCGCGTGCACCCGGAGGCCCTCCTGTCGGTGATCAAGGACAACGCGATGAGCGTCGACCGCTTTGAGAGCGACGCCGCCCAGGACGGCTTCATTCAGCGCGACGTGGACGGGACCCGCATTCGGTACCGGGTGTCCATCATGCCGATTGCCAGCTCCAACCAGGACATCGACTCGGAAAGCGTCGTCATCCGGGTGCTGGACGACCGGAAGGTCATCACGAACCTCAACAAGCTGGGGCTGGGGCCGCGGGCGCTCGACCGGTTCGAGCACGCGATCAGCCAGCCCAACGGCATGGTCATCCTGACCGGGCCGACGGGCTCCGGCAAGAGCACGACCCTGGTGGCCGCGCTGCACCGCGTGATTGGGCCGGGCGAGAACGTGCTCACGATTGAGGACCCGGTCGAGTACATCATCGAAGGGGCCCGGCAGATCAAGCTCAGCGACAAGCTGCGGCTCAAAGACGCCCTCCGCTCCATCCTGCGCCACGACCCGGATACGGTGATGGTGGGAGAGATGCGGGACAAGGAGACGGCCGAGCTCGCGATTAAGCTCGCCAACACGGGGCACCTCACGTTCTCGACGCTGCACACCAACGACGCGCCGAGCGCCGTGAGCCGCCTCTACAAGATGGAGATCGAGCCCTTCCTCATCGCCTACGCCATCAACCTGGTGGTGGCCCAGCGCCTGATCCGGACCCTCTGCCCGAACTGCAAGCAGGAGGTGACGAACCCGGACGCCGTGAAGCTGCGCCAGCTGGGCTTCTCGGAGGAGGAGATCAACAACGGCACGTTCTACGCCGCGGACGACAAGGGGGGCTGCGGCCAGTGCGGCGGCACGGGCTACGACGGGCGGCGCGCCATCGCGGAGGCCCTGTACCTCACCGAGCCGATCCGCCACATGATCGTCGAGGCGGAGGGCATCGTCGATGAAGGGGCCATCCGGCAGCACGCGGAGCAGGAGGACGGCATGCGGTCGCTTCAGGCGTCGGCCCGACAGTCCATTCTCAACGGGGAGACCTCGGTGGAGGAGATGATCCGGGTGGTGTCCACGTAGGCCCCGGCTCGGCCCAGCCGTGCGTGCGGAGAGGCGGCGCCAGGGCCGCCGCGAGCAGAAGACGACGCGCATTCGATACCCTGTTCGACATGCAGATCGGTTGCCATGCAACAGACGCTTCTGGCCCTTCTGGCGCTCATGATGGCCACGTTTTTCAACTTCAACCAGATGAAGACCGAGCTGCAGAAGCAGCGCCAGGTGGTCCGGTCGGAGATGGAGCAGATGGCCCTCGGGGTGGGGATGCAGACGATGGAGGTGATCCGGGCGCGGGCCTTCGATGAGGCCACTATTGGCGGAACGGAAGACCGAATCACGGACCCCACGGAGTTCCGGGGCTCATTTGGGGGAGGCATGGATTGTCAGGCCTTCGGGGGCAGTCAAACCTGCGACTCGGTGGGGGACTTCCACGACATGACGCCCAGCACCGAGACCTTCAAGACGCCGGAGTTCGACATGGAGTTTACCGTTGAGGTGGAGGTCCGCTACCTGGATTCGAGCATGAATGTAGCGTCGGGCCCTACCTTCCGAAAAGAAGTCGTGGTTTACGTCCAGGATGCGGGGGACGACCCCTTCCTGGCCGAGCCCATCCGGTTTTCGGAGGTGCTGAGCTACTACTAGGTGCTCCCTTGATGCCCAACGCCCGACGCTTCTCACAGAGCGGACGCCCGCCATGCAGTTTCTCTACGACAACTTGACGGCGACGGTCATCGCCTTGATGACGACCCTGATTCTGCTGTCGATCCAGTCCCGGGCGACCCAGAACAGCGTGGCGGAGGTGTCCCGGAATCGGATGGGGGAGCTCACGCAGACCTTCGCGTCGTGGCTGGAGCGGGACATTGAGCGAATGGGGGAGAATTTCGAGGAGGGCGAACGGGCTCCGTTCGACAACCCAGTATACACCGAGGGCAGTGGGGGCACCGACATTACCACCCAGTTCACGTTCTACCGCGACTCGACCGCGAGCAGCGGCGACGAGTACCGAATTGCGACCCGCTACGAGGTGACCCAGAAGGGAACCCGCACGGTTGACGGCACCACGAAGCCCGTTTATCAACTGACCCGCACGAAGCGGCGAAAGGAGATGGGAGGGAGCTGGGAGTCGTGGTCTGGGTCGAAGGGCGTAAGTCCTTCTTCTCTCGGGTACTTTCAGATCGATCTACTCGACAAAGACGCGAGCCCGGTCCCAAACCCGAACGGGAATGCGGACCAGGTTCACAGCGTTCGGGTCCGGTTTTCCGTGGTGTCGCCGTTCCAGAACGCCCAGACGTTTCCGCGGGCGACCCACGTCGGGTCGGTCCTGCTCGTCCGGGATCAATCAGATGCCAGTGTGATCAACACCCCGTCGACCATGGGAGACTGCAAGGGCGGCGGGTGGAAGCAGTTGACGGATGGTACGGGCACGCCGTTCGGCTGCGCGGCGGCGTGTATGTACATGGCGTCGGGGGGACGCCAGGGGTCCGACAACTGCACGGGGGGCAAGGGGAGGCCCTAGTGATAGGCATGCTCCGAGCAATCCGTTGCCCTTCCTGCTGAAGTCGCGCGAGGAAGGAGACGAAAGTGGAAGCACCCGAAGCACCGGTCGGCCGACGCCTCGGATCAGGCCGTAGCGCCATCAAACAAGCCTTCTTACAACCAACATCTGTTCGCCATGGGAAAGTTCAGCTTGCTTCTTAGCTTATCGGTCGTAGGTGCCGTGACCATTCTCGCATTCCAGGGCAATCAAACCTCCGTCGACACGAGAGAGCGCCAGTCGCTCCGTCAAGGGAAAGTGATCGCCCGCCAGATTGCCCGGTCCGGGTACAACTCGGTGCTGTCGGAGGCCCACAAGGCCGACGGCCCGGACAAGGAGGTCGGGCAGGTGGTGTCGGCGGTGGACACGGTTCAGGGAGAGTACGAAGGGGGCACGTACAAGGCGTGGCTCAAAAAGATCAGTTCCTCGGCGTACACGGCCGTGTCGGTCAGCCGCTTCTCGGTGGCGGACTCGCTCGTGGAGTACCGGATCGGGGGGTACGCCAACAATACGATGAAGGCCCCGACGGTGGAGACGCCCAGCCAGCTGAACGTCACCTTCGAGCAGTCGATGGCCGGCTACTGCTCGGCGGTATACTTGAAGCGGGTGAAGCCGGGCACCAAGCCAAAAAATCAGCCGGATCCCGAAATGGTGTTTCCGCCGGGCAACAACCGGAACGATGCCTCGTCGAGCTACGAGAAAACCATCGAGTCGGGCACGCGGCTCAACTTCATCCTGGCGGTGGACAAGAACTGCAGCCACGAAGGGGACGAGTCCGCCGACTTCCCCGACGACTACAATCACATCCAGCGGTCCTTCAAGCAGGACGTGGACAAGCTGAATACGATGCGGGAGGCGCCGTACGGCATGGTGGAGGAAACGACCATCGGGGCGTCGGACGGCTGGCGAGTGTCCTTTGAGGACCAGCGGGTCTTTTCGGAGGCCCAGTTGTGGGACATCAAGGAAAACGGGTACCCTGCCAACTCCTACTGGAGCAGAAGCCGAAAGACGTACGGCGGAAACGGCTGGCGAACGACCCCCGATGGCCTCCGCCACCTCAACGACTATGGCGCCGTGCCGGATTTCAGTGACCAGGTTTTTAAGGTCGCGCTGACGGATCCGAACTCCGGATCGACGTAACGGCCTTGGGAGAAATCACGTCTCGTGCCCGCAGTGTCCGTGCCGGGGGGCTGCGAGGAGAAGCCGGCCCGCCTATGTGCGTTCTCCTCGGTCCCCGTGCGGCCCGCCCCCACCGTCGCTTTCAACCGTCGGGGCCCGCTCGGGCATTCAGGGGGCTCAACAGTCGAGAAAGAACGGAAGCCGCAGGGCGAGCCGTCGTCCTGCGGCTTCCGTTGTGTAATCTCTTCCTGTGAAAGACTACCAATCTACGGCCGGCATCTGCCGCCCACCGACGCCGCTCTTCTCTGTCTGCGGGGGCTGTCCGTGCATCCCCGGTGGTTTTCGGCCCGCTGATCCGGCAGCAACGAGAAGCCCCGCCCGTGTGCGCCGCCTCGTCCCCCAAGCGAACAGTTCTGCGCGGGTGGCAAAACGGCTCGGCGTGCCTTTTGCGTCGTGTGATCATGGAATTCCGTCCCCCCGAATCCTTCAGAACCCGCCCGACTCGTCCCGTGGCTCAAGACCCCCCGGAATTTATTTCGGCATCCCTGGACGCAGGAGACGAACAGAACGGTCGCTCGGGAACCGATTCCCGCCCTGCCCTTCCGGATGTCTGTGAGCAAATCATCACCTCCATCCCGGAGTCGCACCGGGGGCAACGGCGGCTCCGCTACCTGGCGGAGCAGACGGCCAAGCTCTCGCCCAAACGCGAACGGGCCCTCCGAGACCACGTCAACCAGTTCGTCCGGCGGACGCTGGAGCTGGACGCTAGCGACATGGACCTCGGGGGGCGGGCCTGTGACGGCAACGTGTGGTACCGGGTCGACGGGGAGAAGCGACGCGAGGACGAGTTCGGGGCGTACGACCCGCTAGAAACCGACATTCTCGTTCTCAACCTCCTCAACGAGCAGCAGACCCAGCAGCTTCTGGAAGCGGGGGCGACGGACTTTTCGTACCGGCTGGAGGACGTCACGGGCGAGGACGGCCGGCCGCGTCGGTTCCGGGCCACGGCGTACTCGGACTACGACCACGCGGCCCTCAACATGCGCGCCATCACCGACGAGGTGTTTGCGCTAGAGGACCTGGGCTTCCACGAGAAGATTCAGCAGGGCATGATGTTTCGGCACGTCCGGGACGGGCTGACCCTGATTACGGGCGTCACGGGGTCGGGGAAAAGCACCACGCTCGACGCCATCATCGACGCGAACAACGAGGACTTCCCGGGCCACGTCGTCGTGATCGCCCAGCCGGTGGAGTACATGCACAAGCCGAAGCAGTGCATCGTGCGCCACCGCGAGGTGGGCAAGGACGTGGCGACCTTCAAGACCGGCATCACGCAGGCCCTGCGTCAGGACCCCGACATTGTGGTGATTGGGGAGATGCGGGACCCGGCGACGATCCAGGCCGCCCTTGAAATCACCGACTCGGGCCACAAGGTCTTCTCCACGCTCCACACCTCGTCGGCCATGGAGACCATCGACCGCATCGTGGCGGAGGTGCCCCCCGAGGAGCAGCAGCGCGTGCGGCACCGCCTCGCCGACGTGCTGCGGTGCGTCATCTCGCAGCAGCTGCTCCCCAAGGTTGGCGGCGGCCGCCAGATGGCGAAAGAGGTGCTCTGGGTGGACTCCTCCGCCCGCGCAGCGATCAAGAATGACAACGTGGGCGAGGTCTACCAGATGATGTGGGAGGGCGGGAACCAGGGGCAAACCACCCTGGAGCAGGACCTGTACCGCCTCGTCCGGAAGAAAAAAATCAAGCCCGAGCACGCGATGGACTACGCGAACAACAAGAAGCGCCTCCGTCGCCTGTTTTAGAGCCGCAGGCCCTGAGCCCCCTCAAGGGACTTCTTCTTCCTCCGAACTGGTGATTTTTCCGAGCCGATGAGCGCACACGCCCTTGGCATCATGGTGTCGGCGGACGCCCTTCATGCCGTCCTCCTGGAGCGCACGGACGAGGAGACGAGCGTCCAGTTCCGGTGGTCGTCGGGCTCGTCGGGCGCACGCGGGGGGGACCTCCCCTTCGAGGAGCCCGGTGACATGACGCCCGACGTGGAGGAGGAGTCCGACGACGTTACCATTCAATTTGGCGATGACGAAGGGAGTGGCGGCGAGATGTTCATGGGGTCGGAATTTGACGACATCGACGGGGGCAGTGAGGCCCTTGGGGGGGACGAGGGGGGCGAGGCGTGGAACTTTCAGGTGGAGATCGACACCCTGCTCGACGAATGTGCCGAGCGGGGGTACGAAGACCCTGAGATCGCCTTTTGCAGCTCCACGTCTCAGATCGACGACGTGGAACTCCGGCTCCCGCCGGACGAGACCGACGCGGAGGAGGCCGAGGAGACCGAGCACGGCCTTCCCCTCCCGGCCTCCCGCTCCACGCTCCTGGACATGCTGGCGGAGCAGTACGAGGGGGAGGCAGACGGCGAGCGCGTGGGCTTCGTGCCGATGCACCGCACGGGCGACGGATACCAGCGCGTCCTGGCCCTTATCGCGCGGCCGGGCGGTCCGGTCCTGTCGACCCTCGATTCGATGCAGGACCAGACCCTGTCCCGCGCCCCGCAGACGCGTCTGCTGGACGCCGAGGTGTCCCTCTACCTCGGGCTGGCCCGCTCGGTGCTCCAGCTGCCGCCCGGCACGCCCGAAAAGACCATCTTCGTGCGGTCCGGCACCGACGACACGCTCGTTCTCTTCATTGAGGGCAACACGCTGCGCCAGTCGGAGCACCTCCCCGAGCTCACGGCCGAGGACTCCGCCGAGACCATCTGCAGCCGCGTGCTTCTGCTGCAGGACGAGTACGGAATGGGGCAGGTGCAGCACCTTATGCTCGTCGCGGAGGAGGACGAGGAGGTGCTCGCCAGCGCGTTCAAGTCGTACTTCTCCACGGCGGAGCTCCACGTGCTCCGGTCGCACCTGCCCGGTGGGGACGACACCGACGCCGAGGCGTACGTGGGGGCCACCGGCGCGGCGCTTCGGCTGCTCGACGACGCCGCGTTTGCGCCGCATTTTCAGCCGGTCAACCTGCTCGCAAAGGAGTACGTCCCGAGCCGCCTGCGGCTCCCGGTGGGGTGGCCCGTGCCTGCAATGCTGACGCTCCTCGCCATCGCGACGCTCGGGTTCGTGTGGCTCTACTTCGTGAACGCGAGCACCATCAGCGAGAAGCGCACGAAGCTTCGGGCCCTCGGGCAGAAGGTGAACCAGGTGGACCAGGAGGCGCTCCGGCGACGCATCGACAGCATGAAGGCCATGACGACCGAATACGCCGCGGCGAACAAAACGATTGGCGGCCTCCTGCGGGGGAGCAACAAGTGGAGCCGCGGGCTCGCCACCGTTACGGGGCAGATGAATGACCTCCGCGGCCTCACCATCAACCAGTGGAGCCCGCAGTCCGGAACGGAAGTGACGATCCTTGGGCGGTCCAACGACCGGTCGAAGGTGGTCGAGCTGGCACAGCGAATGGACGGCCGCATCCTGGGGCTCACCTTTACGGAAACGCGGGACGTGTCGCTGTACGACTTTGAGCTCACGGTCCCCCTGGATACGACCAAGCCGGAGGCCATCGAGTACTGGCGGGAGCAGCGGGGCGAGCAGCTGGCCGCTGGAGAGGAGGGGGTGGAGATGGGGCCGGACGCCCCCGCGCCGGACTCATCCACAACGGCCGGGCCGTCCCCCATGGCCCAGGCGAGCCCCGGCACGGGCGCGCCCGCCGCCCCGACGGGGGCGGAGTCGACCGGCGATGCGCAGGCCCGCCGCGATACACTCGACGCGTCGTCGGTCTGGACGGTCGTGGTGGCCTCGGTGCTCGAAAGCGCGGCGGCCCAGGAGGCGGCGCGGCGGTTTCGGAAGCAGCTCGATGGGGACTCCCACCCGGTGCAGGTGCAACAAAGCTCAGAAAATGGACGGTACCGGGTCGGCGTTGGCCGGTTCGTCTCGGTCCAGAATGCCCTCGCAATGCTACAGGACATGAGCGGCACCCTCCCGGAGGGGGCGTGGCTGCTCAAAATGACGGGGGAGGACGCCGATCCCGCTTCCGCCGAGGCCGCCGCGTCGACCTCGTCCGACCAACCGGACGCGGAACGCTCCGTCTGACGGCCCCCCCCCCCCCCCCCCCCCCCCCCCCCCCCCCCCCCCCCCCCCCCCCCCCCCCCCCCCCCCCCCCCCCCCCCCCCCCCCCCGACCGCACGCATTCTCTCTTTGCTCACGTGGACGACGCATGTTCTGGCCCGACTCCAATCAGATTTTGCTCCTCACCTGCCTGGTCCTCGTGTGCGGGGCGGGCACGTACCTCACGTATTTTCACCAGCAGGACACGATTGCGTCGCTGGAGCAAAAGATTGAGGCGAAGAAGCAGGATCAGGAAGAAATTCGGTCGCTCCGGGCGGATCGGGCCAATGCCGAATCGCGCCTCCGAACGGTTCGCCGCCGGTGGCGAACCCGATACAAGGTGGTGCCCGCGACCCTCTCGTCCCCGGACATCGTATCCTACCTCACCGAGCTGACGGAGACGGGGTTTCAGCAGTTCGACGTCACCTCGGCCGGACCGGAAGCGCGGGACGGGTACAGCGTCCACACCTTCGACGCGACGGGCAAGGCCTACTTTACGAATCTCTACCGGTTTGTCTGGACGATCGAAAACAACCGGCCGTTCTACCGCATCCGCGGCTTGAGTCTAAGCTACCTCGAAGAACGCGAGACCGACGAGGAGAGTGGACGCACGACGATGGACGTTCTCGTCTCGTTCGACATGGAGGTGGAAGCCATCTACGGCGCCGCTACGGATCTGCCCGCCCCCACATCTCCCGCCGACGGAGAAGGGACCGAACGGCTGCCCGTGGCGACACTGGAGGCCAGCCCGCCCCTTCCGTCCTCGGTCGTGCCCACCCCCGCGCCCGAAATCAATCCGTTCTACCCCCTCGTCTTCGAAAAGGTGCCGCCCAACCAGTACGATCGCCTGAACGTCGAGTCCGCACAGCTGCTCTCCATCGTGGACGGGAAGGCCGTCTTCCAGACCGATGAGGGGCTTCAGCAGGTTGGGGAGGGCGACCGGGTGTACCTCGGGCGCATCGAAGAGGTAAGCCCGTCGGAGGGCCGGGTCGTCGCGCGGTTGAACCGAGGCGGGATCGTCGACCGCGTGGAGCGGACGCTGGGCACCGAGAGTCCCCTCCGGGTCCGCGGCACAGACGCTGCGCCTTCCACGAGCCCGTAGGAACGGTCCTTGCGTCCATTCCCGGTAGCATGTCGCTTCATCGTCCGATACGCCGCACAGTACGGCACGACCGGCACGTCTCCCATTTTCTCTCTCGCACCGCCGACGTTTTGCCTTCATGACTTGCTCTTCTCGCCTCCGGTACGTGCTGTCGGTCCTCGTCGTTGTGGTGTGGGGGGAGGACTGGGCCTGCCGGCCGAGGCCCAGGAACGACCGGAGCGTCGCAACACCCGCACCAACATTTCCCCCGAGCTGCTGGTGTCCTTCGGCCAGGAGACCTCGCTGAGCCAGTTCATTGAGATCATCAACCCGATTTTCGAACGGGAGTTGGGCAAGCGGGTCGTCGATCCGGAGGACCGGGCGGCGTCGATTGGCGTTTCGATCTCGGGGATGTATTACTTCGATGCCTTCCAGCGGGCCCTGGAGGCCAACGGACTGACGTACCGAGAAACCGACGATGTCTTCCTGGTGCAGGAGGCCGAGCCGGAGGAGAGGGGCGACCAGACGGAGGCCCCGGCCGAGTCTGGCGGGGAAGGGGAGGGCCGCCCGCCACCGTAGACACCCGCGAGATCCGGATCAACGCCATTCTCTTCAACCTCAACCTCACAAAGGTCCGCAACCGCGGGCTCCGGTGGGACGAGATCCTGGGTTCCACGCAGGGCGGCGGACAGGGCGGCGGACAGGGCGGCGGCGTTGGGGGCGGCACTGGAGGGGGCGGGACGGGCGGTGCCGGAGGGACGGGCGGCCAGAGACAGAACTATGCCATCCAGACGGAGAACTTGTTTGAGAGCGTCGACAACATTCTCCAGGCCCCCGATCAGATCTCTCTTTCTCAGTTCCGCCGGTTCCTTAATCTCGTGGAGCAGGACAACGTGGGGCGCACCGTCGCAAACCCGCAGGTGACCGTCCAGAGCGGAGAGCAGGGCGAGATTCAGATCGGGCAGGACGTGCCGATCCAGACCACCGACTTTGCGGGGAATACCGTCACGGAGTTCTTCTCGACCGGCATCATCATCGACGTCACGCCCACGCTGCTCAGCCAGCCGGTGGCCGATACCTCCGGGGCGCCCGTGCTGGACTTTATTCACCTGAACGTGGACGTCGAGGATTCGAACAGTCAGCCCTCCGGCTCCGGGCCGATCATCAACCGCAACCAGGCCAGCACCCAAATTCTTCTCCTCGACAACGAGGCCACCGCCATCGGGGGGCTCATCTCCACCCAGAAAACCACGAGGCGCAGTGGGATCCCCATCTTGAAGGACCTGCCGGGCTGGGTCTTCGGGCTTCGGTACATCTTCGGATCGGAAACCACCAACGTGACGAAGCAGGAGCTTCTCATCGTGCTCCGGGCCGAGATTGTGGATCCGCTTCGGGCCCGGGCGAAGCAAGAGGGCGATCAGGAGCTCATCGACCAGCGGCGCCGGAACGCACAGAAGGCCCTCCGTCGGCTCGGCGAACGGTACGCCGAGGACGCGGAGTTTCCGGCTCCCGAAACGGAGGCACAGGGCACAGAGAAGGGATCGAACCCGGAGCGCTAGTCGGAGGCCTCCGCCTGTTTGCGGGGCGCGCCGCCCCCGAGCGGCAAGCGGAACACCCCTTGGGGTGGTTGATACGGAGGGGCACGCCGTTGCGAAACGTACGCCTTCCGATCCGCCGCATGGTTCCCGTCTGGCTCACCGACACCGTCACGAGCGACCTGAACCGGGCCCTCCACTACACCCAGCTTTGGGGCCTGCACGGCATGGAGCTGCGGACCGTAGGGGGGCCCGACGACCGAATTCCGTTCGTCAACGAAAAGCAGATCCGGGAGCAACTGGAGGGCACCGATCTTCTGCTGTCGAGCGTGGTGCCGAGCATGTTTGAGGGGCCGGTGAGTGACCGGGCGGCCTGGATGAATGATCTCCTGCAGTTTGAGGACACCCTCGAGCTGTGCCGTCGGGTGGGGTGTCCGCGCGTCACGATTAGCCCGTTCGCCGCGGAGCCGGGGGCGTCCCTGGAGCCGATGGCGGAGGCCCTGCAGCAGGCCGGGGAGAAGGCCGCCGAGTACGACTTTCTGGTCGCGGTGCGGAATGGTCCCGAGACCGCGTGCCCGACCGGGCAGGCCCTCGCCGATTTGTTGTCCCGCGTGGACGCGCCGAATGTCCGGGCGGCGTGGAACCCGGTCGGGGCGCTGCGGGCGGGGGAGGACCCGGCCACGGGGCTCACGGCCCTCGCGGGGCTCGTCACGCTCGTCCGGTGCAGCGACGGGCGCGTGGAGGGCGGGCGGTGGGTGGATACGCCCCTAGGGGATGGGGCGGTGGGCTGGGCCGAGCAGCTGGAGCAGTTGTCCGCGCAGGGCTTTCAGGGACCGATCAGCCTAGAAATGTTTCTGGAGCCCCGCCCGAAGCACGGCCTGCGGTCGGCCACCACCCTCATTCGAATGATCCGGACGGTCCGGGCCGCGGCCCCTTCGGACTGAGGGCAACGGGCGACCGGTGGAGAAACTCGTGTTGATCGCCTGTCGTTTCGGCCCTGTTGGTCTGCTGCCTTTCCGCTTCTTAATCGTCCAAGTCCCTGTGTTCAGATGTCTGTAACCCGCGACGATGTTCGGCACGTTGCACAGCTTGCCCGGCTCAATTTTTCGGAGGAGGAAGAGGCCCGGATGGCGGAAGAGCTGAGCGAGATTCTCGGGTACGTGGAGAAACTCGATGAGCTCGACACCGCCGGGGTGCCGCCCATGTCCCACGTCCTGGACGTCACCAACGTCTTTCGGAGCGACGAGATTGAGGAGCGGATTGATCGGGGGCAGGCCCTGGAGCCGGCTCCGGACGCCGACAACGAACACTTCCTCGTTCCACAGGTGGTCGAGTAGCTTCAGTCCGTGCGGCCCACCACAGGGCATCGCCGGGACACTACCGCACCGGCATTTACGTGTTGCAACATAAAAATTGATGCTCGCAACTGGCTTCCGCGACATGGGACACATTCTGCGCGACCACATCAAACAGACCGAGCCGTTCGAAGACGCGGCCCAGGAGGCGATGTTGAACCTCTTCGTGGCCGCGGCCGAGGTGCGGCGGCGCGTGGAGCAGGTGTGTGAAAAGCACGGTCTCCAGTTCAGCCACCACAACGTGCTCCGGATTCTTCGGGGCGTGCACCCGGAGGGCCATCCCCGATGCGAAATCATCGAGCGGATGCTCGATCCCTCCCCGGACGTGACGCGTCTCATCGACAAATTGGTGGACCGCGGGCTCGTCCGACGCACCACCAGCGACGAAGACCGCCGAATGACCATTCACACGATCACCGTCGACGGACTGGATCTCCTGGAGCGGATGGGCCCTGAAATCCGCGAGGTGCAGCGGTGGTTCGACGAACGGGTCGCGGATCGGGATCTCCAGCACCTCTCGAGAATCTGCGAAGGGATCTACACCGGCTTTCAGGACGACGGCTAATCATCGCCCGAAACATGTTGCAACGTACAATGTTGCAACAGTGGACTGATCCACAGTGGCCAGTCCGACTCCGCGAGCCTTTCGATTGTACGTGCATTCAACCCCAACCGACCCATGAGTGACCTGAACGCCCTCGACCAAGAGCTGAACGAGATGATCCTCCAGGGCGAGATTCTCGAGGCCTTCGACAAGTTTTACGCCGACGACGTCGTGATGGAAGAAGGAGACGACCGGCGCGTGGGCAAGGAAGAGAACCGAGAATACGAGGAGCAGTTTGTCGGCTCCCTGGAGCAGTTCCACTCCGCGGAGATCAAGGCCCGTGCCATTGACGAGGAGAACAGCGTCACCTTTTCCGAGTGGCACAACGAAATGACCCTGGAAGGAGTGGGCCGCGTGGACCAGAAGCAGGTGGCGGTCCGCACCTGGAACGATGACGGCCAGATTACCAACGAGAAGTTCTACCAGATTGGGTAGTTGACGCGACGGGTCTGACGGAGGGGGCCGGAGTGGGCCGACGGGGACGGTCGGCCCGTCCCCTCTGCCAGGCGCTCCCGAAGATGGTTGTGCGTCCCCCCCGCTTCCGGCCAGACAGCCCTACGACGCCCTCCACACGCCGCCCTGCCGGAGTCCGCCTCGGCCCCATCGTCCGTGGGTCTGAAGCGAACAATAGCGCCGGCCTTGACGGCACGTCCCGACGCGGACCCGAATGCGGAATGTTGGCGACGATGCCTCGGAGGGGGCGTGCTCGTTCTGGGTCCCGCAACGCCTGCGTCCGCACCGACTTCGGTCGGCAGATGCAGGCGATCATATTTCCTATGTAAACACGCAGAAATACGTTTATTCGAGAGCCATTCTGAGCGACCGACGACCGGAGGGAAAAGCGAGTCGATGAATCTTACTGGGTCCAGCGCGAACGCTGATTGGGGAATATACTGGCCCGAAGGTCGCCTCTGCTGATCTTCGAAGAGATTGATTTCATCAGTCGCTTCGCTCGTGTCTCGACTCCGCTTCGCTGCGCTCGGAATGACTTGTTGTTAGGGTTCTTTTGCGTGTCTACTTAGACGTCTCTCGATCAGAAGAGAGCTCCTGGTGCGGATGATACACGGGCCCGGTCCGTGCCGCCTGCGCCCGAAGACGACCCCATTTCCCAGCGTGGACGGCGGGCCAGGCGTACCGTTCTCGCCCTCTTGCTGGCGCTTCCGGACGGTACCCCTCGGTGCGTTCGGAAAATTAGAAACAAAAGCTGTTTGTCTGGGTGGTACCCAGTAGCAGGTTGTTTCCCCCACCAGGAGAAGCCCCAGGGCCGTCTGTGCCCCGGGGCTTTTTGTTGTCTTTGTTGTCGGACTGCGCATCTACGCCGGATTGCCGTTGGCGCTGCCGTCGGGGGGGCGAAGCACGGCCGCGTCCCGTTCGGGGATGGAGGGGTTGATGCGCTGACCGGTGCCCACCTCGTAGCCGGCCTGCACCGTGGTACGGGGCCGTATTCGAAGGCTCCAATGCAGGTGGGCCTGGCTGGTGTCGTAGTCCAGTGCCGTCCGGACGAAGAAATTGTAGTCGGGGTCGTTCAAGCACTGGTGGAGGCGCTGCAGGACGGTCCGTAGGGCTTGGGCGAGGGCAGTACGGTCCTCGGCCGCGAGCCGCCCGAACTCCGGATCGTGCGTGCGGGGAAGAATCCACATCTCGTAGGGGACTTCGGCGGCAAACGGGACGAACACCACAAACGCCTCGTTCGTCCACACGAGCCGATCCTCCGTGTCGAGCTCGTTCTCGATCATGACGCAGTACGGACACGCACCCAGCTCCTCGTATCGCGCCCGGGCCGCTCGCTCCTCACGTTCAATTTGGGGCGGGCGAAAATTCGGGGCAATGAGCTGACTGTGGGGGTGTGGAATGGAGGCGCCGGCTCGCGCGCCATGGTTGCGAAAGAGGGCCGGAATGAGCTCCTCGTCGGCCGAACGGATTGCGTGGTAGCGCTGCAGATAGGTCTCAAGGACGGCGTCGACCTGGGCCACGGACATGTGGGCCAGGGGCTGGTGGTGGCGAGGGGTATCGATGATTACTTCCTGGCGCCCCCGACTGGCGCGGGTGCGGTACAATGTGCTTGAGCGGGGCGCCCCATTTTGGTCCGGGGCCAGGGCGGCGTACTTGTTGGGAACCACCCGTGTCGTCCACCCGGGAGGGGCCTCCTGCGGCTTTTCCCAGATCACCGAGGGCAGCATCGCCTCGTGTCCCGGGCAAAAAGGGCATCCCTCCACGGGGGGGGCCTCCGCGGGGGGCGACGAGGCCGATTCCGCTTCCGTGCGTTTGGGGCGGTCGCTCCGGGAGGGCGCGAAGGCGACCCACCGGTTGGTGATGCGGTCCTGGCGTGTTTCTGGGGTGTATGAAGGGGCCATAGCGAAGTAGCTGAAAGACGAAAACAGTAGTTCGAGGGCCGGGCAGGGGCAGACGGGCAGACCGGACACACAGCAGACCGGACACACAGCAGACCGGACACACAGCAGACCGGACACACAAACGCCCCACGGGTCCCTTTTTGCCACGCCTTGATGGGGGCACTGCGACACCCCGGTCGGGTCCAGCCAGCCCAGCGCCGGCGGCGAGCGTCAAATTCACCATCGGCGTCCGCCGAAACAGCCCCTGCATCGGATTTCCATGGGCGGTCGGCTGGAAAAATCCGGGGGAGGGACGAGAGCGTGTCCGTCCCACACCGCCACACGCAAGAGATGGACGCCAGGAGCAACGCGGTCGACCCCCAAATCTTGCCGTCGAATATGCTCGTGTCCAGTAACGCCCCCGGCGTGTGTTCGTTTGTGCGGATCAGTTACAAGATTTTCCGGAATTGGTCGCCCCGTCTGGCCGCCTGTCTGTGCCGTGCCGACGGCCCTTGGGCTGCGGGGCCCAGCAGATTCAGGGGAACTGCCGTGCCGTGTAGCCGGCTCAAATCGTGTTGGGGACGGGGACGGCGGCTGACTGAGTGCCACATGGGTCCCGGAGGCACTGCGGGCTGGAGGGCATTGTGGGGCGTCAGGCTCTGCCTCGCCGGGAAGCGCCTGCACGGGGAGGAGATTCGGTCCTCAGCGGCTTCATTCCGCATCCCAAAGCGGAAAACAGCGTCCGTTTGCGCAGGCGCATCCCACCTCCTATATTCCAACGGCGTTCCAAAAAAGAGAGGATCGTCCCCCTGGCAATAATCGTGGGGGCTTGCGTGTGGAGGTCGGAGCTGCCCCCCTGCGGGCCTCCGGGGCACGACTGCATGTTTTCGCGTACTTACTGCCGTGTCACTGCGCTGACCCTATGCTGCAAACGATCGTCGACACCCTCTACGATGTGGTTTGGACCTACGGCATCCCAATCGGGGGGGGACAGTACATTCCGTGGGTGGTGCTGCTCCTGCTGGGGGCGGGCATCTACTTTACCCTTCGACTGGCCTTCGTCCAGATTCGCCAGTTTCCGCACGGCCTTGCCGTCACGTCGGGGCGGTACGACGATCCGGACGACCCCGGAGACGTGTCGCACTTCCAGGCCCTGACGACGGCACTGTCGGCCACCCTCGGGATCGGCAACATCGCGGGGGCGGCCCTTGCCATCCACGTGGGCGGCCCGGGGGCCCTGTTGTGGATGTGGGTCACCGGCATCCTCGGCATGGCCACCAAATACAGCGAGGTGACCATCGCGCAGTTCTACCGGAACGTCGAGGAGCCGACCGAGGCGGAGAAGGGCACTTGGCAGCAGACCTGGAAGGGGACGGTGGCCGGGGGGCCCATGTACTACATCGAAAAGGGACTGGGCTCAAACTGGAAGCCCCTGGCGATCTTCTTCGCCGTGATGCTGATGATCACGTCCTTCCTCACCGGTAACGCGGTGCAGTCGAACACGGTGGCCGACGTCATGAACGCGGAGTTTGGCGTGGCGGTGTGGCTCTCGGGACTTGTGCTGGCCACCATCATCGCCCTCGTCATCCTCGGCGGCGTGACCGCGATTGGGCGCGTCACGGGCATCCTCGTGCCCGTCATGGCCGCGGCGTACGTCATTGGCGCGCTCCTCGTCCTGGCCTTCAACTACACGGAGATTCTCCCGACGCTCGGGAGTGTCTTCACGAACGCCTTCAATCCGTCCGCGGGGGTGGCGGGGACGGGGGCTGGGGCCTTCTTGCTGACGTTTACATACGGGGTGCAACGCGGCCTCTTCTCCAACGAGGCCGGCATGGGCTCGGCCCCCATTGCCCACTCGGCCGCCAAGACCGACGAGCCCGCCTCGGAGGGCGTGGTGGCCCTCCTGGAGCCGTTCATCGACACGATCACGGTCGTCACGCTGACCTGCCTGGCCATCCTCGTGAGCGGGGCCTGGGGGGCCGAAGTGCCCACGGAGTTCAACTTCGATTCCGGCAACGCGGACTACCGGGTGGAGAACGAGGGCGGCATCTTTCCCAGCTCCGATACGCCGGAGGAGATCCGAATTGAGAACGGCGAGCAGCAGGTCCCCAATCCCGACGAGGACGCGCAGTTTGCCTGGCGGCAGGCCGTGGTAAGCTCCTTCTACACGTCCTGCGCCAACGACTGCGACGAGGCAGAAGACCTCCAAGAGCCCTTCACGGGCACGCTCTACCCGACGAAAGAGCTCGCCGTGGCCGACGACGGGACCGAGTACCAGGTCCTGTACGGAGAGGGGGTGCGCAGCGGGGCCCCCCTTACCCGCCTTGCCTTCGAGCGCGGCCTCTCCCCGCTCGGCGACTGGGGCGGGTACGTCGTGATCCTGAGCGTGCTGCTCTTCGCCATCTCGACCTCCATCTCGTGGAGCTACTACGGCGACCGCTGCGCCTACTACCTGTTTGGGGAGCGGGCCATCTTCCCGTACAAGGTCGTCTTCGTCCTCATGAACTTTACCGGCGCGGTGACCGCCCTTACGACGATCTGGACCATCGGGGACATCGCCCTCGGGATCGTGATTGTGCCGAACCTGATTGGCGTGATCCTGCTGACGGACAAGGTGAAGGAGATCACCGACGACTACGGGGCCCGAAAACCGTGGCTGGAGGAGCCGGAGACGTGATGGGCCCGGGGGGTGGGGCCTCGCCCCCTGTTGCGACGCGTCGGCCGTGCTGTGCGCACCATTCTCAATTTCCCATGGAGAACCTCACCGTTGTCGACCACCCGCTTTTGCAGCGTGACCTGACCCTCCTGCGCCGGAAGGAGACGCCGCACGGCCAGTTCCGGAAGACGGTGTCCGACGCGGCGGCGATTCTGGCCTACGAGGCGATGCGGGACATCGAGCTGGAGGAGACCTCCATCGAGACGCCCCTCGAACAGACGACCGGCTACGAGATCGCCGAAGAGGTGATGGTCGTGCCCATCATGCGGGCCGGGCTCGGAATGGTGGATGGCTTCGTGCGGTACGTGCCGGAGGCCCGGGTGGGCCACCTCGGCATGCAGCGCGACGAGGAGACCTACCGGCCCGTCGACTACTACAGCAACATTCCGTCGAGCATCGAGGGCGCCCACGTGTTTGTGGTGGACCCGATGCTGGCCACAGGGGGCAGTGCGTCCTTTGCCATCGATCACCTAAAGGAAGAAGGGGGACAGGACTTCACGTTTGCGTGTCTGGTCGCGGCGCCCGAGGGGGTGCAGAAGCTCC
Organism: Salinibacter pepae; assembly: GCF_947077775.1. Lineage (NCBI taxonomy): Bacteria > Pseudomonadati > Rhodothermota > Rhodothermia > Rhodothermales > Salinibacteraceae > Salinibacter > Salinibacter pepae. The sequence continues at coordinate 3,489,620 of NZ_CAMTTE010000001.1, forward strand.
GCGAGGAGCACCCCGACGTGCCCGTGGTGACGGCGGTACTGGACCGGGAGCTGGACGACAACGCCTTCATTCGCCCCGGCTTGGGCGACGCGGGGGACCGAATCTTTGGAACGCGATCGTGACTGAGGGACGCTGACCGATGGGCCATCTCGTTTCGTTTCCCCGAACTCTTCTTTTGCTCACGGGTCTGCTGTGCCTCTGGGGGGGCACGACGCCGGCCGTTGCACAGGACGGTGCGATCGACGTCCCGGACCCGGTCCTGAGCGGCATCGAGTTTGCGGTCGCGGTGCCCGGCGACTCCTCGCTGGCTGCACAGGGGGCGCCGACGCTGCGGGTGGCGGGGGCCTCGTTCTCGCTATCGTACGACGCGGCGGAGGGGGCGTGGACCGCGGACGATGTCTCGATCGCGTCGAGCGGAAGCGCCACCGTCGAGGTCGTGGCCGACGGCGCGGTGCTGCGCTCAACCACGACGCGAACCATTCCGGGCTGGCTCTCCATCCTGCCGCCCCTCTTGGCCATCGGGATGGCGCTGCTGTACCGGCGTGTGGTGCCGGCGTTGTTCTTTGGAATCTGGGTGGGCGCGGTGATTGCCATCGGCGTCACGCCGTGGGGCGCGTTCAAGGGCCTGCTGGACAGCTTTCAGGTCTACGTGCTGAACGCAATGTCCAGCTCCAGCCACGTGGCCATCATTCTGTTCTCCCTCATGATCGGGGGCATGGTGGGCATCATCTCCAAGAATGGGGGGACCCTCGGCATCGTGGAGCGCCTGACGGGGTGGGCGAGCGACTCGAAACGGGGACAGATGGTGACCGGGGTGCTGGGCGTGAGCATTTTCTTCGACGATTACGCCAATACCCTCATCGTGGGCAACACCATGCGCCCGGTCACGGACCGGCTTCGCGTTTCCCGTGAGAAGTTGGCCTACGTCGTGGACTCGACCGCGGCCCCCATCGCGACGCTCGCGTTCGTCACCACGTGGATTGGGTACCAGGTGGGCCTCCTGGGGACCGCCATCCAGAACATCGACGGATTTGCGCAGGGGGCCTACTCGGTCTTCCTCAGCTCACTGCCCTACAACTTCTATCCGCTCCTCACGCTGTTTTTCGTCTTCCTCGTGGCCTATTCGGGACTCGACTTCGGGCCGATGTACCAGGCGGAGCGGCGGGCCCGCGAGACGGGGGAAGTGCTGGGCAAGGAAGCGAAGGTCGACGAGGCGGCCTCGGAGGGGGAGGAGCTGCAGCCCCCGGACGGAACGCCGTTCCGGGCCGTCAACGCCGTCATCCCGATTCTGGTGCTGGTGGGAGGGGTGCTCGGCGGGCTGTACGCGACGGGCGTTCAGGCCGCTGGGGGGGAGGCCCCCTTGCGGGACATTATCGGGGAGGCGAACTCGTACACCGCCCTGATGTGGGGATCGATCCTTGGGGTGTTGGTGGCGGCGGCGCTGTCCATCGGGCAGGGCATCCTCGACCTGGAGCAGACCGTGGAGGCCTGGTACGAGGGCCTGAAGTCCATGCTGTTTGCGATGATCATCCTCGTGCTCGCGTGGGCCCTGTCCAACATCACAGAGGTCCTGCACACGGCCGACTTTCTCGTGTCGGTCCTCGGGGAGTGGCTTCCGCCTGGGGTCGTGCCGGCACTCATCTTTGTCCTTGCGGCCGCGACGGCCTTTGCGACCGGGTCGAGCTGGGGCACCATGGGCATTCTGATGCCGCTGGTGGTTCCGCTGGTGTGGGCGGTTCTCGTCCAGAACGGGATGGACGACCCGTCGCACTATCACATTCTGTACTCGTCGGTGTCGTGCGTGCTGGCCGGATCGGTGTGGGGGGACCATTGTTCGCCCATTTCGGATACGACGATTCTCTCGTCAATGGCCAGCGGCTGCGACCACGTGGAGCACGTGCGCACGCAGTTGCCGTACGCGCTCAGCGTGGGCACCGTGGCGATCGTGTTTGGCACACTGCCCGCCGGCTTCGGCCTGCCGTGGTGGGTCGGGCTCTTGGTCGGGGCGGCGCTCCTGTACGGCCTGCTACAGGTGGCCGGCACGCCCGTCGATACGGCCGAGGCCCCTGCGGAGGCCCCGGCGTAGGCCGATGGCAACCGCCGCGTAGGGCGTGGCGCTCGTCTCTTTCCTTTCCCTTTTTGTTCACCAATCAACATCCCTCCCTATGTTTCTCGACGCCGACGACCGTCCCTGGGGCCGCTGGGAAGAGTACCTGAACGAGCCGGGGTATCGCGTGAAGCGCATCATCGTGCACCCCGGCCAGCGGCTCTCCCTGCAGAAGCACGAGCAGCGACAAGAGCACTGGGTCGTCGTCCGGGGGACGGGCGTCTTCACGCGCAACGAGGAGGAGATCGCGGTGTCTGAGGGGGACACCTGCTTTATCGACGAGGGCGACGTGCACCGCATCGAGAACACCGGCGACGGGCCGCTCGTCTTTATCGAGACGCAGATGGGCCGCTGCGTGGAGGACGACATCATCCGGCTGGAGGACGACTACGGGCGGGAGTAGGGCGGAACGAACGGGGGAAGGCGGGGCGAGGAGTTTGTAGGATTTCTGCTTTCAAGAAGGGCATCGCCGGCACTTCCGGGTGTGTCGTTCCGTTGTACGCCACCGCACACAGTTTCTTGGCAATCCCCCTCGCCTATGATATTGCCGATATACGTCTACGGCCACGAGGCGCTCCGGAACGAGACCGATCCCGTGCAGGAGAATACGGAGGCGCTCCAAGAGCTCATCGACAACATGATCGAGACGATGCACAACGCCGCCGGCATTGGGCTGGCGGCGCCCCAGGTTGGGCGCACTGAGCGTCTTTTCGTGGTGGACCTGACCCCGATGGCCGACGAGATTGCGGAGGCGGGGGCGCCGCTCCCGCCCCAGCCGATGGTCTTCATCAATCCCGAGATCGTGGAGGAGAGCGACGGCACCGCGGAGATGGAGGAGGGCTGCCTGTCGATTCCGGAGGTGCGAGAAGCCGTGGCACGCCCCGAACGGATCCGGATGCGCTACCGGGATCGCGAGTTTGAGGAGCAGGAACTGGAAGCCGGGGGGATGCTGTCCCGGGTTCTGCAGCACGAGCGCGACCATCTCGACGGCGTCCTCTTTACCGACTACCTCAGCAGCTTCCGCAAGCGACTGCTCCAGCGTCCCCTGCGCGAGATGGTGAACGGGGAGGTGGAGGCCGACTATCCGCTCGTGACGAAGGACGACGAAACCGTTCCGTCCCGGTAGAACACATTCCTCCCCAGGAAGCTTGGCCCTCCGTTTGAGCCAGCTGCTGTGGACATTCCCCATGACCGCCCGCCGGACGCTCTCCCGCTCGGACATCGAGGCCGTCTACGACCGGACTGGGGCGTGGCAGGACACCCAGGCCTTCTACGAGGCGCCGGCCTTCGACGTGCTCGTGGCCCGTGGGGGGTTTGGGGACGCCCGGTCGGTGGTCGAGGTCGGATGCGGCACCGGAACGCTCGCCGAGCGCCTCCTGCAACGCCATTGTCCGCCGGCGGCGCGCTACGTGGGATACGACCTCAGCGGAACAATGGTGCGGCGTGCCCGGGCCCGACTCGGGCCGTTTGGGGGCCGCGCGACCGTCCACGAGACCGACGGCGGCCTGACGTTTGACGCCCCGGACGGGACGCACGATCGCGTGGTGGCGACCTACCTGTTGGACCTTCTGTCGCGAGAGGACGCCCGGACCTTCCTCGGGGAGGCGCATCGCCTCCTGCGAGAGAACGGCCGGCTCTGCCTTGCGGGGCTCACCTGGGGACGCGCGCTGGTGCCTCGGTGTGTGAGTGAGCTGTGGAACGCCCTTCATCGAATTCGCCCGGCGTGGGTCGGCGGGTGCCGGCCCCTTCGGCAACGGGCCCTCCTGGACGAGACGCGCTGGTCCGTCCGGGCTCACGCCTTGGTGACGGCATGGGGCGTTCCGTCGGAGGTGCTGGTGGCGACGCCCACATAAACGCGCATGCGGTCTCTTTGCACTGATGTCCGGCAACGGCGTGGCCCTGCTTTCGGTCGACCGGCTTTCCGTGACGCTCGACGGACACACGATTTTGCGCGACGTGGGCTTCGAGGTTGCGGCCGGCCAGTGGGTCGGCATCCTCGGGCCCAACGGAGCGGGCAAAACAACCCTTCTGCGGGCAATTGGGGGGCACATCCCGTTCGACGGCGAGGTCCGGCTCCGGGGGACGCCCATCGAAACGATGAGTGCACCGGAGCAAGCACGGGCGCAGGCCTTCGTCCGTCAGGCGCGGTCCCTCACCTTCGACTTTGCGGTGGAGGAATTTGTGCTGCTCGGCCGGGCCCCGCAGCGAGGGTGGTTGCAGCCGTACCGGGAGTCGGACCGGGAGCGCGTTCGAGAGGCCCTTGCCCGAGTGGAGCTGGAGGGCTTTGAGGCCCGGTCGGTCCTGTCCCTGAGCGGAGGGGAGATGCAGCGCGTCTTTCTGGCGCAGGCCCTGGTGCAGGGGGCGGACCTGCTGCTGCTGGACGAGCCGACCGCCCACCTGGACGTACACTATCAGTTCTCCTTTATGGAGCAGATACGGGCGCAGGCGGAGGCCGGCCGGACGGTGCTCGCCGTGGGGCACGACCTGGAGCTGGCGGCCCGCTACGCGGATCGGCTGCTCCTGATCGCAGACGGCGAGCTGCGGGCCCAGGGGCCCCCGGCGTCGGTCCTGACGCCGGAGCGCATCGCCTCGGTATTCGGCGTGCGGGTCGCCCTGGATCAGCACCCGGACGGCACGCTCCGGATCGACTACCTGGGGCCCGTCTCGTCCGCCGACGCGAACCGCGTCCCCGGGTAGGGCCGGAACGGGCTGCGCCCTCCGGAAACGCACCCGGAGGTCAGCCGTGCCACGCTGTGGTCAATTGTAGTCCCCTGTTTCCCGACGGATTTTCTCTGATGAGCAAACGCATCTACACCCGGACCGGCGACGACGGAACCACGTCCCTCTTCGGGGGAGAACGTGTGGGCAAGGGAACCCCCCGCATCGACGCGTACGGCACGGTCGACGAGACCAACTCGATTGTCGGGCTCGCCCGGTCGCACCTAGAGGGCGAGCCGGGCCAGGAAACCCTCGACCCGGTCCTGGGAGCCGTGCAGGAGGAGCTGTTCGTATTGGGGGCGGACCTGGCCACGCCGATGGACGCCAAGCCGGTCGTGGAGCGCATCGAGGACGCCCACATCGAGGCGCTTGAGGAACGGATCGACCGGTTCGAGGCGGACCTGCCCAGCCTGGAGCGCTTCATCCTGCCGGGGGGCGCGCCGGCCGGGGCGTCGCTCCACTCCGCCCGGACCGTGTGCCGCCGCGCGGAGCGCCGCAGCGTAGAGGCCAAAACCTCGACGCCCATCAATGAGCAGGTCATTGTCTACCTCAACCGGTTGTCCGACCTCCTCTTTGTGCTGGCCCGCTGGGCCAACCGGCAGGCGGGCGTCCGGGAGGACACGTGGAGCCCCGGAGGGGGTGGGGGCGACGGTGCGTCTGCCGACCCGTCGTAGTCTCTTCGCATCTCACTCACTTCCCGGCGGACTCCATGTCCTTTTCACGCGGGCCCGTGCGACTGCTTGCCGTGCTTCTGATCGTTGCTGGAGGGGGGCTTGCCTGCCAGACGGGCGCGACCGCGCCGCCCCCGCCGACCGAATCGACGGCAGTGTTTGAGGTCTCGACGGACCGGTACGGACTTCCGACGGGGCGCTATGAGGTTGAGGAGGGACGCGTGGGGCGGGCGGAGACGTTCTCGGACGTGCTGGGCGAGCATGGGGTGGACTACCAGACAATCTTGCGCCTTGCGGACGCGGCCCGGCCCGAGTTCGAGGTCACGGATCTGCGGGCCGGGCGTCCGTATCGGGTCTACGTGAACCCTTGGCTCCAGCAGCCACAGTACCTGGCGTACCAGATCGATGCGCGCCGGTACGTCGTCTTTGATCTGCAGCATCCGAACCGCACCCACATTGCCACCCGGCCGGTCACCCGTCAGTGGGCCACGGTCGCGGGCACGGTGGAGGGGTCGTTGTACGAGACCGTCGTGGACAATGGCGGGCACCCGCTCCTCGCCCTGCGGCTGTCGGAGGTGTTTGCCTGGCAGATTGACTTTTTTCGGCTGCGGGCCGGCGACTCGTTCCGCCTCGTGTACGAGGCCCGTGCGGTGGGGGGCGATGCGGTGCAGCCCGGAGACATCGTGGCGGCGCACGTGCGCCACCGCGGTGAGGACTACTACGCGTTTCGGTTTGAGGCGGGAGCGGGCGACGCCGAGTATTTCAACCGGGCGGGACAGAGCCTTCGGCGCCAGCTCCTGAAGGCGCCGCTGCAGTACTCCCGCATCAGCTCGGGCTACACCAATCGCCGGTACCACCCGGTCCTGAAGGAGTACCGCCCCCACCGCGGGGTCGACTATGCCGCGCCGCGCGGCACCCCAGTGCGATCGGTCGGGGAGGGGGTTGTGCAGCGGGCCGGGTACGAGGGGCCGAACGGAAACTACGTCAAGATCCGCCACAACGGCACCTACACCTCCGGCTACCTCCACCTCTCGCAAATCTCCGTGGCGTCCGGCGACCGCGTGCAGCAGGGCGAGACCATCGGCTACGTCGGAAGCACGGGCCGATCCACGGGGCCCCACCTCGACTACCGCCTCTGGAAGCACGGCTCCCCCGTCAACCCGGTCACGCTGGAGCTGCCGCCCTCCCAGCCCGTTCCGCTGCGGCACCGCGACGCATTCCGGGCAACCGTCCGGGCCCTCCTGCCGCGCCTCGACGGGGAGTCGGTGCTTGCCCGGGCGTCGCCGGGGGCCGGACCGCGCTGGAATGATCGCACGGCCCCGTCAGGCCCCCATCTCGCGAACCGGTAGCTTCTCCAACCTGGGCGCTCCTGGAATGTCCCTCTTCCTCCACAGTCGGCAGGTTGAGACGCGTGGGCCGCTCCTCCTCGTGCACGGCGGGGCCTGGGACATTCCGGACGCCGCGCTTGCGGCGCACCGCGAGGGGCTTCAGGCTGTACTCGAGGTCGGGACCGCCGCGGTGCAGGAGGAGACGGGGGCCCTGGCGGGCGTCACGACGGCGACGCGGGCCTTGGAGGCCCACGGCGCCTTCAATGCGGGCTACGGGGCGATGCTGAATCAAGACGGGGCGGTGGAGCTGGACGCCGGGGTCATGACGGGGGCCACTCTGGGCTACGGGGCCGTCATGGCCACGCAGCGTCTGGAGCACCCGGTCGGGGTGGCCCGCCGGTTGTTGGAGACAGGGGAGGGGCGCGTGCGCATGCTGGCGGGGGAGGGGGCGGAGCGGTTTGCGGACGCCACGGGGACGGAGCTCGTTCCGAACGAGACGCTGGTCCACCCTCGCGAGCGACGACGCCACGAGCGGATTCGGGCGCAGGCCGAAGCGAATCACCCGAGCCGGTCGTTTCGTCCAGGAGGCGCCGATCCGCAGGGGCGCGACACGGTGGGGGCGGTGATGCGGGACGCCACGGGCACGCTCGCGGCGGCGACCTCCACCGGAGGCACGCCCTTCAAGCCGCCGGGCCGGGTGGGCGACTCGCCCCTGCCGGGGGCCGGCTTCTACGCGGACGCCCACGTGGCGGTCAGCACGACGGGCTGGGGCGAGGCCATCGCGGCCGTGGGGCTGGCCCGGAGCGTGCGGGAGCGCGTCCGGGCGGGCGCCTCGGCCGAAGCAGCCGCGCGGGCCTCCCTCTCCCGCATGCACGAGCAGGTACGGGCGCCGGACGGGGAGGGGGCGACGGGCGGATGCATCGTGGTTGCCCCTGAAGAGGCCGCGGTGGCCTTCACGACGCCCCGGATGGCCCGGGCGTGGACGGATGGGACCGACGCGCGTCAGCGTCTGTAACCGGACTACCACTCCACGTTGAGCCCCGCAGAGAACGACCGCTCGGGGGCGGGTTCGTAATAGCGCCCGCCAAACGCGTTCACGACGACGGAACCGGCGTAGCGCTCGTTGAGCACGTTGTTGACGGTGACGAAGGGCTTCAGGGTGAGTCCGTTCGTGTCGACGCCCCGGTGCCCGAGGTTGAGGTTCACCAGGACGTATCGGGGCGCCTCGGCGGTGTTTGCGTTGTTGGTGTAGTAGCTCGGCACCCCCTGGCCCGAGATCCGCCCCCACCACCCGTCGTGAGTGAACTCGGTGTGGAGGTAGAGACGGCGACTCGGAATGCCGGGCACCCGATTGCCGACCAGGGAGTCGTCGTTCGATTCGTCGATGACAAACCGGCTTCCCGTGTAGCGCGTCGCCACTTCGAGGGCGTCCGTGGCCTGCCACGTGAGACTGGCTTCAATGCCGTCGTGGGTGTTGGCCGCAAGATTATCGTAGACCTCGCGCCCGTCGGCGTCTTCGTAGGCGGAGATGAGGTCGTCGACCTCGAGGCGGTACAGGGCCACGTCGAACCGCAGCCGAGCCTCCGGGACGGTGCCCCGGGCGCCGATCTCGAAGCCCCGAGTAACCTGCGGCTCCACCTGTTGATTGAAGCCGCCGCCCCCGCCCGGGCGGTTGGAGAGCTCGGAGGCCGTCGGCGTCTCGAACGCCGTGCTGTACTGGGCGAACACCTGAGCGGGGCCGGCATCGAATGAGAGCCCAAAGCTCGGGCTGACCGACGAGAAGGTGCGGGTGCCGGACTGATCCCCGTCCTCGGTCAGTCCATCGTCGGCTTCGAAGCGCATTTGGTCGAGCCGGAGCCCGCCCGTCAGGGCCAGCCGATCCGTCGCGTTAAGGCGGGCGTAGCCGAACGCGGAGCCGTTCAGTACGGTCTCCAACTGGTCGAGGCCGACCTCAGGGCCGGGATCCCCGTCGGGCGTCGTGGACGTAAATTCGATGCGGTCGTCGGACTGGATCCCGGCGTCCACGCCCAGGCCGCCCTGCAGTCGACCCTCGGTCCGGCGAAGGGTGAACCGGGTGCCCCCGCTCCACCGCGTGTACCGAATGAACGCGTAGTTCAGGGGGTTGTCGAGGTTCCGGCGCAGGCCGTAAGCGGTGCCGGAGAGGGTGGCGCCGCCCAGGTCGTGGTCGACGGAGGCCCCGAGCTGGATCTGTGAGCTTTGCTTGCCCGCATTCACGTCCACGAATGCGGAGCGGGCCTGTGAGGGGTCACTGGTGAACTGCTCGCGGGTGAGGCTGCTCGGGTTGTCGGTGTCCTGCTGGTCGGCCGCCGCCATCACGCGGAGCTGCGTGTTGGGGCCCAACGCCCGTCGGGCCGTTCCGCCCGCCCGCACACGATGGCCCTGGCTGTGGGCCCGGTACCCCTCCTGGCGCTGGCCGGAGGCGTATCCGTGCACGGTCCAGGGGCCGACCGTGCCTCCCCCCTCCACGAGGCCCTGCCACTGCCCGTAGCTGCCGCCCTGCACCCGGACCCGATTCGGGGGAGGCGATGGGCCCGACGACGAGAGAAAAAGGACGCCCCCGCTTCCGTTGCCCCAAAACACCGAGGCGGGGGAGCGAACCAGCTCCACCTGGCGGACCACGGCCGGGTCCACCACGTCAAGAAAGGCCTGCCCGTCGGGCAGGGTGAGTGGAATGCCGTCGTAGAGGACCTGCACCCCACGGACCCCAAAATTGGACCGGTAGCCCACGCCCCGCACGCTGATGCGCTCCCCGAGGGCAAAGTGGTGACGATCGTTTACCCATACGCCGGGCAGGGGACGGAGCACATCGTCCAGAGACGTCGACGCAGTCAGGGATACCTCCGCCGGCGACCGCGACCGCACCGTCACGGCGAACGGCGCGGACGCCTCCGTTTCGGCGCCACGGACGGCCTCAACCGTCACTTCCGGCAGCTCGACAATCGTGGAGTCGGGGGATTGCCCCACCGCGAGGTGGGGGCCGACACCAGTCCACAAAATGGCTAAGAGGAGGAAGAGAGGGGGACGTCGTGTTACGAAAACCATGCAACTGGAAACGGAAACGGCGGAAAGAGAGCGGGCGGAGGGCGGGTGCTCGCAGTAGCGGGTGGCGATCTCGATAGACGGATTCTCAACTCGTGGGTCGGAGACCTCGTGTCGGGCGTCGTGCAGGCCAAATTGCGAGGGGTCCTCACCAGCCAATTCGGGGAGCGGTGGAGTCGGTGGGCGGGCTGGGCGGGTCCTGGGCCACCGCGGGGAGGGGGACGTCTCGTCCAGTTGCTGAATCTGGACGCCCGTGTAGTAGAACGAGAGGATTTCGCGGTAGCCCTTGCCCTGCTCGGCCATGGCGTGGGCGCCCCATTGATTGAGGCCCACCCCGTGGCCGTGGCCCCGACCGGTCAGCACGTACGCCGAGCCGTCGCGGCGCGCGTCGAACCATGTGCTCTTCAGCGTGACCCCGTCGACCCGCTCGTTCACCACCGACCGGAAGGTGCTCGCCTCCATGTCCGTCTCCGTATCGTCCGAGAAGAGCACCTCGATGGTGGCCAGCCGGCCGCTTGGGGTGCGGTCGCCCAGCAGAAACCCCTCGACGGAGGCGCCGTGGTGCAGCGACAGCGCCTGCAGAAGGGCCCGGCGGTTGATGCGCGTCGTCCAGCGGTGCTTGGGCGAGGCCTGGTCGTACGGGTCCGCCTTGCCCCGGAGGTAGGGGAGGGAGGGACTGTCCGTCCAGACGGACTCATTGCTGGCCGTGTGGCCGCCGCTTGACGAGAAGTAGACCGCTTGGATCGGGGCCCCGTCGTAGGTCAAAATTTGACCCCGCGTCTCCCGGGCGGCCCGACGGGCGGCCGCGGTGATCACGTCTTTGCCCCGGTACACCTGAGAGGCCGTGCCGTCGACGTGGTCGTAGTCCCCATCGAAGTGCTTGGTGGAGAAGAGGGCGTAGGTCCGAGCCACGACCGCCATGGCACGGGTGCCCGCCCGGTCGTCGAGGCCGTACTCCGCGGCGACGACGCTCGCGACGTAGTCCTGCAGGGGCACGCGGTTGACGAGCTGAAGGCCGGTGCTGGAGTCGGCGGGCCGAAGGGTGAGCCGGCCCGTGTACGTGCGCGTCGACTCGGAGGGCAGGGCGAGCGTCCAGCTGCCCCCCCTGGACGGCGCGAGGCGAAGCGACCGGGCGTACAGGTTGGCCGTCCCGCGCCGGGCATACACATCTCCTTGGCGGCGCCCGAGCGTCACGGTCTCGTCGCGGTTCAGCCGGAGGATTCGGGAATCACTGCTGGGAAGCAGCACCGAGAGCGAACGGCGCCTCGGGGTCAGGCGAACAGACTCAACCTCCGTCCCGTGATGCAGGCGCACCTGTACCCAGTCTGTGCTGTCGGGCGAAGACTGGGCGGCGGCCGGAGACGAGGCCCCACCCGCAATCAGCCCCAGCATTGAGGCGGCTAGTGCCCAGAGCAGGCCCCGAGTGCCCGGGCGGAGGATCGGGTGAAATTTACACCAACGCATTTACAGTGTGGGGCCTTCAGTTGATGTTCTAACGCACGGTGCCAAGACGATGAGTGCCGGTCTTCCTACGGTGCAAAATGGGGACTTCGTTCCCGGTCGTCATCGGCTCGTTTTGTCCACCTCTTTCGCTTTCGGTCGTCGCTTCAGCCTATGATTATCGACACACACGCGCACCTGTACCTCGACCAGTTCGATGGGGACCGAGACGCGGTTCTGCGTCGGGCCTGGGGCGCCGGGGTCGACGTCGTCGTGATGCCCGCCATCGACGTTCCCTCCATCCAGCAGGCGGTAGACCTGTGTGAGGAGTACGACGGGCTCTACGCCATGGCGGCCCTGCATCCCTCGGAGACCCAAGAGGTCACCGAGGAGGACTTTGAGGCGGTCGTGAACTGGTGTTCGCACCCGAGTGTGGTGGCGGTGGGGGAGAGCGGGCTGGACTACTACTGGGACCGGTCGTTTGACGACCGCCAGAAGCGCTTTTTCCGCAAGCACATCCGCCTGGCCATTGAGGCCGACCTGCCCCTTGTGATTCACAACCGCGACGCCGCGGAGGACATACTCGCCATTCTTGAGGAGGAGTACGTGCGGGCCGAGGTCCCGGAGAAGATGCGCGGGATTCTGCACTGCTACGTCGATCCGCCCGACGTGGCCGAGCGGGCCTGGAATTTGGGGTTCTATCTGGGGGTCGGGGGCATCATGACATTCTCCAACAGCGAGGTCGACGAGTACGTGAAGGAAGTGCCGCTCGACCACATCGTCGTGGAGACCGACAGCCCGTACCTCGCCCCGGAGCCAAACCGGGGCGACCGCAACGAGCCGGCCTACGTCCGACACGTTGCCGAGCGGCTCGCCGAGATCAAGGATCTTCCGCTGGAGACGGTCGCCGAGGTGACGACCCGGAATGCCCGGGCAATCTACGAGCTCGACGGTACGCGGTGAGCGGCCGCGGGGCCTGAGGCTTGCGGCATCTGCAGTTGTAGTCCCGCAGGGGCTGGCCCGCAATGTAACAATAAAAAACGCCCCGACCGGAACTTGCCCGGTCGGGGCGCCTGAATGGCCGCGGGCTCCCGCGATCGTCGGGGAGGGCGGGGCGATGTAGAGGGACGCGGGCACGTCGAGTCCGCCCGCGTCCAAACGGCCGCATCTACTCTTCCTCGCCTTCGTCTACCACTTCGTAGTCGGCGTCCTGGACGTCCTCCTCGTCGGAGTCGGGGGCGCCGTTTCCGGGAGTCGGTCCCTCCGTGGGACCGCCCGCGGGGCCTCCGGCACCGGCCGCCGCACCGGCACCCGCCGCACCGGCACCCGCCGCGGCGCCCTGCTGCGCCTGCTGCTGTTGGGCCTCGCGGATCTCCTCGCCGGCGGCGGACCACGCCGCGTTGAGCTCCTCGAGGGCGTCCTCCAGCGCGGTGATGTCCTCGTCGGCGCTGGCCGTTTCGAGCTCCTCGTTCAGCGAGTCGAGGGCGTCCTGGAGGGGCGACCGCTTGTCCTCCGGAATCTTGTCGCCGTACTCCTCGAGGCCCTGCTCCACGGAGTAGGCCATGGAGTTCGCCTCGTTGATCGTGTCGGCGCGCTCCTTGCGGCGCTCGTCCTCCTCGGCGTGCTGCTCGGCCTCCTCCTTCATCTTCTCGATCTCCTCGTCCGAGAGGCCGCTGTTCGCCTCCACGCGGATGGACTGCTCCTTGCCGGTGTCCTTGTCCTCGGCGGACACGTTCAGGATGCCGTCCGCGTTGATGTCGAACGTGACCTCAATTTGCGGCGTCCCCCGCGGGGCCGGCGGGATGCCGTCCAGGTGGAAGCGGCCGAGGGTGCGGTTGTCCTTTGCCATCTCGCGGTCGCCCTGCAGGACGTGCACCTCGACGGAGGTCTGGTTGTCGGCGGCCGTGGAGAAGACCTCGCTCTCCTTCGTCGGGATCGTGGTGTTCTCCTCAATCAGCGTCGTCATCACGCCGCCGAGCGTCTCGATGCCGAGGTTGAGCGGCGTCACGTCCAGCAGCAGCACGTCGTCGACGTCGCCACTAAGCACGCCGCCCTGTACGGCCGCGCCGAGGGACACCACCTCGTCCGGGTTCACGGACTTGTTGGCCTGCTTGCCGAAGAAGTCCTCGACGGTCTCCTGCACAAGCGGCACGCGGGTGGATCCGCCAACCAGGATGACCTCGTCGACGTCGCTCTTGGAATGCCCCGCGTCGTCGAGGGCCTTCTCCATCTGTGGCACCGTCTTTTCGACCAGGTCCTCGATCAGGTTCTCGAAGGTGGCCCGGTTGAGGTCCATGTTCAGGTGCTGCGGCCCCTCGTCCGTGGCCGTAATAAACGGCAGGTTGATCGTCGTCGTCTTGGCGCTCGACAGCTCAATCTTGGCCTCCTCGGCGGCCTCCTTCAGCCGCTGCAGGGCCATTGGGTCGTCCCGGAGGTCGATGCCGGTGTCCTGCTCAAACTCGTCGGCAATGTGGTCGATGAGGCGCTTGTCGAAGTTGTCGCCCCCGAGGTGCGTGTCGCCGTAGGTGGCATTCACTTCGAAGACGCCATCGCCGAGCTCCAGGATGGAGACGTCGAAGGTGCCGCCGCCGAGGTCGTACACGGCGACCACCTGATCGCTCTCGTCGTCGAGGCCGTAGGCGAGGGACGCTGCGGTCGGCTCGTTGATGATGCGCTGCACGTTCAGGCCCGCAATCTCGCCGGCCTCCTGCGTGGCCTTCCGCTGCGCGTCGTTGAAGTAGGCCGGCACGGTGATCACCGCGTCGGTGACCTCCTGGCCCAGGTAGTCCTCGGCCGTCTGCTTCAGCTTCTGCAGCACCACGGCCGAAATCTCCTGCGGGGTGTACTTCCGGTCCCCAATCTGGACGCGCGCCGTGTCGTTCTCGCCGCGGACGACCTCGTACGGGACCTCTTCAATTTCGTCCTCGACCTCGTCGTAGAAGCGGCCCATGAACCGCTTGATCGAGGACACGGTGTTCTCGGGATTCGTGATGGCCTGACGCTTCGCCGGGGCGCCCACGAGGCGCTCGCCGTCGTCCTTGTAGGCCACGACGGACGGCGTGGTGCGCGCTCCTTCCGCGTTTTCGATGACGTCGGGATCGTCCCCCTCCATCACGGCCACGACCGAGTTCGTCGTGCCAAGGTCGATTCCAATGACTTTACCCATGAGTACGTGTGCGTTGGTTCGGATCAGTTCGAAAGTCGAAGGCGTGTCGGGGGCGAGGGGCGGCCGCCTCTCGGCGTCCCCAACTCTACATCGCCACGAGACATACTTCTCAAGAACAATGCCGCGCCGCAAAGCCCCCGAAACAGTCCGTCAGAATGACAGGGTGGCAGGGCCGGGCCGGTCGATTTCCCCTGGCGGGGCGTCAGGACTGGCACCGGGACGCCCGCACGCTGAAAAGTTTGCAGGACGGAGGCATGGTCCTTGGGGGGCAACCGTCTCCCCTCCGTTTCCGTGCAAAATTTCACCAATATCGAAGGGGGCCCAAGATATTCCCGCGACTCGTGCTTATCGTGTGATTGTCATGTACACGTCTGCTGCCCTCCGGTACATCCCCAACCTTCTGACGGTCGGTCGGATTCTGGTGACCCCGTTGCTGCTCCTGCTCCTGTCGGTTCCGAGCACGGCCGGCCAGATGAGTGCGGTCGTGCTCTTCGTTCTGGCGTCCTTGACGGACTACTACGACGGGGTGTTGGCCCGTCGGTACGGCGTGCGGTCGCGGCTCGGGCAGTACCTCGACCCCCTGGCGGATAAGATTCTGATTCTGGGGACCTTCATCGCCCTCGCCCTGGAGGCCCCCGACCTCGTCCCGTGGTGGGCCGTCGTGGCCATCGCCCTTCGCGACGTTGTCGTGACGGTCCTGCGGTCGTGGGCCGAAGCGTCCGGGCAGACGCTGCACACCTACCGCGTGGCGAAGGGGAAGACGATGCTGCAGGCCGCATTCCTGTTCGGCGTGCTCACGCTCCGGGCCGCGACGCACTTTTCCCCGCCGCTTCGCGACGCCGCCCGGTGGCTGCTTTACGACAGCGGCCTGCCGGGGCTGGCCCTAACGGTCGTCGTCGGGTTTACGCTGGCCACGGGCGCGCTGTACGTGGTGGCGCCGGTGGAAGAGAAGGGGGAACTGGAGTAGCGCTCCATGCCGCACTCGCGCCCTCGACTGACTGCTGTCGTCCGTGATGTCCCAAGACCTCTTCGCTCCATCGTCGGCTGAGCGGGCCCGCGCCCTCGCGGATGCCCTGCTGAGCATTGATGCCGTCTCGCTCCGCCCGCACGACCCGTTCACGTGGTCCTCGGGCCTCGCGGCGCCCATCTACTGCGACAACCGGCAGACCCTGGCCCATCCGTCCGTTCGCGGACGCATTGCGGACGGGTTTGCGGAGGTTGTACGGGGGGACGACGGGGCCTCGCTCACCGTGGCGGGCACGGCCACGGCCGGCATCCCCCACGCGGCCTGGCTGGCCGACCGGATCGAGGCACCGATGGCGTACGTCCGTGACTCGGCCAAAGGGCACGGCCAGGGGCGGCGCATCGAGGGGGCACGGCCGGGGGGAGGGGATGAGGTTGTCGTCGTGGAGGATCTCATCTCGACGGGCCGATCCGCGTTGAACGCGGCGGCGGCCGTTCGCGAGACTGGGGCCAATGTCTCGGCCGTACTGGCCATCTTCTCGTACGGGCTGGACGCCGCCGCCACGGCCTTTCGGGAGGCCGGCGTGCCCTGCCACGTGCTGACGACGTTTCCCGTGCTGCTGGACGTGGCGCGCCGCCAGCACTCCCTCTCGGCAGACGCCGAGGCGCTCCTTAACGACTGGCAGGCCGACCCCGAGGCCTGGTCGCACGAACACGGCGGCTGAGCCGGCGTGCGCGCACCCCCGGCTGACTCCCGCACCGGCCGGACTGGGGACGCCCCTTGTTTCCGCTCTCTTCTGGTTGCTTTTCCCCCTTGATGAAGGCACAACTCCTGACCATCGGCGACGAACTGTTGATTGGCCAGACCACCAATACGAATGCCGCCTGGCTCGGGGGCAGGCTCAGTCGCCTCGGCGTCCGCATGACCCGGACGGTGACCGTCGGGGACGCCCGCGAGGCGATCTTCCGGGAGCTGGACCGGGCGTACGAGGCGGCCCGCCTCGTCATTTGCACTGGGGGGCTCGGCCCCACCCACGACGACCTCACGCGGACGGTCATCGCCGATTACTTTGGGGCCCCGCTCCAGACCGACCCGGACGTGCTGGAACGGGTTCGCCAGTACTACGACCGGCGAAACCGAGACGTGCCGCCGTCCGCCCCGGCCCTTGCCCAGCGGCCCCAGGGCTTTGAGACGCTCGACAATCCGGTTGGCGCCGCCGTGGGGTTGTGGTACGAGGCCCCAGACGGGCGGCTGATCGTGCTGTTGCCCGGGATCCCGGAAGAGATGACCGCCATCTTCGAGGCCTCGGTCCAGCCGCGGCTCGAAGAGCAGTCGGGCGTGGGCGAGGTGCGCCACCGAACCCTCGTGACGGCGGGGATCGGGGAGACGGCCCTGCAGGAGAAGCTGGGCGACCTGTCCGACGTGCTGGGGGACGACGTGTCCCTGGCGTACCTGCCCTCCACGAGCGGGGTGCGCCTGCGCCTCTCGGCCGACGCCCGGCAGACGACGGCGGGTGCGCGCCTGGATACGGTGGAGGCGGCAATCCGGGAGCGTGCGGGAGACGACATCATCGGCACCGGCGATGTGACCCTGGAAGCGGTGCTGGGGGAGGCACTGCGGACCCGCGACGCCACAATTGCCAGTGCGGAGAGCGCGACGGGCGGGCTCATTGGGCACCGGTTGACGGGGGTCGCCGGGTCGTCCGACTACTACCTGGGAAGCGTGGTCGCCTACGCCAATTCCGCAAAGAAAACCATCCTGGGCGTGGACGAGGCGGCGATCCGTGAGCACGGCGCCGTGAGCGAGGCGGTCGCCGTCCAGATGGCCGAGGGGGTGCGGGCGGCGCTCGGCACCACGGTGGGCGTGTCGACCACCGGCATCGCGGGGCCGACGGGCGGCACGCCCGAGAAGCCGGTGGGCACCGTGTGGGTCGGGTACGCCGACGCGTCCGGGCGGCACGCCCGGCGCCACCAGTTCGTAGAGGACCGCACGTTGAACAAAGAGCTCTTCGCGTCCGCGGCCCTCGAACAGGCGCGCCGGACGCTGTCGGCGTAGGGCCGAACGGCCGGGCCGCCGAGCCCGTCGGTCGCCGCGCCCCGTGGGGCACCACCGCCGGACCCGTCGGAGGGCGTGCCGCACTGCAGGAAAGCACTCACGCGTCATTTGCCAACCAACCCATCCGCGCATCCATGCGAGCCGTTCGCGTTCCCGACCCCGGCGCCCCGTCCGCCATGACCATCGGCGAGGTGCCGACCCCGACGCCCGGGGCGGACGAGGTCCGTGTGCAGGTCCACGCCACGGCCCTCAACCGCGCCGATACGTTCCAGCGCCGCGGTCACTACGCCCCGCCGGAGGGGGCCTCTTCCATCATGGGCCTCGAAATGGCCGGCGTCGTTCAGGAGACCGGACCCGACGTGATCGACTGGCACGAAGGGGACCGCGTATTCAGCCTGCTGGCCGGGGGCGGATACGCCGAGCAGGTGGTCGTCCATAAGGACCTGCTGATGGCCGTCCCGCCGGGTCTCTCCATGCGGGCGGCGGCGGCAATTCCGGAGGTGTTCCTGACGGCGTACCAGGCCCTGCACTGGCTTGGGGGGCTGCAGCGCGACCACGACGTCCTCGTCCACGCCGGCGCCAGTGGCGTGGGGACCGCCGCCATCCAGCTCGTGCGGGAGGCCGGCGCGCGCCCCTACATCACGGCCTCGGCCCCGAAGCACGATCTTTGCCGCGATCTGGGGGCGGCGGCCACCATCGACTACGAGTCGGAGGACTTCGCCGCCCGGATCGACGATCTCACGGGCGGAGCGGGGGTGGACATCGTGCTCGACTTTATCGGCGCGCCGTACTTTCACCAGAACGTGGAGGCCCTGTCCGTGGACGGCCGCATCGTGCAACTCGCGACCCTCGGGGGGAGCACCGTCGAGGAGGTGAGCCTGCGTGCCCTGATGGCCAAACGCATTCAGCTCTTAACCTCGACGCTTCGCGACCGAAGCCTCGACTACAAGGTGCAGCTGACCCATGAGTTTGCGGGGGACATCGTGCCCACGTTCGTGGATGGGCAGCTCCGTCCCGTGATCGACTCGACCTACGACTGGACCGAGGTGGCCGACGCCCACCGGCGCATGGAAAACAACGCAAACGCCGGCAAGATCGTCCTCCAAGTGGTCTCGTAGACCGACACACGAACACCCCGAGTCCTCGACGGAGGACCCGGGGCGGAGAAGAGTACTGACCGAGCGCGTTGAAGCCTACGTCAGGCTCGCGTCGAGCGTGATCTCCGTGCCGGCGAGGGCCTTCGAGACCGGGCAGCCCTCCTTCGCCGCCGCGGCGTGCTCGTCGAACGTGTCCGCGTCGAGGCCCGGCACGGACGCCTCCGTCGTCAGGTGGATCTCGGTGATGGTCGGGTCCCCCTCGACCATCTGGAGCGTCACGTCCGCCGTGGTGTTGACCGATTCGGGGTCGTGCCCGGCCTCAGCCAGGACGTTGGAGAGGGCCATCGAGAAGCAGCCCGCATGGGCGGCGGCAATCAGCTCTTCGGGATTGGAGCCGTCTCCGTCCTCGAAGCGGGAGCGAAACGAGTAGGCGCCCTCGTAGGCCCCGCTTTCAAGCTGCATGGTGCCGCTGCCGTCGGGCAGGTTGCCGGTCCACGTTGCGTCCGCAGAACGAGTAGGCATAGATGGGTGTGTGGGTTGGTCGTTGGGGATGTCAGAGGTCACACACTGCAAATGCGTGCCCCCCTGTACGTTCCTCCCCGGCCCCGCTTTTCGGAAAGAACACACCAACACCAGCCCCGCCTCGGGGCTACGCCGCCTCGTCGCTGCCGTCGAGCTCGTCGAGGTGCACGTCCATCTGCGGGTAGGGGATGCCGATCTCGGCCTCGTCGAGCTTGTACTTGACCTGCCGGGTCAGCTCCTGCTTCAGGCGAAAGTAGTCGTCGGGCGTGGCCCACACGCGCACCTGCCAGTTGATAGACGAGCCCCCCAGGGCTGTGAGCGCGGCCTGTTCGCCCTTCTCTGTGACCCGGTCGTCAACGTTCCGGGCGGCCTCGAGTAGGACCTCCCGGGTGGCGTCGATGTCCGCCGGGTAGTCGGTGCCCACGTCGCAGTCCACCCGGACGACATCGTGGGCAAAAATATTGCGGATGGTGGAGCCAAAGATGTCGCCGTTGGGCACAATGATAAGCCGGTTGTCCCGGGTGGTCAGTCGCGTAAAGAAGAGGGAGATGTCGCGTACAAAGCCGGTTTCATCGGCAATCTCGACGTAGTCGTCCACCTTAAAGGGCCGGAAGATCAGCAGCATGATGCCGGCAGCAAAGTTGGCGAGGGTGCCCTGCAGGGCGAGGCCCACCGCGAAGCTGGCGGCGGCCAGAACGGCGACGAAGCTGGCCGTTTCGACGCCGACCGTTTCCAGACCGGCGAAGATCGCTAGCAGGAAGATGGCGTAGTACGCGAAGTTGCCGGCAAACTTCGTCAGGGTCGTATCGACCTTCGGCTTGTCGAGACCGCCCCGAATTACATCGCGAACCTTGGTCGCTACGTACCGTCCCACGACGAGAATGAGGACAAAGGCCACAATGCTCAGCACGTAGGAGCCGAGCATCTGAATCGTCTCGGCGTTCAAATAGTCCTGAGACTGAGAAAGGAGATCGTTCATGGTGGCGTTGGGGCGCGACGGCGAGTGTAAGTGAAAAGTGTCCTGAAGGTACTGGGAAACGGGGGGAAGTATCAATTCGTCCCGCGTCGCATCCGCCAGACGGGCAACGGCCCCCCACACCGGACCGACTGGAGGGAGGCGACGGACTGGCCCTGAATACGGGCGAGAAACCGGCGGAGGAGGGCGGCGTCGAGTTCGAACGGCGGCTCGGGCCGTGCAATGCCGACGACGGTTCCCGCCGGTCCCTGCTGCAGCCGGTACGTGAAGAGGTACTCGCCGTCGTCGGTGAGGCCGACATCGCTGCGCCCAAACCGGAGATCGTGAATTCGAAGCGCGCCGTCGCCCCGGCGGACGACGAAGTAGCCCCGAGAGAACCGGCGCAGGTCCCGCACGACGGGATTGCTCCACCGGTCGGCCAGAAGGTCGTGCTTCTTGGGAACGTACTGGAAGTTGACGGCCCGATCCGGGTCCAGCAGCGAGTAGTCCCCGACGTAGTAGCCGTCCTCGGTCTCCGCGACGCCCTGCCAAAGGAGGTTGTTGAACGGGGTGGGGGACGTGAAGAGGCGTTCGTAGTGGGGGGCCGTCTCCGAGAGGGCCTCGTCGAAGACCAGCCTGACGTATTCCTTGTTGACGACGGTGAAGACGAGGTACGCGGAGCTCAACGCGAGGCCCGCGTAGTTCGCCCAGCGCCGCGCCGATGCCGTGGCGTTCCATCGGAGGGACACGAGCAGCCCTGCGGCCAATGGGACGGTGTACAGCGGGTCGATGATAAAGACGGCCCCGTGGACGACAGGGTAGTTGCTGAAGGGCCAGAAGACCTGCGTGCCGTACGTTGTGAGGCAGTCCAGGCCCACGTGTGTTCCGAGCGTGAGGGCCACCAGCGCTCCCCATCGCCCCATGGAGACCGGGACGTCTCGGTGAAAGCGCCGCAGTCCGTACGCCGCACAGGCACTGACCAGGGCGACAAACACCAGGGAGTGTGTTACGCTCCGGTGCATGGTGAGGGCCTGGAGTTCGGTCAGAAACGGGTTGGCGAGCACGTCCAGGTCGGGCAGCAGCCCAAAGGCCGCGCCCCACAGCGGCGCTTTGAGGCCGGCCTCGCGGCCTGCCGTGGCCTCGCCCACCGCGGCGCCCAGTGTAATCTGTGTCACGGAGTCCATGAAGCAGGGAGCATTCGCTGTGGAAGAGGAACGTGAAAGAGGGCCCCCTGTACGGCGCTGTCCCCCTCCTGAGCCGTGCCTTGCCGCCGCCTTTGCCCACCCGTTACGAGGTCGCCATGCCCGACCGCTATCGTTGTCGCGTCGAAGATGCCGTTGTCCGTCCCGAGAAGCGCGAGGCGCTGGAGGGCCTCGTGCGGAAGCTGTTTGAGCGGCGGCACCACGGCCTCATCGGCGGACGGGAAAAAGACTGGCTGACCGTCGAACTCGTCCAGTCGCTGCGGGCGGAAAGCCAGGTGTATCAGGAGGCCCTGAGCACAAAGACCGACGGCCCCCTGCCGTTTGCCCTTGGCTACTTTCAGGTCCGCAGGGACCGGCTCACGCTGGTCAGCGACGAGGTCCCCGCCAATGTCTCCCCCGAAACGCTCGTGCGGTTCCTAAGCGAGTTTTTGCAAGTGGGGGCGACCTTCTGGTTCGCGGACGAGGAGGGGGAACAGGCGTGGACGATTCAGGGGGTTGGGGAGGTCGACCGGGGGGCCGGCACGCCCGGCGCCGCCCCGCGTCAGGTGCCCGAAGACGAATCGGCAGGTGCCAACAATTGAAGAAGGCGCGGCGCGGCGTCCTGCATCGACAGATTCTCAAGGTCGTTCCGGTCGTCCGGCAGGAGCGCAACGGTGCGGTACCGACCGCCCTGTTCGTTGCCCAGGTGCTCTCGCACCCGCACCCCCAGGCACGAGCCGTCGTGGGCGACCAGGCCGGTGACCGTGTTGGGCCGGTTCGGAAACGGGGTGCCGTCCGGAAGGGCCTCCTCGACGGCATGCAGGGCCGCCCGTGCGGCGTCGGGGGACGGCGCCTCCAGCCGCGTGAACAGGTCTACGGCAAGCTCGCGGTGAAAGTCGACCTCAACGCGACTCATGGTGGGGTTCATGGGCGTCCAGTCGAGGTCGATCGTCCCGCATCCCCCCGTCAGCTCCTCGACGGCGTCGAGGAGGGTAGGAAAGCGCTCCTCGAAGGCCCCCTTCAGCTCCGCGTACCCGCGCATCTCGCCGCGCATGTCCGGGCGCCGACTCATGCCCTCGGCCGCCTTCGTCGAGGCCTCCCGGAGCCACTGTCGGATCTCCTCGGTCTGCATGAGCCGCTCGTTGGCGGCCTGCACCGAGGTCGAGAGGAGGGGAGCAAGCAGAGACGTCCAGTCCTCTTTGGAGCGAGCGGGGGGCATCGTCAGGAGGGGGAAATGGCACGATCAACGACAGGCAGGGCACGAACACGGAGGAACAAAAGAGGCCCTTCTATGTCCAATGTAGGCCTCCCTTTTTCTAAATGTCACCGGATGCATATTGTGCCTGACCGACCCGCGACGTCGCGGCAGCCGAAGACGATGCCGCTCGACGAGCTTTCCGAGCACCTCCAGCTCTCGAAGCAGACCCTGGTCCGCTGGACCGATCGCCACCTGATCGACGCGGACCTCTACTGGTCCCTCTCCGACGCCAACGAGGAGATTCGGATGATCGACCTCACGGACGAGACCCTCGACTTCCTCGAGGACTTTGCTGCCGACTACCGAGAGGATGTCGTGAGCCGCACCGAGGCGCGGCGCATTCTCAAGCAGATTGACCGGAAGAAAATCAAAAAGCTGATTCGGGCCGGGGACGTCGAAGACGTGGAGGTCGATGAAGAGACGCGAGTCGTCGTGGGCAGCCTCGAAGACTACCTGATGAGGCGGGAGCGTGTGGAGGAAGAAGAGGACGACGAATGACGCTGCCGATTACGCCTCGCCGGAGAGCATCGCCTTGAGGGTCGGGCGCATCTCCTCGGTGGGGAAAATGCCGACGACCCGCTTGGTGACCTGTCCGTCCGGGGTTACCAGAATCGTGGTCGGAAGGCCGGGAATGGGGCCGAACGCCGCCTCGGCGGCGCCCGACTTGTCTATGACAATCGGGTAGCTGATCTCAAGCTTCTGCGCAAACGGCTTCACCACCTCGCGGCCCTTGCGGTCCAGTGCGACGCCGATGACCGTGAGGTTCTCAAAGTCTGTGTGCAGGCTCTTGAGGTCCGGAATCTCCTCCCGGCACGGCGCGCACCAGGTGGCCCAAAAATTGACGAGCAGCAGTTCGCCGTCCCGGGCTTCGAGGTCGATGGATGCCCCGTCGAGCGTTTCCAGTGTGAGTGCGGGCACCGGCTTGGGCCCCACGTCCCGCACCTTTCCGGGAATGGGGCCGCGCGACGCGGATGCGGACGGCGCGGCCTGGTCGCTCGTCTCGGCTGTATCGTCCCCCCCACATGCGGTCAGCAAAACGAGCAGTCCGACGGTGCAGGCGAGGGTCAAGAGGCGACGCATAAGGGGCGTTAGTTGGTGGAAGAAGGCGCAGACTGGACGGCCTCGCGGACGGCATCGGCCGTAACGTCGAAGTGAGACGCGTCAAAGACCGGGGCCTCATCGTCGAGGACGATGACCTGCGGCGTCTCGTGTCGGATGTCCAGGGCCTCCGCGATCTCGTCGGACAGGGCCCGACTCTCCTGCACGACGAGCCTGTAGACGGGCAGGGCACTGTCCTCGGCCAGGGGCTGCAGTTGCGTCTCGGCCTTGGCGCTCACCGGACAGGCCGAGCTGTGCTTGAACACGAGCACCGGCTGGGTTTTGGACGCGGATCGGGCCTCGGCCCAACTGGCGTCGGTGGAGAGGGGACGGAAGGAAGAATCGGACACTGCACGTGATGCGTCAATGGTACAAACGGCTCGTTCCATCTGTACCACGACGCGGGGACCGTGATACACGGGCGGGGGTGAACAATCGGTCAATACCGTTTGGTCGGGCCCGAGACGGTCGACTCGGTCGGGGCGGGCCCTGCATTCTCTTGCTCATTCAATGCATGCACGCTTATGGAAACGCCGGACACCGGGGCCAACGACGTGCGGTGGGCCCTCGACGACCTGTACGCCGACCCGGATGCCCTCGAAGAGGACCTTGCGTCACTGGAGGCCGACGCGACGGCCTTCGCCGAGCAGTACCGAGGACGGATTGGAGAGTTAGGACCCGAAGCCTTGTCTGAGGCCCTGGACACGCTTGGGGCCCTTCAGGACCGGCTCGGCCGGGCACACGCCTACGCGCACCTGTCCTGGACCGCCGACACCAACGACGCCGAGCGAGGGGCCCTCCGGCAGTCGGTGCAAGAGACGGTGGACCGCATCCAGCAACGTCTCGTCTTCTTCGACACCGAATGGGTGGCCCTCGACCCGGAGCGCGTGGAGGACCTCCTCGGCCACGAGGCCCTCGACGACTACCGCCACTACCTCGAGACCGAATATCAGCGCAAGGAGCATGTCCTGAGTGAAGCGGAGGAGAAGGTGCTCTCGGAAAAGAGCATTACCGGCAAGAACGCCTGGACGCGCTTCTTCGACGAGACCCTCGGCGCGGCGCGGTTCGAGCTCGACGGCGAGTCGCTTCCCCAGGAACAGACCCTCTCGAAACTCTACGACCCTGATCGCACCGTTCGGCGGGAGGCGGCGCACGCCTTCACGGACGGACTGAAAGACCACCTCCGCACCCTCACGTACGTCTTCAACACGCTCCTGGCGGACAAGGCCTCCACCGATCGGCTCCGCGAATACGACCACTGGCTCGAACAGCGAAACCTCGCGAACGAGGTGGACGACGAGACGGTCGATACGCTCATCGAGGCCGTCACCGGTCGATACGACCTGGTAGCGCGGTTCTACCGCCTCAAAAAGCAGCTCCTAGACGTCGACGAGCTCTACGACTACGACCGCTACGCGCCCATCCGCGAGGCGGACTCCACCTACGAGTGGGGCGATGCGCGGGCCCTCGTCCTGGAGGCGTACGGGGACTTCCACCCGACGATGGCACAGGTCGCCCGCCAGTTCTTCGAGGGCGACTGGATCGACGCTGCCCTCGTCCCGGGCAAGCGCAGCGGCGCCTTCAGCCACGGGACGGTGCCGAGCGCCCACCCCTACGTGCTCCTCAACTATACGGGCAAGCCCCGCGACGTGCAGACCCTCGCCCACGAGTTGGGCCACGGCGTGCACCAGTCCCTGGCCCGCGAGCAGTCCATTTTTCACCACGGCACCCCCCTTACGACTGCCGAGATGGCCTCCGTCTTTGGCGAGATGCTCGTCTTTCAGCGCCTGATGCGCAACGAGGAGGACCCGGCCAACCGACTCGCCCTCCTGGTTGCCAAGATCGACGACACGCTCGCGACGGTCTTTCGGCAGGTGGCCATGAATCGGTTTGAGCACCGGATCCACACGACCCGTCGGAATCAGGGGGAGCTTCAGGCCGACCAGTTCGCGGAGCACTGGATGGAGACGCAGCGAGCCATGTTCGAGGGAAGCGTGACCCTTGGCGAGCACTACCAACACTGGTGGAGCTACGTCCCGCACTTCCTGCACACGCCGGGCTACGTGTACGCCTACGCGTTCGGCGAACTGTTGGTGCTGGCCCTGTACGCCCGGTACGAGTCGTCCGACGGGGGCTTCGCCGATCGCTACCTGGATCTCCTCCGGGCGGGCGGGGCCGACTGGCCCCACGAGTTGGTGGGGCAAATGGGGGTGGACCTGGAAGACGAAGACTTCTGGACCGACGGGCTCTCGCATATCGAGGCCCTCATCGAGGAGGCGGAGGCGCTGGCGGACCAGACGGCGCTCGGCTCGGCCCGCGGGAACGGACGGGCGCGACCCTCCTCCTGAGTCATTCACCTCGTCACTGGTCTCCGTTTCCTTGTGTCCGATTCGCCACGCCCGAGCAGCCGGCCCGATTTCTGGGACGTCCGCTACGAGCAGGACCGACATCTCTTCGGGGCGTGGCCGAATGCCTTCGTGAAGGCAGCGGCCCACCGCCTGCCCCCCGAGAGCGCGGTTGTGGAGCTGGGGGCGGGGGAGGGGCGCACGGCGGCCTGGCTGGCCCGGGAGCACGGGCATCGCGTGACCGCCGTCGATTTTTCGGAGGCGGCCCTGAAAACGGCGCAGGAGCGGGCGGAGGCCGAGCACCTCCGGCTCGACACCGTTCGGGCCGACGTGCGCACCGGGCGGCCCGATCGGCAGTGGGACGCGGCCGTCGTCACGTTCCTGCAGTTGCTTCCCGACGAGCGTCTTCATTTGTGCCGCTTGCTGAAAACCAGTGTCCGTTCCGGCGGTTGGCTGCTTGCCGAGTGGCTTCGGCCGGCTCACCTGACGGGTCCCTACCACCGCATTCCCTACCACCGCATTCCCTACCACCGCATGGGGCCGAGCCGGGCGGACCGGATGGTACCAGGTGCGTCGGGCCTTCGCGGGCGAGCGCCTTGCGTCTGTGGAGGCCGTAGACGTGCACCTCCAGGAAGGCCCTCACCGCACTGGGGACGCCGCCGTCGTTCGGGGCGTTGTGCAGGCCGGAGGGGGCTGGAGGAAAAGCGGCCGTGGGGGACCGCCCCACGGCTGTCTTCCAAATGGCCGTGCCCGGTCGTCAAGGCTTCCCGTGTAGACATTGCCGGTGGCAGAAGATACATTTGCACCTACAAAACTGTGGGGCATACGTCCCCGGCATCCTTTCTCACTTAGACTCACTTCCTTAGACTCACTTCCCTCCCCATGCTCGAAATTAATGACCTGCTGGTCGCCCGCGACTTCTCGTCGGTCTCCAATCGGGCCGTCCGGTACGCCCTGGACGTGGCCGCGCGGACCGGCGCCACGCTTCATGTCCTGCACGCCGAGGTCCTCCACGAGGCCTCCACCCCGGACGCGGAGGGCGGCGGCCGCTCGCCAGGGCACGACATTCCCCGATTTCGGGACGAAGTGCGGCAGGAAAGCACCGTTTCGACGGACGCCCTCGACGCGGTGGCCATCAAGGAGATCGAGCGACGTGACGTGTCGGCCGGCCCCGCAATCCTGAGTTACGCGGCGGAGACGGGCGTGGATCTCATCGCCCTCGGGACCCATGGGCGCCGCGGCCCGAGTCGCATCCTACTGGGTAGTGTGGCCGAGGAGGTGGTGCGCCGGTCCGATCAACCGGTGTTGACGGTCCGTGGCGACGCCGAGGAGCAGACTGAAGTCCACCCCCGGATTGTCGATCGGATTCTGGTCCCCGTTGACTTTTCTGAACCGTCCCGCGAGGCCCTCCGCACCGCGAAGGAATGGGCGGCCCTTTACGACGCGTCGATCGACGTTCTGCACGTCGTGGCCGAGCGCATTCAGCCGGCTTTCTATACCGGCGGGGTGCAGTCCATTTACGACATGGAGCCGGACATTGAGCAGAAGATGATGGACCGCCTGGAGGCCTTCGTCGCCGACACCGGCGGGCCGGAGCGGGCAATCCGACCGCACGTCACGGTCGGGAACGCAGCGCCGGACATCGCGGAGTTTGTAGACGCTGAGTCGGTGGACCTCGTGGCCATGTCGACCCACGGCCGCACGGGGCTGGATCGCTTTCTGCTCGGAAGTGTGGCCGAGAAGATCATCCGACATGTGCACTGCCCGGTTCTGACAACGAAGCCGTTTGGCACGACCTTCGCCCCGTCGGCGGACGCGGCCGAATCGGATGCCGGTGCGTGATTCGACTTTGCGCTGCCCGTCGCACGGCCCCGACCGGGTGCCCATGTTGCACGTCGACCGCATTCTGTGTCCCACCGATGGGTCTGGGTGTGCGGGGCGGGCCCACCGCCACGCCCAGCACCTTGCCGCCCATCTCGATGCCGCCCTCCATGTGATCTCCGTCGAGGAGTGCGACGTGGATCCCGACGAGGGGATTGGGGTCGAGCCTGCGAGTCCCCGAGCGGACCTGCACGGACTAAAACCGGGGGCGGGGCCGGTGCCGGCCCCACGCGTTCGGGAGCGGACCGTCGCCCACCCGACCGCGGCGGGCGGCATTCTGAACTACGTCGTCCAGTACGACATGGATCTGGTCGTGATGGGCACCCACGGCCATCGAGGCGTCCGGCGCTTGCTCCTGGGAAGCGTGGCGGAGGAGGTGGTTCGCAAGGCCCCGTGCCCCGTGGTGACGGTGGGCCGGGGGGCGACTGCCCCCGAAGGCCTGGAAGGCAGCACCCTGTTGGTTCCGGTCGACGTTTCGGAGCACCGATTTCGGGTCATGGCCCACGCCCGGGCGATTGCCCTCGTGTACGGCATGGCCCTCAGGCTTTTCCACGTCGTGGAGGTGACGGGCCTGCCCGATGCCTACGGGGTATACGGCTCGCCGCCCGACCCGGGCGTCCTGTTTGACCGGGCCGAGACGGTGCTCGAGGGGGAGGCCGAGTCGCTCCGGACGACGAGACTTGAGGTCACGCTCGATGTGCGTGGGGGGCATCCGGCCGCCGAAATTCTGGACGCGGCGCGGGAGGGCGGGGCGGCCTTCATCACCCTCGGAACCCACGGTCGGACGGGGCTGGAGCATATGTTGACGGGCAGCGTGGCGGAAAAGGTGCTTCGGCAGGCCCCGTGTCCGGTCTGCGCCGTGAAGTCCTTCGGTCGGTCCCTGGTCGACGGCGACGACATCGCCGACGCGTAGCAGCCCCCCCAACGCAGTCTCCTTCCAACCGCCTTTCATGCCATGGCGCTTCCCCGTTCGCAGGACGGCCTCGTGCTGATGTGGAGTGGGGGCAAGGATGCAATGCTGGCCCTCGACGTGCTTCACAGCCAGTCGCCCCGGCGGGTGGGGGCGTTGCTCACAACGGTGACGGCGCACGAGGAGCGCGTCACGATGCACGGCACCCCACTGTCCCTCGTCGAACGACAGGCCGACGCGCTCAATCTTCCGCTCCATGTCATGCGGGTGCCGCCCCAGCCCCCGAATGAGGTGTACGAGGCGCGTCTGGAGGCGGCCCTGACGCCCCTCCTGGAGGACGGGTTCTCGACCGTCGTCGCGGGGGACCTGTTCCTCGATGATGTGCGCGCCTACCGCGAAGCGCTGATCGAGTCGGTGGGGGCCACGGCCCTGTTCCCGCTGTGGGGACGCGACACGACGTGGCTGGCCCAGCGCTTCTCGACGCGGGGCTACCGGGCCGTCGTGACCGCCGTCGACACCACCCAGCTCGATTCCTCCTTCGTGGGGCGGGCCTACGACGATTCGTTTTTGGAGGACCTGCCCGATGCGGTCGACCCCTGTGGCGAGAAGGGGGCCTTCCACACGTTCGTGAGCGACGGCCCGCCGTTTGCCGCGTCCGTGCCCGTGGCCGAGACCGGTCGAGACACCACGGGACGCATCCACACGGTCCGCCTTCGGGCGACCGGGGAGGAGGCGTAGGCGTAGCGTTTTCGCCCCGGGCCGGATTGGATCCGAGAATCGTGACGTGAGGGCCTGCTTCAACTCCCTGCAAACACAAAAACCCCTCCGCCCGGTGCTGCCGAACGGAGGGGAAGGGGGGCTTTGCAGGAGAACGGCTACTCCTCGTCGGAGGCTGTTGAGGGCTCCTCCCCGGATCCGTTCTCGTCGGTGGACGCGCCCTCGGCAACCTCCTCGGCGGAGACGCTGCTGGCCTCTCCGTTTGCGTCTGCCGGGGCCTCCTCCGTCGGGGCCTCGCCCTCCTCAACCTCGAAGGACAGCTCCTCCGATTCGCCGTCGTGCGTGATAAGGACCGTGTCGCCCTCCGTGATCTCGTCGTGGAGGATGTCTTCGGCCATCGGGTCCTGCACGTACTTCTGAAGGGCCCTGCGGAGCGGCCGGGCGCCGTACTTCTGGTCGAACCCGCGGTCCGTTAGGAATTCCTTGGCGGCCTCGTCAAACTCGAGGTCGAGGCCCAGCTCCTCGGCCCGCTCGAAGAGATCCTCCGACATGATGTCGATGATGTCGAAGATGTTCTCCTTGTTGAGCGGGTTGAAGACGATCACGTCGTCGAGCCGGTTCAGGAACTCCGGGTTGAAGACGTTCTTGAGGGCGTCCTGAACGGTGGACTTCATGGACGTGTAGTCCATGTCTTCCCCGTCCGTCTGGTCGAATCCAATCCCCTGGCCGAAGGACTTGATGTCCTGCGTGCCAATGTTAGAGGTCATGATGAGGATCGTATTGCGGAAGTCAACCTCCCGCCCCATGCCGTCGGTCAGGATCCCATCATCCAACACCTGCAGGAGGATGTTGGAGACATCCGGGTGGGCCTTCTCAATCTCATCGAGCAGGACGACGGAGTACGGCTTTCGGCGCACCTTCTCGGTCAGCTGGCCGCCCTCCTCGTGGCCCACGTATCCCGGCGGGGCCCCCACGAGTCGGCTGACGGAGAACTTCTCCATGTACTCGCTCATGTCGATTCGGATGAGCGACTCTTGAGAGTCGAAGAGGTACTCGGTGAGAACCTTGGCCAGCTCGGTCTTGCCGACGCCGGTGGGCCCGAGGAAAATGAAGGAGCCAATGGGCTTCTCCGGGTCCTTCAGGCCGGCACGGGTGCGACGGATGGCCTTCGACAGCTTCTCGATGGCTTCGTCCTGTCCCACCACGTGCTCCTTGAGCGACTCCTCCATCTTGAGGAGCTTCTGCTGCTCCGGCTCGCTGATCTTGTCAACCGGGATGCCCGTCATCATGGCCACCACTTCGGCGATCTCCTCCGAGGTGACGTCGTGGACCTCGGTCTCGGCCTGCTCGTGCCACTGCTGCTTGGCCTCCTCCAGCTCCTCCTGGAGCGTCTTCTCCTTGTCGCGGAGGCGGGCCGCCTCTTCGAACCGCTGGCTCTTGACGACCTGGTTTTTCTCCTCCTGGACGTCCTCGATCTGCTCCTCGAGCTCCAGAATTTCGGGCGGGACCTCGATGTTGGAGAGGTGAACCCGCGCGCCGGCCTCGTCCATCACGTCGATGGCCTTGTCCGGCAGGAAGCGATCGGTGATGTAGCGGTCGCTCAACTGGACCGCCAGGTCGATCGCCTCTTCGGAGAAGCGGACGTTATGGTGGTCCTCGTAGTAGGACTTGATGTTCGAGAGGATGTTGACCGTCTCCTCGGGCGTCGACGGGTCGACGATAATTTTCTGGAAGCGGCGGTCGAGTGCGCCGTCGCCCTCAATGTTTTGGCGGTACTCGTCCAGCGTGGTCGCCCCGATGCACTGCAGGTCGCCGCGGGCGAGCGCGGGCTTGAACATGTTCGACGCGTCCAGGCTGCCGGACGCCCCGCCGGCCCCGACGATGGTGTGGATTTCGTCGATGAAGAGGATGATGTCGTCGTTGTCCTCCAGCTCCTTCATCACGGCCTTCATCCGCTCCTCGAACTGGCCCCGGTACTTGGTGCCGGCCACAAGGGAGGCAAGGTCGAGCGTGACGATGCGCTTGTCGTAGAGCACGCGGCTGACCTTGCGATCCACGATCCGCGCGGCAAGCCCCTCCGCGATGGCGGTTTTCCCGACGCCCGGCTCCCCAATGAGAACCGGGTTGTTCTTCTTGCGTCGGCTCAGGATCTGGGCGACACGCTTGATCTCTTCCTCGCGCCCGATGATGGGATCGAGTTCGTCCTCCTCCGCTAGCTCCGTCAGGTCCCGGCCGAAGTTGTCCAGGACCGGCGTGTTGCTGTTCTCCGACTCGCTGCTCTCCTGCCCGTAGCCGGAGGAGAGACGGCCGCCGGATCCACCGCTGCCGCTGGAAGAGGAAGAAGCCTTGCCACTGATAATGGAGTCTAGCTCGTTTCTCACGGCGTCGTACGTTACTGAAAAGCCTTGTTGGAGAATTTGCGCGGCGATGTTCTCATCGTCCCGGAGCAGGCTCAGGAGGAGGTGCTCCGTCCCAATGACGTCGCTCTTGTAAAGCTTCGCCTCCAGGTACGTGATCTTGAGCACCTTCTCGGCCTGCTTGGTAAGGGGGATGTTCCCCACCGAGGTGGAGCTGCTGGTGCTTCGGACCGTGTCCTCCACGGCCTCCTTGAGCTCCAACAGATCGCACCCGAGGTTGCGGAGGATCTTCACCGCGATTCCGTCGCCCTCCCGGATGAGCCCGAGCAGGAGGTGCTCCGTACCGATGTAGTCGTGCCCGAGTCGGACCGCCTCTTCGCGGCTGTAGGAAATAACGTCCCGGACGCGATTCGAGAAATTGCCTTCCATACCAGATGGGTTGAACGATCAAAAGCGCCGCGTCGGCGCCCTACACGAACGGGGATGCAACGAGGAGACATCGAAGCGCCCGTCCCTCGAAGGACGACCCCATGCGTGAAGCACGTGGTGCAAGCAGTAACCAGGCATCTGCGCATTCTGTTCCCCTCCCCGATCCGCCTGCATATTGGGAGGCGAACTAGTGCAGGAGCGTTACAAGATTGACGAAGCGGTCGGGCACGATGGTGTGACGCCAGACGGGCGTTAGGGGCCGAGCCCGGGGATCGTCAAGGGGCAGTGCGCGAAGGAAGGCGGGGACTAGGCCGCAAAGCTGGCGCCGCAGCCGCACGTCTCGGTCGCGTTGGGGTTCTCGAAGGTAAAGCCCCGCGCGTCGAGCCCGTCGTGATAGTTGATGGTGGTCCCCATCAGGTAGAGCCCGTGTCGCTTGTCCATGTAGACGGTGATCCCGTCGAGATTAAACACCTTGTCCTTCTCGCGCTCCTTGTCGAACCCGAGCACGTAGCTCATCCCCGAACAGCCGCCGCCTTTCACGCCTACGCGGAGCCCATAGCCGTCCGGAATGTTCTTCTTGTTGATGATCTTTCGGATCTCGCGCGCCGCGTTCGGACTGATTTGGATTGGGGCGTCCTGGGAAGAGGTATCCGACGTCGGGGAGGCAATATCGGGCATAGAAGGAAAATACGGATGAGCCTTTCTGCAGACCTCTCGATTCGTGGTCATGCCTACCAAACAGGGCATTTCCCTGTTCCGGTGCCCACGGCCTCGCAGGCAGGCATCCCTGGAGAACCCGTCCCTTCACCGCGAAGGTGCCGGCCCCGAATTGGTGGATTCGAGAAATGTGTTTGGGACCGATGGACCCGTGGGCCATGCAGACAGTCCGTTGACGTGCTCCCGCTTCCCACAAGTTTCTCCGTGCCGTCGTGACTTCTATCAAACCGCCCGCGTCCGTTCCGCCTTCTGCAATCGCTGCTGTCCTGGGGGCTTTGCTCTTGCTGGGGGGGCTCGACACAAAAGCCCTGGGACAGTCCAGGGGGGCGTCCCACGACTCGTTGGCCCAGGTCCAGTCGGCGCAGTTCGGAGACGCCCGGCGCGCGCATCTGTGGCGGGTTGGGGCGTGGGGGGGCGTCAACGCGCTGGGGGGACTGGCGCTGGTCTGGGCGTCGTCCCGCTCGGCCCAGTCGACCCGATGGCACTTTGGGGCCATGTCGGCGGGGTGGGGGCTCGTGAACGCCGGCATTGCCGCCGGGGGGCTTCTGGCGTCCGGGCCCCCGCCGGCGGAGGCCGGCCCCTTGCTGGCGGCGGAGCGACAGTTTCACGACGTGCTGCTCCTCAACCTCGGGCTGAACGTTGCGTACTCGGCCGTCGGCGCCACCATGCTCGGGGCGAGCTACTACGGCATCGACACCGTCGGCCGGTGGCGCGGCTTCGGCACCTCCCTCATCCTGCAGGGGGCCGGGCTGCTCGTGCTGGACGGCATCGCGTTCTGGGCGTCGCGGGGCCGCCTGTCGTCGCTCCTCGACGCGGGCGTGCAGCTGTCCGTGCACCCCGCGCCGACGGGCCTGGCCCTCACGCTTCAGTTCTGAGGCCGGGCCGGCCCGACGCTCTCCTGAATGAGTTCGAAAATGCGCCGGTACTCGTCCGTCCAGCTCGACGGCTCCTCAAAGCCGTGCCCCTCCACTGGATAGATCGCCAGCTCCCAGTTCTCCTTGCCGAGCTCGATGAGGCGCTGGGTGAGCCGGAAGATGTCCTGCGGCTGCACGTTCGTATCGACGAGGCCGTGGGGCATGAGGAGCGGGTCCTCCAGCCCCTCCGCGTGGTAGATGGGGGAGGAGCGGGCGTAGGCGAGGGAGTCGGTTTGCGGGGTGTTCAGGATGTTGGACGTGTAGACGTCGTTGTAGTGGGCCCAATCGGTGACCGAGCGGAGCGCCGCCCCGCCACCGAAGTGCTCCGGTTCGGTGAAGAGGGCCATCAGGGTCATGAAGCCGCCGTACGAGCCGCCGTAGATGAACCGACGCTCGGCGGGAATGCCGTAGGTGTCCCCCACCCACTTGGCGGCGTCAACGTAGTCTTGCAGGTCGCGCCCCCCCATGTGGCGGTAGACGGCCGTGCGCCAGTCGCGCCCGTAGCCCGCCGACCCGCGGTAGTCCACGTCGACCACCGTGTAGCCGAGGTCCGTGAGCATGTTGTGGAACATGTACTCGCGGAAGTACGGCGGAAAGTCTTTGAGGACGTTTTGCAGATAGCCGGCGCCGTGGACGAAGAACACGGCCGCGCCGTTCGGATTGCCGGGCCGAAAGACGTGGGCGGGCACCTCCACCCCGTCCGAGGCCTCAAAGCGGGTGAGTTCCGGCATGCGCCAGTCGTAGGCGGCCCACTCGTCGGTGGGAGACGTGGTAATGCGGACCGGGTCCGCGTCCGCCGTGGCGTCTTTGAGGTAGAGGTCGGCGGGCTGGTTGGTGGTAGAGTAGAGCGTGGCGAGGCGCTCCCCATCGGGACTCAGGGCGGCGTCGTGGGTGCCCGCCATCTGGGTGAGGCGCGTGATGTCGCCACCGTCAGCGGGCATTCGCTCCACGTGCTGCTGGTGCGGCGAGTGCCGGTTGGTGGTCAGCGTCCACGTTGAGCCGTCCTGCGACAGCCGCGCGTCGAGCACCTCGAAGTCCCCGCTCGTGAGTTGGGTGGTCTCGCCGGTTTCGACATCGACGGTGTAGAGGTGGCTGTAGCCGGTGGCCTCGCTCTGGAAGTAAAAGTGCTCTCCGTCGGGCATCCACCCCACGTTCCCGGGCCCGCCGTATGCGCTGATGCCGGGCCCCCCAATCCAGGCCGTGTCGTGCTGCCGATCGAGCAGCGTAAGATCGCCCGTTTCGGGGTCAAGACGGGCGATCCACCGGTCCTTGTTGTTGTCCGCCCGCACCACAAGAACCCCGTGGTCCCCGTCCGTGCTCCAGTAGGGGCCGTAGCTGTAAAGGGCCCGCTTCGTCTCGCTGGAATCACGCTCTGCGCCCTGCTCCTGTCGGTATTCCGGCACGTCGTAGGCGCCGGGGAGCTGGTGCAGGTTGACCGCAATCGTGGTGTCCCGCTGCAGGTCCTGCACGTACAGCGCAAAGTCGCCGGGCGGGATGCCAACCTTGGGCCGGGCGCGCTGAACGTCGGCGTGGCCCGATTCCGTGACGTAATCGATGACCTGCGTGGGATCGGCGGCGTCCGGCTGGGACTGCTGCGCGATCGTGACGAACCGCTCGGTCGGGTCCATGCGAAGGGCACTCACCTCGGCGTCTCCGGTGTAGAAGGGGGGCGGCGGGTCGTCGGCCTCGCGGTCTCGCTCTCGCGCTTCGTCGGCCTGCTCTTCCTCCTCGTCTCGCGCGCGGAGGGTCTCGAAGAGCTCCAGTTGCTGTTCTTCGAGGAACCGCTCGCGGGGGGACGGCGCGTCTTCTTGCGGTTCGCGCCCGGACTGCACGTCGGTCAGTTGCCGAATCTGGCCGGTGCTGAGGTGGACAGAAAACAGGTTGTCGTCCCGCTCGAACAA
This sequence comes from Salinibacter pepae, assembly GCF_947077775.1. Classification (NCBI taxonomy): domain Bacteria; kingdom Pseudomonadati; phylum Rhodothermota; class Rhodothermia; order Rhodothermales; family Salinibacteraceae; genus Salinibacter; species Salinibacter pepae. The sequence continues at coordinate 3,525,411 of NZ_CAMTTE010000001.1, forward strand.
CACCCGGTCCTCCTCCAGGCCGAACCGCGGATTGCCTTCGCGGGCCGGGGTGTCGGTGAGCCGCGTCTGGGTGTCCGTTTCGCGGTTGTAGAGGTACAGGTCGCCGTCGGCGGCGTAAACCTTCCGGGAAAAGTCGTCGGTGTAGACGTGCTCGCCGTGGTGCCAGCCGTCGAACGTGGGGGGGTTGGACCGTCGCTCCGCCGGGGACACTTTTTGGGGGGCGCCGCCGCTGCGCGACACTTTGTAGAGCGAATCACTGGGAAAATCCCCGCCTGGGTTCCAGTTGAAATAGAGGGCCTGTCCATTTTCGTGCCAGCGGGCATTGGTCGGCCAGTCGCCGATCCACGTCTCGGGTGCCTGCATGATTTGCTCGACCGTGAGCGACGAGGTGCGCTCGGCGGGCTGTCCCTGCGCCGGGCGCAAGGGGAGAAGAAGAACGGAGAGCGCGAGGAGAAGAGAGGAAAAGCGAGTCATAATCGAAGTACGCTTGGAATCGAGGATGTCACCCCGTAGCATAACGGCTGACGGACCCAATGTCGATGGGGCTGTCCCGCGTAATGCTGTTATTGCACAGCCGGGCTTTTGAACGACTGTTCACCGCCTACAGGGGCTTCCTGTAGACGAGCGTGTACACGGCCCGACCGGGTCACTCGCAGTCGACACACTGTCATCCTCTCGCTGGGTCCTGGTGGACCCCGCTGTTGCGTTGATGTCTTTGATGGGGGCCGCATCACAGTACGGCCTAGACAACCGCATTGGGGGGATCGGTTCTCGCCCACCTGGTGATGAGGCGTCCCCGACGCGACGCTTCCTCCCGCGAATACGAACCCCTTTGCGTGTGCACCGTCCCAAAAAAGTGCGGACGTCTCCGTCCCCGGCAGGGACACACGCACAGCGCTCGGGGCGGGGGCACGTCCCCACTACGGCACAGCGGACGTATTCCCCGACGAACACGCCCACGCGTCAACCTGCTGCCGTGTGAGATGGAGCCGGGTGGCCTTTGTAACCACGGGCACCTGGCGTGCGTCGTAGGGCGGATGAACCCATTCCCAAACCGTTCGGCCGGTGGAATCGACCTCCACAACCCGCCCCGCCTGTGCCTCGGTCAGCAGCATGTTGCCATTCGGCACGCGTTGAAATTTGCCCCGAACATCCGTGTAGAAAGGGTCCGAGGCGGACGTGGGGAATCGGATTTCCATCGAGTCGGTGTGGGGCTGCATGGCCACGATTCGGCTTCCCCCGAGCATCGTCCCCCGTTCGGTAAAGTCTTCGTTGTTGTCGAAGACGCCAATCCAGCCGTCTCCGACGAAATCGGGATCGTGCTGTTGGATGAAGGGCGCTGAGGCATGCCACTTGGTCTCCTTCGTGTCGGGGTCGAGGACAAAGACGAGGTGCGGTTCCCGAAGCGAAACCAAGAGGTCGCCGGCGTCGAAGAGGGGGTATTCGTCAGCCATCCTGGGGGAGAGCGGCTCCACGTCGTTGAGGTGCAGCAGGTCTTTTGTCCCGGGGCCGTCCGTGCCGGCCTCCGGCTGGTTGACCTTGACTGCGTACCGCTCTAGGTCGTTCGCGTAGAGAACGTCGAGCACATTGATGCTTTGCAGCAGGTCTCCGTTTTCGCCCACATGCAGCAACCTCTCGATCCACACCGACTCGTCGAGTCCGGAATATCCGTCGGGGCGGGCCGCGCTCGTCTGGCGGGGCCGCCGGCTCGTTCCTGGAATCCAGAACGTACCGTCGTGTGTCTACGCAATCGAGTGGTGGTTTCCCTCCGCCAAGCGCCACTGAATTCGCCCGCACGCGTCCAGCCGCACGGTGCCGACACGGGAGAGATTGACGAGGAGATCTCCATTCGGGGCGACGTGAGACCCGTGCAGGGCCCGGACCTCGGGGTATGTCCAACGCAGGTCGAGGGAGTCGGGAAAGAGCGATGCCTTCTCGACGGACCAATGATGAACCACCTGCCCCGTGCGGTCCATGAGCCTCACGCCAGCCGACCATGTGTCCTTCGTCTGCCACGTAGACGTGATGGCCGTGAGGCCGGGCTGAATGCGGCTCGAATCTACGGTTCGGGCGCCAGAACGATCGTACACGCGATCAGCGAGGGGAGTGGGCTTTTCTGACCAGTATGTTTTCAGAATTGTGGCCTGGTCCGAGGCCTGCTCCAACACCTCGTTGGGAACCCACCGGTGCCACCGAGTCGCAAATCCGAGAAGAAATGCGATGAGGGCGACGGAAAAGACGAAGGAGAGCTTCGCAAAATGAGAAGATCGCATCTTGGGCCGAAAACAATTCTACGAACGGAGGGGCCGTGGCAGAAGGGGCCACGCCGGACCCCGAAAAGGGGATGAGGGGGCTTTTCGAGCCGCTCCTCCAGCCTGGTGGCTTCGGGAGAGGACGCCGGAGCGGGCAGACAAAACCAGGGAATGTACAGGGGGACGGCGGTTTGTCTACGGGCAAAAGGCAGTAGCGGGGCGTCTAACGGCTCGGGGCGGGGGGGGGGGGCGATTCGCGGGCGGGAAGGGAAGCGCGTCGCCTTCCGCATGATGTCGTCGGTATGATACAGTGTGTACCGGTATGCTGCAATTCTGTACCGAACCCATGGGGCGCACGGCCGTCGGGCAGGACGGCAGGCCCAACCAATCGTAGACCGGATCAACCGCAGACGGTGGCTGGTCGGGGGGGCACTCCACTCCTGCTGTCGAACCCATCAGTGTGCCATTTCAAGCCCCACCCAGAGAGAAAAGTCCCACACACGGACCGGAGGACAGCACAGAAAGTGCTGTTTGTGCCACTGCGCGCCGGTCGGGCGGTCGTCGATCCACGTCTGAGGCACTGGCCCGATGTGTTCGACCGTAAGCGACGCGGTGCGCTCGGCGGGCGGCCCCCCACCGCCGGTGGACGCGGGAAAGAAGACGAGCAAAGGTGGAACGCAGGACATGCGTTCACAAAGAAGTGGGCGGGCATATCGGCTCCCAAATCGGCGGGGCGGAATCCATCGTCAATCCTGCCGGCACGCACAATCCCCCCCACAAACCGAGTTGAAAAGTGCACGACTCATCCAAATCATGATGGGGGGATTCCTCCAGGAAGTGTGGACGGACCGGTCCCCATCCTGGACATTCACGGGCGTTCAGTGTTTAGATGATCGGCCGCTTCCGGAACCGACCGAAGGTACATGCCAGCTCCAGAATTTCGTGTGTGGGACGGAGACGAAATGATTTACGTCAACGACAGCGCCGTCTGGTCGCTCAAGATCGAGGACTCTTCGGATTGGACCCTTCACCGCAAGACCCGGCTCCACTGCCGGGCGTCTCCGGACACGAGCCTCATGCAACACATTGGACTGGCCGATGCCGAGGGGGCGCAGATCTTCGACGGCGACATCCTGCAGGATGAGCACGGGGCGGTCGCGATGGTCCGTTGGGCGTCGGACGCGGGGGGGTACGTCCTTCTACGAGAAAACGGCAAACCCGTCGGGCTCTCCGAAGACAACATTCAGAACGGGCCCTGGCGCGTTGCGGGCAATCTCCACGAAACCCCGAACAGGATCGACCCGGACCTGAGCCGACTTCTGAACCGGCTCCGAGAGTATACCGGCGAGGTGGAGTGTCCGATGTGTGGCGGGACCGAGTTTGAGGCGGGCGGCACCCCCGAAGACCGTCAGGGCCCCATCGCGGTCCACTGCGTGCGCTGTCACCACGTTATGTTGTTTCACGACGATGTCCTCCGGTAGGGCCCGCCCGTGGCGAGCGCGCCTGAGGATGCAAGCCCCGACGCACTTCGAGTCCGGACGAAGGGGGTCAGTAGGCAACCCGGTCCTCGTAGTCGAGCCAGGCCTCAAAGGGGCGATCGGCCTCCTCGGAGAGAGCCTGGTCCATCGGGATCTGTCGCTCGGTGGGCGGCATTGCCATCTCCTCGTAGATGTGGTGGTCGTCGAAGCCGGCCTTGGCGGCGTCTTCCTGGGTGGCGGCGTAGTAGACCCGGTCGAGCCGTGCCCAGTACGCGGCGCCCAGGCACATGGGACAGGGCTCACAGGTGGCGTACAGCGTACAGCCCGTCAGTTCAAAGTCGTCTAGCGCGTCGCAGGCCCGTCGGATGGCGGTGACCTCGGCGTGGGCCGTCGGGTCGTTGAGGGTCGTGACCACGTTTGTGCCCCGTCCGACGATTTCTCCGTCCCGGACGACGAGGGCCGCGAACGGACCGCCCTGTCCGGTGGTCACGTTTTGGATTGCCATCTCGATGGCCTCACGCAGAAATGAAGAGGGAGAAGGCATTGGGGGGGTGGACTCGATGGGGAGGACTCGAAAACGAAAGCCAGGGAGGAGAAACGGGTCGCCTGCCCAAATCGCCTCCATCATTCGGCTGCCGCGTCGCTTGGTTCCGGGGCGGAGTGGCGCGCGTTCGTGCGCCTGCTCCGAACCGCCGCTTGCATACCGCGCCGGGAAGCACTTTCTTGGCGGGTCCATCAGCGCACCGTATTTGGCGTTCCTGCCATGGACCGTGCCGCACCGCCGTCGCTTGCCGCCCGCGCCGACGACCTGCAGCAGAGTGCCATTCGTTCCGTGACCCGTCGTGTGGAGGAGGTGGACGGCATCAACCTGGGCCAAGGCGTCTGCGACCTGCCGACGCCGGAACCAATCAAGGCCCGGGCGCACCAGGCCATCCGGGACGACGCGTCGATTTATTCCCACTACGCCGGCATCGAGCCCCTCCGGCGCGCCATTCTCGAAAAGGAGCAGGCCCACAACGAGGTCCCCGCCACCTCCCCGGAGGACGTGGTGGTGGGTGTGGGGTCGACCGGCGTGTTTGTATCGGCGGCGTTCACGCTCCTGGAGGCCGGCGACGAGGTGGTGCTCTTCGAACCGTTTTACGGGTACCACCGCAATATTTTGGAGCTCACCGGGGCGACGATCCGGTACGTTCCGCTCGGCGGCCCCGAGGCGACCTTCGACCGGTCGGCGATGGAGGCGGTCCTCACCGACGACACCAAGGCCGTGGTGGTGAACACGCCGGCCAATCCCAGCGGCAAGGTGTGGACCCGCGAGGAGCTGTCCACCCTCGCCGGCCTGCTCCACGCCCACGACCTCGTGGCGATTACGGACGAGATCTACGAGTACATGCTCTACGACGGGGCGGAGCACGTCTCGCTCGCCAGCCTGCCGGGCGCCTACGAGCGCACGATCACCCTCTCGGGCTTCTCCAAGGCCTACAACGTGACGGGGTGGCGCCTGGGCTACGGCGTGGCCCCCGCGCCCATCGCCGAAAAGATCGGCCTGATGAACGACCTGCTCTACATCTGCGCCCCGCGCCCCCTCCAGCACGCGGCCCTGGCGGCCTTCGAGGACCTGGACAGCGACTACGTCGCGCAGCTGCAGGCGGACTACGCGGAGCGCCGCGAGCTCCTGTGTGAGACGCTGGAGGCCATCGGGTTCGACGTGCCGTGGCCGGACGGGGCCTACTACGTCCTCGCCCACTTTGGGGACCTCGCCGGCACGCAGGCGGGCTTTGCCGACGACGCGGCCGCCTGCGATACGCTCATCGAGGACGCCCACATCGGGAGTGTCACCGGGCGCTCGTTCTACCGGGACCCCGCGGACGGGCAGCATGAGCTTCGCCTCTGTTTCGCAAAGGAGATGCCCGTCCTGCGGCAGGCGTGCGACCAGCTCCGTGATGCCTTCGGGGGATGACGCGCCGTGCGCCCGTCCGCCGTCCGTCACGTCGTCACAGTCACGCCCCAGTCCCGGCGAGAGCGTCCCGCACGGGGGCCGGGCCGAGCACGTGCCGCGGTCCCTCACGGAGGAGCCGGCGGGCGTGCTCCAGGTCGTCGGGCGTGTTGCAGTGGAGGCGCAGATGGGCGGTCTGTGGGAGGCGGTGGGCCCGCACGGAGTGGGTCCGGGCCAGCCGGTCGAGGAACGCGCCCAGCATGTCGGGCGGCCCGCCGCCGTTGAGGTAAGCGGAAACGGCCTCTAGCCCCCCGGCACTCAGCAGGAGCCAGGAGGGGCAGATGCGGGTGGAGGCGGTGCCGGTCGGGTCGTCGTGCACCGCGGTCACCGTGGGGCCGTCGAGCTGGAGGACGCTACTCTGGGCGCGGCGCGCAGGGGCGGGCTCGTGGAGCGCAAGGACATCGTTCGTGGTACCCTCGTAGGCATTCAAGATCGGGGCGAGCGGGAACCGGTACAGGCTGTCGCCCCCGCTCACGAGTGCGCCGTCAGGCGGAACGCCAACCTCATCCAGCAGGAACTTCAGGTCGCCAACACTCCCGAGCTGGTCGGCGGGGGCCTCCACGCCATCGTCGTGGAGGTGCAGTTCAATCCCTTGGGTGCCCAGGTCCGCCCGGTGACTGGCCGCCCACTCCCGAAAAGCGGGGGCATCGTCATGGTTGACGGCAACGTGGATCTCGGTAAGGGCCGACCAGGCGGTGAGCGCGCCCAGAAGGTAGTCCAGAAGGGGGCGGCCCGCCACCGTGACCAGTGACTTCGGGGTCTCGGCGGTGACGGGGCGCATCCGGGTGCCGAAGCCCGCGCACAGGAGAAAGGCATGCATTGGGGAAGCGGATGGTGCGTCCGGGAGAGAAGGGGATTGGCTCACGCCTGGGCGGCAGCCAGGGCCTCGATGACCTCGTCGTGGACGGGCCCGTTGGTGGCGACGACGCCCGTGTTGGCCTCCAGCAGGCGGCCGTGGGTGAAGTCGAGAGGTGTGCCGTGCATGTCCGTCACGGTACCCCCGGCAGCCTCCACTGCGAGTGCCCCGGCCGCGTGGTCCCAGATGCGCTCGGTGTAGTCGGGGCTGTCCGGCCGCGGGAGGCGCAGGTAGATCTCCGCCTCGCCCCGCGCCACGATGGCGTACTTCGCCTGGCTGTCGATCCGGATGGAGTCGGCCGTGATGCCGAGGCGCTCCCCGGCCTGCGCGGCGAGGTCGTGGGAGCTGTGCGACGAAACGAACGATTCACAGAACCGGCTCTCCGACGGGTCGGTCGTGCCGCTGGTCTGGATTGGGGTGGGCACCGCGTCGGTGGCCGGCGTGAGCGGCTGTTGTACGGTCCCCTCGCCCCGAACGGCCAGGAACGCCTGGCCCCGTGATGTGGGCGGATCGGCGTCGAGCGAATTCGGAAGGTGGGGGCAGCACAGGGCTGCCACCTGGGGGCGGCCGTCCACGATCAGGGCGAGCGCGATCGCGTACTGGTCGCCCCGCACGAAGCCCTTGGTTCCGTCAATCGGATCGAGCGTCCAGAAGCGCTCGCTGTAGCCCTCGTCGGTGCCGTGGTCAATCCAGTCGAACACCAGGCCCGGATTGACGTCCGGGTGGTGGGCGCGCACCTCTTCCAGGAGGTGGGCCCGTACATCGGCGTTCGCGTCGGCCCGCAGGGCCGAGCTGTCTTCCTCGCCGATGACGGGGTCGTCCGGAAAGGCGTCCCGAAGCGCCTTGCAAATGACGGCCTGGCTGCCGAAGTCGGCCACGGTGACGGGCGTGCGGTCGTCCTTTTCCATCACGTCCCCGTCGAGGTCGGCCCGGACGGACTGGCACAATTCGGCGGCGGTCTGAACGGCACGGAAGGCGACGGTGCGTTCGCGGTCGTAGGCGGGCATACGCAAAGAAAACAGGAAGTGTGGAGGAGCGAGAGGCGAGTCCTACGGGCCGTCCGCCCTGCTCAGGAGAACGTCGTAGGGGGGAAGGTCGTCGAGAAAGGCATAGCTCTGGTCATCAAAGTCGATGGCACAGGCGTAGTGCGTCTGGCCGTTGGTCACCACGAGGTACGGGGCCTGCAGGACGATGTTGTAGCGGGCCCCCTGGTCGAAGGCGTCCTGGGCGATCGAGACGCGCGGGGCCTTGCACTCGACCAGAAGAAGCGGATCGCCCTGCCGGTCGTGCACAATGACGTCGGCGCGGCGCGGCTGGCCCTGGACCCGGAATGCGGCTTCAATGGCAACCAGGCCCGCCGGCACATCGAGCTCCTGGATCAGATACTGCACGAAATGCTGACGCACCCACTCCTCGGGCGTCAGGCGGACGTACCGGTCCCGGAGCGGGTCGTAGATGGCCCGAGCGTCCCCACGGGCCTGCGTCCGAAACTCGTACGTGGGCAGATTCAGCGCGTCCACCACCCTGTTGATCGGTGCGAGAGAGCGACTGGACGGGTCCGTATCGGCTACGAGACGGGAGACCCGGGGCTGTCGCCGTATCCCGTCATCTCCACGTACCCGCGGCCGGTCGCGGAGCCCTTCACCCGAACGAAGCCTTCCCAGTAGCGGACGGACACGTTGAGCTCCTGGTCCGGAAACAGGGGCGTAATCCGCAGGTCGATGTCTTCGTCGGGCACGCGCAGGGTCCAGTCCACGGGGTAGGTGTGCGTGCCGTCCGGGCTCGTCCAGGTCTCAAGGACCTCCACAGAGACGTCCGAGCGGTCTAGCGTCTGGGTTGCGCCGTCCGGGCCCACGATCACCCCTTCGCTAAAGCGGCTCGGGGTGCCGTCCGTCCGGCGGAGTTGATAGTACATGAGGTCGCGCCCGTCGTCGAGCTGGAGCGAGAACCAGTCCCACCCCTCCTGGTCGGGGCCGAGGGCGGAGGTGCTCCACTCCCGGTCCATCCAGCTGTTGCCGGTCACCGACAGCGTGTCGCCCGACAGGACGAGCGTCCCCTCGGTGGCCAGGCGCGTGTAGGAGTAGTAGTACGACGCGTTGCCGCTCCCCGGCCCCTTCTGGCTCAGGCCCTGATCGCCCTGCAGCACGCGCGGCTTGGTGGGACGGAGGGCGAGGTCAATGCCGACGCCTTCCTGCTGGGCCCGCAGGCGGAGCGGGAACGCGGACGAGTCGGGCCCGGTCATCGACCAGTCGTCGAGCCACACGCGGAACGGGGACGAGTGCGCCCCTGCCAGCCCGGCGCCGCCCCGCTGAAACCGCTCAAAGGCGTGAAATTCCTCGGTCGCCCCGTCGGTGACGGCGAAGTGCGCCAGGTAGAGCTGGTTCGTGCGCCAGCCGGCCGTCGACGAGTCGGGCGCCTCGGCCGGCGGGGTGAGGCCGGTCCGGAAGATCGTCAGCTCGTAGCCGTAGGGCTGGGCGTCCGGGCCGCTCAGCGTGCCGGTTACGTACCACCACTCCGTCTTGTAGCCGGGATGCGGGCCGTAGTCGTCCGGAAACGAGAACGCCCGGGGCGCCGTGGCCCGCCGGTAGCCGGTGGTGTCCCCGGCCATCGCCTCCGATACGGAGACCGACGTCTGCAGCTCGGCCTCGCCGGACGAGGCCGTGAGCCAGTAGGCCCCCAGGCCGAGACCGGCGACGGCGGCGGCGAGGACTGCAAGAATCGAGACCGAACGAGTCATGTTGAGCAGGAAGGGTCTGGTGTATCGGTGTACCTCAACGGTCCGCCCCGGCCCCCGTTCGCTGCTCGGCGAGACCGTGGGGGGCTCCCGGCGCGGCCCGCTACGTGGTCGTTACGGGGGGCAGCAACAGCCGCAGGGCCAGCGGGACCGTCCCCATCGTCAGGATCACCACGGCCACGACGACCGCGAAGGCGTCCGGGGAAACGACCCCCAGGTCGAGCCCGCGCTGCATGACCAGAAGGGTGATTTCGGAGCGGGGAATAAGGGCCACGGCAAACGTCAGCGCACTGCCGGGCCGCAGTCGATTCATGACGGGCATGAACGAGCCCAGCCCCTTTCCCACCACCGCAGCCGCAAACAACAACAGAACTGCTCCTAGATTTCCGAACAGAAGAGACAGATCGAGCGCAAACCCAACGTGGAGGAAGAAAAACGGAATGAACAGGTCGGACAGCGAGTCGAACGAGGCGTCAATCTTGACGGAGAGTGGATCCCGACTGAAGATGAGCCCGGCGAAAAAGGCCCCGATGGCGGCCGAGAACCCGAGCAGCGCCGCAAGGCCCGCCACCATGAGCCCGACGCCGAGGACGCTGATCATCAGGTCGGGCCGGGGCTGAAGATCGTGAAGCCAGTGCGTGAGCGGATGCTCCAGGTACTGCGCAAACAGGAGTCCGCCAAGCGCGAGCAGGGCCATTTTTCCGAGGACAAGCCCGAGCGTCAGGGCCATCGGACCGACAAGGTCGGCCGAAAGGCCGGCCTGCAGGTGTGGCACCAGCGCCGTGAGGAGGGCGAAAAGCACAACGCCCGAGAGATCGTCGAGCTCCGCCACGTCGAGCATAAGTGCGCCTTTGGCAGAGCCGAGCTGGTCCGTATGCCGCCAGATGCGTACCGACACCCCGATCCCCGTCGCGGTGAGGGCGACGGCGGCAAACAGGCTGGGAAGGAGCGCCCAGTCGAGCAGGAACAGGGCCACGCCAAGCACCGCCCCGAGGCTCAGGGTGATGTTCGCGATCCAGATCCGCGTCGCGCCCGAGAGCCGGCGGAGCAGGTTCTTCGGGGTGCATTCCAGTCCGATGCGAAAGAGGAGGGCAACGATCCCGAGTTGGGCCAGGAAGGAGAGCACCTGAGGCCCGTCGACGAACCAAAAGAGGCCTGTCCCCTCGACCAGGCGAAGGGCCATTCCGATCAAGAGGTACCCGAGGAGGTCGGGAAGATTGAGGCGCTCGAGTGCGGCCTTTGCCAGACGTGAAAGAACGATCAGGATGCCAACCAGAAGGGCCCCACGCGCCGCAAGGTCTTCCATTTCGAATGCTGTCATCAATAATCACGCTGTGGACCGCACACCAACGGTTCCTCGGCGCGAGTCGTTGGGTCGGCAGGCCCACAGGGCTGGGGGAGGACGAGGGCGATGTGGTGTGCCGTTCGTTCTCAATCTCCCTGTAGGGCCACCGCCGGGTTTGACCGCGCCATGCGCCACGTCGGGTAGAGGCCCGCCAGGAACGCGGCCACGACCGCCAGCACGAGCGACTGGACCAGGACGTCGGTCGGCACTGTGAGCTGGAGCGTCCACCCGAAGGAGCGCTTGTTGATGACGAAGACCAGCACGTAGGCCAGCACGTAGCCGAGCGGCAGCGACAGGAGGCCGGCGATGGCGCCCATCAGGCTCGATTGGAGCGTCAGGTAGCCGCCCACCTGGGGGGGCGTCATCCCGGTGGCCCGCAGCACGCCCATCTCCCGTCGCCGTTCCAGGGCCAGGGCCATGAGGGCCGTGAGCACCCCGATGAACGCTACGGCAATGGCGAGCAGGCGCAGGACCGTCGTGATGGTAAATGTGCGGTCGAAGACGCGCATCGACGTCTCGCGCAGGGCCCGGTTTGACCGGATGAGCACGTCCTGGAGCCCCGCCACGGAGGCGCGCATGTCCGCAATGAGGGCGTCGACGGAGGTCGTGTCGGCGGCCGCAAACGCCAGGCCGGACACGCCGCGGTCCTCGTAAAACTGCTCGTAGGTCGACCGGCTCATGAGGGCCACCCCGAGGTCGGAGCCGTAGTCGTAGTAGACCCCTTCGACGGCAAATGGCTGCTGGCCCCGATCCGTCTGGAGGCGCAGCGTGTCGCCCACGCCCACGTCATAGCGGTAGCTGTAGGGCTCGGAGACGAGCACGGAGGGCCCCGACCGAACCGCCTCCCACGCCGTCTCGGGAGTGCCGGCCTTAAGCTGGTAGATGTCGGCGGTCTCGGGGCCGGGCTCCACGGCCACGAGGTCCGTGCGCCCCACGTCGGCCCGTACGGTGACGCGACGGACCGAGTAGGCCCCTTCGACGCCCGCAACGTTCCGCAGGCGACGCGCGACGGTGGAGTCGATCGTGGCGGTGGAGCGGCGGAAGACGAGGCTCGGCGGCTGCACGTAGACGTCGGCCTGCAGCGACTGCTCCAGCCAGCTGGTGACGGTGCCGCGGAAGCTGTCGATCATCACGCCCACGCCCACGGTCGACGCGATGGCGATCGTGAGGGCGGCGATCGCGACGCCGGCGCGGCTCAGGTTCGTGACGACGCCGCGGGCCGCCATGCGCCCGATGACGCCGGCCGCCCGCCCGAGCAGGGGGCGCGCCCCGTTCGACAGCCCCACCACGGCCCACGGAATCATGAAGGCCGCCCCGACGAGAAGACAGAACAGCGCCCCGTACCCGGCCCAGATGCTCTGTTCGGTGACGAGGAGCAGGAGGCTGCCGGCCGCGGCGACGAGGAGGCCGAACCCGGCCCACCCGGGCGCCCGCCGGCGCAGGGTGCTCTCTCGGGTCGACCGGCGCAGCACGGTGCTCACCGAGGCGGCGGTGGCCTCCTGGGCCGGGGGCAGGGCTGCGGCCAGCGTGGTGCCGACCCCCAAGAGGGCGCCTTTCGTCAGCGTCCACGCCGGGACCGACAGCTCGCTCACCTCCACCACGAAATAGAGGTCGTTGATGGTCTGCGCCAGGAGCTGCACCAGGCCGGACGCCAGCACGATGCCGAGCAAAAGCCCAATCCCGCTGCCCACCAGGCCCAGCACGGCGGCCTCCCCCACCACGAGCCGAAAGACCTCCCCGCGCGTCACGCCCAAGGCCCGCAGCCGGCCAATCAGGGCGCGGCGCTGGACGACCGAAAAGGTCATCGTGTTGTAGATGAGAAACGCGCCCACGATGAGGGCCAGCAGGCTGAGCGCCGTCAGGTTGAGGTCGAACGCCTTCGTCATTTGGGCCACGGTCTCCGTCCGGGTGTCCGAGCGCCGCAGTTGGGCCCCGTCCGGAAGGGATTCGCGCACCCGACGGAGGTAGGCCTCCCGGGCCGACGCCGCCGAGGGGGTAAGCAGGTCGATCCGGCTCAGCTGGCCGGCCTGGTCGAAAAGCTGCTGGGCCGTCGATACGTCCACGACCAGCAGGTTGGCCACCGCCCGGCGCGTCCGTTCGTTCTGCGGCGAGATCAGCCCGCTGAGCACCACCGGGTGGGTCGTGCCCTCGATCCCCACGCGCAGGGTGTCGCCGGAGGAGAGCCCAATCGCCTCGGCGGTGGGGGCACTCATGAGGGCTGCGTCGTCCGTCATGAAGGTCCCGAGGTCCAGGTCGCTGCCGGCCCCGGTGCCCAGGTAGGGCCGGAAGGGCGCGTCGGCCAGGGGATCGATCCCCACCACCTGGAATGTGCGGTCCCCTCGTTCGAGGGAGCCGTAGCCCTCCACGATGGGGGCGGACGGGCGAATGCCGGCCGCCCGGAGGCGCCGGTACACGTCGTCGTCGAGCGCCCCGCCGGCCCCCACGACCTGGTGCGTCGCGGCGCCGGTGACGGTCTCGGCGGACAGCTCAAACGCCCGGCTCGCGCTCGTATTGGCGAGGTCGATCGCCACCACCACGGCCACCCCGATCGCCACCCCCAGTACCGACAGGCCCATGAGCCACGGGTGGCGGGTCAGGTAGCGCCGGCTGGAGCGATGCAGAAGTGTCATCGAGGAGCGAACGGGACGGGTGAGAGAGACAGGGACGAGCGCGGCGCCCTGGGCGGCGCCACGGCGCTTCGTTCACGAATCGCCTGTGTGTGGGCTACGTCCCCGACGTGATGTATTCGGGCACCTCTTCGTGCAGGGATCCGCCGTGGAGGTGCAGGACCCGATCGGCCCGGGGAACCACCTCCGGGTCGTGCGTGGCCACGAGGAGGGTGGTATCGGTATCGACCACGAGGTCGCTGAGGAGGGTGAGCACCGCCTGCCCGGTGTCGTAGTCCAGGTTGCCCGTCGGTTCGTCGGCGAGAACGAGGAGGGGCTCGTGGGCCAGGGCCCGGGCGACGGCCACCCGCTGCTGCTCCCCGCCGGAGAGGCGGTCGGGGAACTGGTCGGCCCGGTCGGCCAGCCCGACCCGGTCCAGCATCGCACGGGCCCGGTCTTTCGTGGCCCGGGGCGCCCTGCCGGCCAGCTCAAGGGGCAGCCGCACGTTCTCCCCAACCGTCAGGGTCGAGATCAGGTTGAACGACTGAAACACAAACCCCACGTGAGAGCGGCGAAAGCGAGTGCGTTCCGTCTCGGACTTGCCGGTGAGGTCGGTGTCCCCGATCCGGACGCGGCCGGAGGTGGGCTGGTCAATGCCGCTGATCAGGTTGAGGAGCGTGCTCTTCCCGGCCCCGCTGCGTCCCATGAGGACCGAGAAGTCCCCCCGATTCAGTCGCAGTGAGACCTCCTGAAGCACCGCGCGCTCCTGATCGCCCTCCCGGTAGGTCTTTGTGAGGGCGTCGAGCTGGACGAGGGGCGACGAGGCGTCGGGCATACTGGCGGGCGGCGGTCGGAATGGGGCTTGGCGGCAGGGACGAGACCCAAGTCCAAAAACCCAACGCCGAGGATGGAGGGGGCCGTTCCGAGGGGAGCGCCTCTCTCCAGAATCTTCGCGCCCGACCGCCAACGAGATGAAGTCCGAGGACCTGCGATCTCGACGTCTCCCCGTGAGAGGAGGGCCTGCCCTGGTGCTGTTCGGACCAGATCCAAGGATGCACGTGGGCGAGGCCCCCGCCCGGGCTCAGCCGAGCGGCATCGGGCAGAGCACCGACCTTGGGGCGCGCGGCGGCATTTCTTCATTCTCAGAACCGGATTGTCGCCAACGAGAGGCTTACCGCGTAGCGTGCGCCGCTGCCGAGCGTCGAGGTGGAAGGGGTGATGCTCGCCCCCAGGTCGAACCGGTAGAATCCGAGGTCCAGCCCGAAGCCTCCGGAGAGGGCGACGGCCTGTGTGCCGGAGACCCGAGCGCCGGCGCGGATGGGGACGGGCCCGAGGTGGAGCGTCCCCCCCATATGGAGGGCCGCCGGACTGGGCACCGCCCCGGCGTCCTCGTTAAGCCCGATCGATGCGCCCCCGTTCAGGGTGACGAGGCCCTGGTCCCAGGTGCTGTTCACGTGTAGCGTGGTGGGAAGGCCGGTAGCGAACGACGAGCGGTCGCGATTCACGTCCTCGTAGGCGGCATGAGCAAGACTGTCGACCTGGTCTTCGATGTACTCCCCCGTTGCGCCGTCGTACTCATCATCGATCCGATCCGAGTCCAGCGTCACGCCCTCAAACCGAAAGACATCCTCCACGGGCGTCACCGTCTGGGCCTCCTGGCTCCAGCTGATCCGGCCCAGGTCCGTGATGCTCGCCGAGACGAGCAGCCCCGGCCGCACCGTGTAGGTGGCCCCGAGGTCGAGGCCGCCCCCGATCCCCGCGATCCCGGACGACCCCCCCACGACTTCGTCCACCGGGTCGTCGTTGAAGGCGTTGAACGTGTCGAACAGGCCGGTGCTCAACGGGCCCGCCGCCCGGGCCGTGTAGTCGAATCGGTGCACCAGGGAGTCGCCGCTCACGGTCGCCTGCGAGTTGAGGGCGGCGTCCGCGAAGGCCGTCCCGAAAATCACGCGGGGCGAGACGCCCACCGACAGGGGCACCGACGAAAACCGGTAGCTGAAGGCCCCGGTGACGTCGACGGTCGCGTACGCTCGGCTGCGCCCGTCGACCGGTACGGTGCGTTCCTCCCCCGTCCCTCGGAGCAGCACGTCAAACAGGCCCTTGTTCATCGCGGAGGTCTGAACGGTGCGGCCCCGAATGCCGAAGCCGACCGCCCAGGAGCGGTCGCTCGGGCGATGGGTGATCGACAACGGGACCACCTCCAGGTACGTGCTTGCCGTTTGCTGGTCCCCCCCGAACCAGTCGTCGAGGATGGCCTTCTGCTCGTCGTTCGGGAGGGCCTTTTCGTTGTTGTAGAAGAGGGGGTCGATGTGCTCGAACTGGTAGAAGTCGCCCCCGTGGTAGGCCCCCACCCGAAGCAGCTGAATCTCGAGGGAAGGGTCGGTCGGCCCGACCGTCAGGTTGGCCGGATTGGAGTAGAGCGCGGCCGGGCCCGTATCGAAGACGGACGTGCCCCCGCCGGTGCTCACGGCCGTCACGCTGCGCATGCCGGACTGGCCGTGAACGGATTCGGGCGCCAGGGCCAGAAGGCCCGAGAGGAAAAGAACAAGGGCCGAGCGGAAGACAAAGGCGTGGGGCGTCATCGGTCCAACCTGCTGTGTCGGGAAAGAGAGGTGCCGGGGGGGGCGGTCGCGTCGAGGCCTCTGGGGCTTAGTTGCCGGTTTGAACGGAGGCGTCGGCCTCGAGACGGACGCGGTTGAGGATCAGCTGGTCGTCGGCCCGGAGGCGAGCGACGGCCGACGTGCCCCCTCCCGATCCCGCCTGATCCATGTTGAGGGCGAGCCGAATTTCATCGCCGTCGGCCAGCGCTCGCAGGTCCTCCTGGGTACTGCCGAGGGGGAAGACGAATGTGCCCGATGACGGAGCCGCTGCCGCGCCGTCGTCGTCCTTCGCGGCCGGCTCAATTCGGAAGTTGTCGTTTTCGAAGTCGCCGTTGAACGTCTCAATTGCCGAGCCCGCGGCGTCGACAATGACCATCCTCACGTCTGCCCCGAGGGGCAGGCCGTTCGTATATTCGAACTGCAGCTCCGCCGTCGAAATGTTCACGTCCTCCTCCGGGTCGGTCAGGTCGTTGAGGTCGGACAGGTCCGCATCGATGGTGTCCCGCACGCGGAACCGATCCTTGATGCGGAGGGGGACGTTGAGCGAGAACTTCGCGTCCAGCGAGATGGGTGTTCGGACGCTCAGGCCGCCCTCGTCCGTGTTGATCCGGGCCTGCCCGGCCAGGCGGACCTCCGTCGGGAGGGCGTTGACGAAGTCCGCCACGTTTGAATTGTCTCCATCCACCACGAGCGGCGTTCGCACCGTTTCGCCCAGGGACGCATCCTCAAGCCCAACGCCCAGCTTGATCAGCTCCTCATTCGGAAGGGTAGAGCCGTTTTCCGTAAACGCAGAAAAGGGTGAGGGCAGGGAGGACACGTTCCGGTCCGCCCCGCGCGACGCGTCCTGATCTTCCGTTCCGCCAAGATAGATCTGGTCTGTCTCGTTCGTCCCCTGAATCGCCGCATACAACTGGGCGTCCGTCGACGCGAGGTTGGCGGTTTCAACCTGGAAGGTTAGGCTCACGTCCGCCAGCTCGAGCCCGTCCACGCGTCCCGTGATGCCCCCAAAGCCATCGAAGGCCGCCGTCCGCACTTCGCTGTCGTCGGCAACATCAACGGCTCCCCCGTCTTCATTCGGCGTGACGGCCACCGTGAACGGCCTCGCCGCACCGACATCGATCTCCTGAATCTCAAAATTGTCGAGGGCGGTCGACGCCCCGAAGGAGATCTTGTCGTCGTTTTCCACTCTCAGGTCGGGGTTCACTTGGCCGTCAATCTCAAACGTGACCGTCCCGTCTTCGTCGATCTTCGGCTTGTTCGGGTACACGCGCGTGCCCTCCGGACCAATGCGAAACCCACTTCTCAGGTCGTTTATGTCCCGTTCGTATTTGCCACTGGGATTTTCGACAAAGCTGACGACGAGCTGGTCGTCTTCGCCGTACGGCTCAACTCGAATGTCGGGATATACGAACCGAAGCTCATCGAACACACGCTCCTGGGCGGTCGGGGAAACCGTGATGTCTTGCCCCCTAATCTCCGTGCTTCCGAGCTCCACGTAGTTGTCCTGCGCCTTGTCGAACGCGACCCGGTCGCTTCCACGTACCGGGATAGTGGCCGTTGCCGATCTCTGTAGCTCCTCTTCGGTGAGATAGTCCCCGATCCGCTGTTCTCCCGAGGACGGAATTCCTTCCTCTTGCAAATCAATGAGGTCCCGTTTGAAGCTCTTCTGGGCGAAGGTGAGGGCCCCGGTCGCGTTGTCGAGGGCGCCGTTCAGGTTCCCGATGTCGAAGTTGTCGATTGTCTGCACGACCGAGATGTCGTTGTTCGCCGCCTCCACTTCGAACAGGGCGTCGAAGTCCGACGAGGTGGTGTCGATCAGCGGGTCGAATTCACTGTTCGGCCCCCCGAGAAACGTGAAGGTTTTTTCCTGTACGAGCGGCGTGCTGACCTCCGTGTCGGTGTTGAGGGATGGCGAGGAATTGCCCGTGGGCACGTCGCACCCCATCAGAGTGACGAACGTGAGTGCGGCCGCTGTGAGGGGCCACCAGCTAGCCTGAGAAGAAGACATGGCGCAGAACCGGTTGCGGAAAGGAAAGACGGTGTTCACTGAAAGTGGGAGCGGTGGCCTCTCGGAGACGGGCCGTTGTCCGCGGTAGGAAAAGGGGCGTTTCTCCAAAACGGCCTCGCCGTGATCAAAATTCCTGAGGTCAGCCCTGAAGCGCAGCACATTGAGCGGCACTCGCCCTTGAGTCCGGCTCACATGGTGCGTTGGTCAAGAATCGCGCCAGGTCGGATGCCCCGCCCTTACGCTGCGGCCTGGTTTCTTGAGGGCGACGATACCTGTGCTGGACCTGTAGTTTCTTCGCCCCGCAGTGCGCAATTACGCGGCCTGCGTTCGGCGGACATGGATCTCCACGCCGGACGGGCACGCTCGACGTTCGGGGCGACCGGGCCGTGGTCGTAGACAGGCGTGCCGTCGCCGCCCGTCTGGCCGAGAGGGCTTCTCCTGCCGACGCCCAATTGGGCCCGCGTGGAATCAGCAATCATCCAGAGAGCGGGTGGCGGGTCGTGCTTGGCGCCCCGCACCCCTCGTTATCGGCAGGGACTGAGGCAATCGGATCCGGTACGGCATCCGCCACAGTTCCGGCTTCCCGCGCCGTCATACAGGCCCCCAGGCGCTCGTCGGATGCAACACATCTGCGCGCTCGTCTCGTCGGCCGGTCTCTCGTGCAGGGCCCTCGCCCCGGCGCAGCCCGTTGGTCCGGACGTCAGTAGACCCTGATTCGTCCCATTGCGGCGGCGACGCCGTCAATTCCGGGCGGTCGTCGATACGATGTGAGTGGGCGATGGGGGCGCTGCCCCGGAGGATGCGCTTGAGACCCTTCCTCGACACCCTCGACATCCGTGGCGGCTCCGTTTGACGACCGCGGGGCTACGCCTCCTCGCGGCGCGGGGCCAGGACGTAAAGCACGGCCATCCGCAGGGCGACCCCGTTTGTGACCTGGCTCAGGATGATGGACCGCTCGTGGTCCACGACGGCGTCGGTCAGTTCAATGCCGCGGTTGACCGGCCCCGGGTGCATGATGAGAAGGTCGGGGTGACGGCTTAGGTGGTCGGTCGTGATGCCGAACTGGCGGTGGTACTCCCGGGTGCTGGGGAAAAGGCCTGCGTTCTGCCGCTCCATCTGGATGCGCAGGGCCATGGCGATGTCGCAGCCCTCTAGGGCCTCGTCGAGGCGGGTCGTGGTGCGCACGTCCAGCGCCGCCTCCATCTCCACCGGCAGCATCGTCGCCGGCCCGCAGAGCGTGACGGTGGCCCCGAGCGTGGTGAGGGCCTGCACGTTGGAGCGGGCGACGCGGCTGTGCGTGATGTCGCCGATGATGGAGACGTTCAGGTCCTCAAACGAGTCGACGTGCGCCCGCATCGTGAGCACGTCGAGCAGCGCCTGGGTCGGGTGGGCGTGGGCCCCGTCGCCCGCGTTCAGAATGACGCTGTCGGTGCAGCGGGCGAGGAAGTGGGGGGCGCCGGGCGACGGGTGGCGGAGCACCACCACGTCCACCTTCATGGCCTCCACGTTGCGGGCCGTGTCCTTCAGCGTCTCGCCCTTCGTGACCGACGAGCTGGCCTTCGAGAGGCTCACGGTCTCGGCGGAGAGGCGGCCGGCGGCGAGGTTGAACGAGAGCTTCGTTCGGGTGGAGGGCTCAAAGAAGAGGTGGGCGACCGAGGTGCCCTGCAGGGTGGGCACCTGACGGATGGGCCGGTCCAGCACCTCCCGAAATTCCTGAGCGGTGTCGAGCAGGTACTGGATCTCGTCGGCCTCGTAGGGGGAGAGGTCCAGCAAGTGCTGGTGGCGCAGCCCGTCGGGGCGATCCAGGGCGGCAGACGATTCGGAGGCAGCCATAGGAGGGGCGGGAGAGGGGATATGGGAATCAGGGAAATCGCGGAAACGGGCACGCTCAGCGGCCGTCGTCGGCGGACGGACGGGACGCGGGGGCTTGGACCAGCCACACGCCGTCCGCCTCGTCGACCTCCTCGACGCGCACCCGCACTTCCTCGCCGGGCAGGGTGGGCACCTCGCGCCCTACAATGTCCACCGAGATGGGAAGCTCGCGATGCTGACGGTCGATGATGGTGAGGAACTGAATGGTGGCGGGGCGGCCCCGGTCCATGAGCGCGTCGAGGGCGGCGCGCCCCGTTCGGCCGGTGAACACCACGTCGTCGACGAGCACGATCGTCCGGTCCGTGACGTCGAACGGGATGCGTGTGGTCTGAATCTCGGGCTGCTCCAGCCGCAGGCGCACGTCGTCCCGGTACATGGTCACGTCGAGGAGCCCTAGGGGCAGCTCCAGTCCCGTCTGGGCCTCGATGCGGCGTTGGAGGCGACGCGCGAGGTGGACCCCTCGCGTCTGCATGCCCACGAGGGCAAAGGTGTCGGTGGGAGACGCCGCCGCCTCGGGGGCGAAGCGCTCGATGATCTGCTGGGCCATCCGGTCCAGCGTCCGGCCGAGGTCCTGGGCCGTCATGAGGTGCGCTTTGATGTGATCGTCGGACGGCATGGGGGCGTCGGGCACGATGAGAGCGGAAAGGCGCTGGGGGAAATTGGGGCCGTCGCCGTTGGGGCGAATCGCCTCCCTCAAGGAACCGAACAGGCGGCAAACTTTCTAACGGGTCCGGTGCATTTGGGAATTTGCCAGTTTCTTTATGGCCGAATCCAATGCCGCGCGTCGCTACCTCGATCCCGTCGTCGTGTCGCAACTCGAGACCATGGAGCTGCGGGCGCGGCTGATCGTGGAGGGGTTCATCACGGGATTGCACCAGAGTCCCTACCACGGCTTCTCGGTCGAGTTTGCCGAACACCGCCCCTACAACCCGGGCGACGAGCTCCGGCACGTCGACTGGAAGGTCTACGCGAAGACCGACCGCTACTACATCAAGCAGTACGAGGAGGAGACCAACCTCCGCAACTACGTCGTCCTCGACACCTCCGCCTCGATGCGCTACGCGGGCGACAGTGAGCTGTCAAAGCTCGACTACGGGTCGTACCTCGCCGCGGGGCTCCACAACCTCATGCTGAAACAGCAGGACGCCACGGGGCTCATCGGGTTCGACGAGTCCGTGCACACGCTCCGGCCCCCGAAGGCGACACAGGGATACCTGCGGCAGTTGCTCGTCACCCTCGAGCAGTTTCGGCAGCGGGACGCGACGGAGCAGCGCACGAACGCGGCCGCCGCCCTCGAGGAGGTGGCCGAGCGGGTGGAGCGCCGATCCCTTATCATCGTGATCACGGACCTCTTCGAAAACATCGCGGCCCACGACGACCTTCTGCGGGCGCTTCGTCACCTCCGGCACCGGGGGCACGAGCTGATTGTCTTCCACGTCCTGGAGGGCCAGACCGAGCGACAATTTCGGTTTCCGGACCGGCCCATGCTGTTTCGGGACGTGGAGACGGGGGAGGAGGTGTCGCTCCGGCCCGCCCAGCTGCGCGACCACTACACGGAGGCGGTGGAGCACTTTACCGAGACGTTCCGCCGCAGCTGCCTGGAACACGACATCGACTTCGCAGAGCTGGACACGAACGAGGCCTACCACACGGCCCTCATGGCGTACCTTAACAAGCGCTCGCGCCTGGTGTAGTCGCCCTCACGGGCGGGCCGCGGCCTCCGACGCCGAGGCCGTGAGGGCCTCCAGGTGGTCCAGTAGCGCCGCCCGCGCCTCGGGCCCTGGGAGGGCCACAATCACGGGGCCGTCTCCCGTACGCACGCAGAGCACCTGCTCCGAAACCGCACTGGCAAACACCTGCGTGGCGGCGTAACGGCGGTAGTGACGATGGTAGCGCTGGGCCGAGATGAGACGAACGTCCTGAATATCGGGGGCCGAGAGGGTGCGCGTCTGGTCCCCTTGGCGAAGGGTGACCGCATCGGGGCGGCACGTCACGCGAACCGCCGGGCGGAAGCCCACGAGCCCAAGCCCGGCTAGGACCAGAACCGATCCCACCTGTGTCTGCCAGAACAGGGGCTCCCACCCCGGAGACGCGGCAAGGGCCGAGGTCAAGAGCGCCCAGCCCAAATAGTGCGCCATGAGCAGGATGATGGTGAGGCCCGTCATCGCCACCAGGTAGAGCGCTTCCCCCTGCAGCCGGTCGTTCGTCCAGGCCCGAACCGCGCGGCCGAGGACGGAGGCGCTGGGGCGGTAGGTCCGAGGGGCCTCAAAGGTCCGCGTCACGATGTCCATTGGGGATTGATGGAAAGAAGTCCCTGCCGGAAGGGAGGAGCGGGAGGGGCACAAGGAGCACGACTGGCCGTCGGGCACAGGCCATCACGCCCAACCACACGAGGGCGGGTGGGGTGCGTGGGGCCCAGCCTGGGGAGGAACTATTTCATGGGGCGCCATATTCGCTGAGGTCAAGCGTCAACTCTTCGCGGAAGGCCCGGTAGCCCGTCATCAGGATTGCGGTCATGGGCACGGCAATCAGAAGGCCGAACACGCCGAGCAGCGTCCCGAAGACGAGCAGGGAGAAGAGCACCAGGAGCGGGTGCAGGCCGACCTGGTAGCTGAGGATGTTTGGGGTCAGCACGCTCTGTTCGAGCAGGCTTTCCCCCAGGAGGACCGCAATGACGATGACGGCCTTGACCCAGCTCCCGAGGATGAGCGCCACCAGGGCGCCCACGACCATCGTGATGAGGGCGCCGATCTGGGGAATCAGGTTGAGGAGGCCGGCGAGCAGCCCGATCAGCAGCCAGAACGGGATGTCGAACAGAAACAGGAGCACCGACACGTTGATGGTTGCGATGATGCTGATGAGAAGCTGCCCGCGAAAGTACCGGCCCACGATGCTTCCGGCCTCGACCAGGTAATCGCGCCGCCCGCCCGCCGTGGGAAAAAGGTCGACCAGGCCCGACTGGACTGTCGGGTAGTCCTTCAGGGTGTAAAAGAGGATGACGGGCACCAGGGCGAGGAGCGTGACGACGCCTAGAAAGGACCCCAGGGAGGCCACCAGGTTTTCGGCGGCGCTGGGCAGGCGGCCGGCCTGCTCCTTGATCAGGGCCTGGAGTTGGGCAATCACCTCCTGCTTTCGGAGGAGCCCGGCCCCTTCGAGGGCGTCCAGCACCGTGGAGGCCTCCAGCCAGGCGCGCAGGGTCTGGACGGTCCCCAGCACCCGGTCGGAGAGGGCCTGCGCCTGATTGGCGATGTTCGGGGCGAGAATGAGAATGAACAGAACAAAGACGCCCACCACGAGGCTGGTCACCACGAGCGAGGGCAGCCAACGGGGCACCTGATAGCGCTCCCTGAGCCGCTCGACGAGCGGGTTCAAGAGGTAGGCCAGGAGGTACACGGCCGCAAACGGAACGAGAACGCGGCTGACCTTGTCCAGCGTCCAGAGCAGAAGCAGAAGCCCCCCGGAGAGCAGCAGGGCCCGCACGGCCTTGTGGCCGCGCAGTGGCCAGAGGAGAACGACGCCCGCAAGGCCCACGAGGGCCGGAGACAGAAAGCCGTTCTCCGGCGGGGGCGTGTGCATCTCGTACAACATCACGAGGAAGAGCACGACCCCACCCGCCACGAGCACCGCTTCGAATGCCACCCTGCGAAGCCGTTCCAGCCGGGACGCCGGGGCCGACGATCCGGGCGAGGAGGGGTCCGAAGGGTCGAGGGGCACGACCGAATCGGAAGACTCCGATGAGTCGGGCGAGGGGGAGTCGGGGGGCATGGGACGGGAGACGGACTTTGACGGACCGCCTGCTGCAAACTGCTTCTGTCCTGATGGGTTCGGGCCGCCGGTCGTCTACGTTTGGCGGGGGCATTGCTGCTCGTGAGAGACCCGGAGCCCGTCCCCCAGTCTATGGTTTTGGAGAAAAGAGGAACGGGCCCGACCTCCCGGGCGGGGTCGCAGTACAGATTCCGAAGAATCTCTGTCCCCTTCTCTTCCGCAAGCCGATTGCTATTGTGGACCCTACCGACTCCTCTGCACCGCTTCCCCCACCCCTTCGGGGCACCAATTCGGGAGCGTTCACGCGCCGCACGATCGCCGCCCGATGGCCCCGAATCGCCGGGCGTGTCATCGCGGACAACGACTTTCCCGACCCGATCAATGCTCGCATCCAGGCCCTCCGCGATGCGCTTCCCAACGGGCCGATCCGGCGGCTTCGCGACGACGAGGCGCCCGACGCGGCCCTCTGGGAGGAGTATGTGGCGCCTCATCTCGGGAAGACCTGGTTGGAGGTGCCGTGGTTCTTCGGTGAGACCTATTTCTATCGTCGGCTGTTAGAGGCGACCGGATACTTCCGGGCCGGGGCCGGGCGCCAGGCCGACCCGTTTGCCGATCAGAAAGAGCAGGGCCTCGCTCACACTGAAGCCCGAATCGAGGCACTGGCTCGGCGACGGAACCGGGCCCGCGACGAGGGGCACGAGACGCATTCCGTCCTGACACGGTTGCTCCGTTCGGCGCTCTGGGGCAACCAGGCCGACCTGAGCATGTGGACGGCCGACGAGGAGGGGCCGGGCCACCGGCATCCCGAGCGGGCCGAAGAGCACCTTCTGGTCGACGACACCCCCGTGGCGCTCGCGCAACTGGAGGAACGGGATCGCCCGGCCCGGGTCGACGTGTGGGCCGACAACGCGGGGTTTGAGCTCGTGTCGGACCTTGCCCTGATCGACGGGCTGCTTGCCGCCGCGGCCGTCGGGCGGGTAACTTTGCACCTGAAGGCGCATCCCACCTTTGTCTCCGACGCGACCGTCGACGACGTGCACGCCACACTCGCCACCCTGGCCGACGCCGACGAGGCGCCTGTTCGGGCTCTGGGGGGGCGGCTGCGCAGGGCCCTCGCGGCCGGGCGCCTTCGCCTGCGGGAGGGGTGGGTCTGGACCTCGCCGCTCCGGGCCCGTGAGCTGCCGCCTCCCGTGCGTGCCGAAATGGCCCGGGCCGATCTCCTGATCAGCAAGGGGGACGCCAACTACCGGCGCCTCCTGGGGGACCGGCAGTGGGACTTCACGACGCCGTTTGCGGAGGCAAGTGCGCCGGTGCCGGTGCCGGTGCTGGCGCTCCGGACGCACAAGTCGGAGGTGGCCGCCGGGCTGTCGGCGGCCCAGGTCGATCGGCTCGACGACGAGGAGCCGGACTGGGCGGTGAACGGAGAGTGGGGCGTCATGCAGTTTGCCCCGGCCGACGCATCGCCGGAAGCCATGCGCCCCGTGGCCTGAGAACGCATGCAGGAACGCCCGGGCGCCACGATCGTGGGGAAACGAACTGTCAACCCCCATCTCATTTGGCCTGCAGATTCCATGTCCGACCGCCTGACGTCTCGCCAGCGCGCCCACCTTCGCAGCGAAGCCCACGGGCAGGATCCCCTCGTGCACATCGGCAAGGAGGGGGTGACCGACGCCGTCATGCAGGCGGTCGAGGAGGCCTTCAACACCCGCGAGCTGGTCACCATCCGCGTGCTCGACAACGCCCCCCGCCCCGTCCGCGAGGTGGCAGAGGCGGTGGCGGACGCCCTGGAGGACGTACAGGTCGTCCGTACGATCGGGGGCACGGCCCTGTTTTACCGTCCGCACCCCGACAACCCGAAGATTGACCTGCCGGCGTCGGGGGCCGAGGAGGCGTAGGGGCGCCCCTACGCCGTCTGCGTCGTCCAGTATCGCCGCAGCCCCAGTGCCGCCATCCAGCTCGGATTGGCCCGTTCGTAGCGGTCCCAGGCGTCGCCGTCGACCCCATGGTCGGAGGCCCGGCCGCGCATCCACTGCGTGACGGCATCCTGGAGGGCCTCATCGCCGTCGTCCCACCCGGGCAGCGTTCGGGCGGCCCAATTGTCGGCGGTCTCGATGGCGGCCTCCAGCCGGTCGAAGTGGGCAGGAAGGTCGTCGTAGAGCCCGAAGTGCGTGGGGGCGAGATGGTGAAGGTCATGCCGGTCGGCCGCGGCCCGGAGGGCGGCCAGGCTCTCGCGCCAGGCATCGAGGTCGATTTCGGGGGGCGCGAGGGGAAGCTCGACGTGGCGCTCCTCGGGCATGCGGACGCCCCCCACGTCGCCGGTGAAGCAGACGTCCCCGAGCACATAGCTCATGTGGTGGGAGGCGTGGCCTGGCGTGTCGAGCGCAGTCAGCGGCTCCCCGCCCAGGGGCACGGTGTCCCCGTCGTTCAAAGCGACGAGTTGGTCGTCGGGGACCGGGTGCATCTCCCCCCAGAGGGCATCCATGTCGTCCCCGTAGATGCGCCGCGCACTTGCCAGTAGGCGGGCCGGGTCGGACAAGTGCGGGAGCCCGACGTGATGGGCGTAGATCGTGGCGCCGTGCCGGGCGAGATGGCCCGCGGCCCCGGCGTGGTCGAGGTGGATGTGCGTCAGAAAAACCTCCGAGATGTCCGCCGGAGTAAGGCCCCGGGCGGCCAGCCGGGCCTGCAACATGGGGACGGTGGAGCCAGGGCCCGTTTCGATGAGGGCCACCCCGTCGGCGTGGGGGTAGAGGTAGGCTGCGATGATGCGCCGTTGGTCCTGGAAGTGGAGGTCGAGCGTGTCGAGTCGGTCCAGCATGGCGGGACGGAAGAAATGAAACGAGGGCGGCGATCTCGCGCGGCCATAGAGGGGCCGTTGAGGGGCAGCGAACGAATTGAGACGTACGTTCCTTCCCCCAGTCAGCGGGGAGGCTCTGCCCCATCGGCGCTCGGTTGAAGCAGGCTGCGCACCTTGTGGAGCAACGACTCGCTGCCGGCCGTGACCAGACTGCCGCCAAACACGACGTCGTCGGCCTCGGGGGCGAGCGGTTGGGCAACACCGCCGGCCTCCCGCACGCAGGGCACCAGGGCGGCCACGTCCCACGGGCGCATGAGGGTGTCCACGGCCGCGTGGGTCCGCCCCCGGGCCACGAGGGCGTGCTGAATGCAGTCGGTGACGAACCGAAACTTGCCGGCCCGCCGGACCAGATCGGTGAGACGGTAGGGCGTCTGGTCGGCCTCCGCCGTGACGTCGGAGCTGTGGAGGGCCGTGGTCGTGACGGTGGCGGCATCGAGCGACTCGACCGGGTCTGCGCTCACCGCGTGCTCGGCCTCGCCTGTTCGAAACCAGCAGCCTTCCCCCCGGGCGGCGTATACGGTCTCGCCGAGCGCAGGGAAGTGGATCACCCCCGCGACCGGCGTGCCGTTTTCCAGAAGCCCCACGAGTGTGCCGAAGAGGGGCACCCCAATCGTGAACCCGGCGGTCCCGTCCACGGGGTCGAGCACCCACCGGTACTGGGCGTCGTCGGGGCCGCTCGCGCCGAACTCCTCCCCGAGTACGGCATGGTCGGGGCGCTCGTCGGCCAGGTGCTCGCGCATGACCCGCTCGGCTTCACGGTCGGCCTCCGTGACCTCCGTGCCGTCCGGCTTGTGGGTGACGCTGACCGTGCGGAAGCGGGGAAGGATTTCGTCTTCGGCGATGTGGGCCAGGTCGAGGGCCAGGTCGAGGTCGGAAGAAAGGGCGGACATCAGAACGGCGTTGCGTTGTGGAAAAGTGAGTTGTGGGGCCCGCCGAGTCCGAAGGGATCACGAGGGGGACGGGTCCGAGGCCATCTCGTTAAGTGTCCGGCGGGCGGCCTGTTGCTCGGCGTCCTGTTTGCTTCCGGCGGTGCCCCGTTCGTGGGCTGCGTCCCCAACCCGCACCTCCACCGTGAAGGTTTTGTCGTGGCTCGGGCCCTTCTCCTCGACGACGTGATAGGTGGGCTGAGGGCGCCCCAGGGCCTGAAGGTGTTCGAGCAATTGGCTCTTGTAGTTGTCGTCCCGGGTTGCCACGTCCTCCAGGTCGACGCGGGCGAGCACGCGGTCCTGGACGAATCCCCGCGCTGCCTCGTGGCCCAGATCTAGGTAGACCGCCCCCACGAAGGCCTCGAACGCGTCGGCGAGGATGCTGGGGTTGTCGCGCCCGTCGCCCTCGGCCGCGTTTTCGCTCATCAGGAGGTGGGGGCCGAGGCCGAGGCCACGGGCGTAGGTGGCCAGGGGGCGCTCGCTCACGAGCCGGGCCCGGAGTCGGGTGAGCGCGCCCTCGTCCTTCTCCGGAAAGCGGCCGTAGAGCACCTCCCCCACAAAGACGTCGAGGAGGGCGTCCCCCAGAAACTCAAGCCGCTCGTTCGACCGGAACGTGCGCGCCGGGTAGACGCGGAGCAGCGATCGGTGCGTGAGGGCCCGCCGGTAGTGGGACAGATCGTCGACCGGACGCCCCACGAGCTGCTCGACCGCGGCCGGGTCGACCTGCACGCCGGGGGGAAGAGAGTCGCTCATGCGCCGTCGAGACAACGATTGCGGGGAATGACGAGGGGTGAGTTTACGCAGGCCCCCCCGCTGGGATCTAGTGACTCGACGAAGACGGCCCGGAATTGGCGAGGAAGCAACGAGCGGCCGCCGGGATCACCGTTCGACGGACGGTCGTGAAACCCGGTGTCTCGTCTTGTCGCATTGCATCTCTCCGGCCATGCCCCTCGTCTCCGTAAACCCCACGACCGAACAAGAGATCGAACGATATTCGACGCACACGGGCCGAGAGGTCGAGCGACGCCTCGAACGCGCCGCGTCGGCCTTCGAGGTGAACCGGAGCCGCTCGTTCGACGAGCGGGCCGCGCGCCTGGAGCGGGCCGCCGACCTCCTCGAAGGCAACGCCCCCGCGCTCGGGGCCCTCATGACCGAGGAGATGGGGAAGCCCCTCCCCCAGGCACAGGCTGAAGCCGAGAAGTGCGCGTGGGCCTGCCGGTACTACGCGGAGCACGGCGCCGATTTCCTGGCCGACGAGCCGGTGGAGACGTCCGCCCGGAAGAGCTATGTGGCCCACGAGCCGCTCGGGCCCATCTTGGCGGTCATGCCGTGGAATTTTCCGTTCTGGCAGGCGTTTCGGTTCGGCGCGCCGACCCTGATGGCCGGCAACGTGGTCCTCCTGAAGCACGCGCCGAACGTCACCGGCTGTGCCGAGGCGATCGCGGACCTCCTGCGGGAGGCCGGATTTGCGGACCACGAGCTGCAGGTGCTGCGCGTCGACGAGGAGACGGTCGGGACCGTTCTGGACGATCAACGGGTTCGGGGCGCTACGCTCACCGGAAGCGTGCCGGCCGGGGCGGCGGTTGCCCGGCAGGCGGCGGCCCAGATCAAGCCCACGGTGTTGGAGCTTGGCGGCTCCGATCCGTTCATCGTCTGTGCCGACGCCGACCTGGAGAAGGCCGCGTCCGTGGGGTGCACGGCACGCATGCAAAACAATGGCCAAAGCTGCATCGCCGCAAAACGCTTCATTGTCGAGCGGGCCGTGCTCGACGACTTCCAGGAGCGGCTGGTGGAAACCGTGGAGGCCCTTACGGTCGGCCCCCCCACGGATCGGGAGACGGACGTAGGGCCGATGGCGCGGGCGGATCTGCGCGACACGGTGCACGACCAGGTGGAGCGGGCCATTGGGGCGGGTGCCGTGGCCGTCGCCGGGGGGCACACCCTCGAGCGCGACGGGTTTTTCTACGCCCCGACCGTCCTCGCCGACGTGGATCCCGGCACTGTGGCCTTCGACGAGGAGATTTTTGGGCCGGTGGCGTCTGTCATTGCGGCCGACGACGCCGAGCACGCCGTGGCCCTCGCCAACGACACGCGGTTTGGGCTCGGGGGGAGCATCTTTACCGAAGACCTCGAAAAGGGAGAGCGAATGGCCCGTTCTTTGGAGGTCGGCTGTGTCTTCGTGAACGAGATGACAAAGAGCGACCCCCGCGTTCCGTTCGGGGGCATCAAGGACAGCGGCTACGGCCGTGAGCTGTCCCGCCACGGGATCCGGGCGTTCGTGAACGCCAAGACCGTATGGGTTGAGGAATGAGAAAACGGCCCGGGCCGCCCCCAGGCTGAGCGACCCGCGCGGGCGTTCCCGGGTCCCGCCGCGAGGGGGCGGGGAGCCCCGACGTGCTCCCGCCCGCCTTCGGGGGACGGAAGGCGAAACGAAGCCAAGTCCCTGCCGTGAAAGCAGCCGTGGTCTCCCATTCCAGACGAACCTCGACCAAGCCTTGTGGCCACCAACTCCGATTCTCAAGGGGCCGTGTTCTGGGACTGGCTGCGTCCCCTCTTTGCCGCAGACGACGAGCCTCGACGGGACGGAGATCCTCAGCGCGGCATGGCCCTCACGGTCTGCGTCCTGCTTTCCTGCATCCTCTGGCTGTCGCTGACCCTCGGTGAGCAGCGCACGCAGACCGTCCGGCTGCCGGTCGAGGTGGTGGAGGCCCCGGCGGGGCAGGCCCTCGCTGAGGTGCCCCCGACCCACGTGCAGGTACGGGTGGAGGGGCGGGGGCTCGACCTGCTCCGACTGCTCTACAGCCCCCCCGTTGTCGAGGTCAGTGCGACCACGAGCCGGGTCGACGTGGCCGACGAGGTGACCCTGCCGCAGGGCACGTCGTTGCAAATTGAGGCGGTCACCCCTGCGTCCTTCGAAATGGCCCTGGAGCCTCGTCGGGCCCGAACGGTGCCGGTCCGGAGCCGTGTGGAGGTCGTTCCCGCGTCCGACTACGAGCTGATCGACGACCCGCACCTTGCGCCCGACTCGGTGAGGATAGAGGGGGCGGCGTCCGTGGTCGAGGGGATGGATGCGTGGCCCACCACTGCGAGCACGATTGAGGATCTGCAGGACACCGTTGAGGTGGAGATGCCCCTGGCCGATACGCTTCGCCGGCTCGTAGACGTGCATCCCCGGTCGGTTCAGGTGACGGCACGGGCGGGGCGGTTCGTGGAGGAGACGCGGGCGGTGGAAGTGGGGGTGACCGGCGTGCCGTCCGGGCAAGACCTCGTGTCGCTTCAGCCGTCCACGATTCGCATTCGGTATCGGGTCCTGTTCCGCGATCTGTTCAAGGCGCGCCGTGCCTCGGAGTTCTTCGCCACCGTTTCGTACGATCAAATTCGCTCCGACACGACCGGGTACGTGACGCCGAGGGTACACGTCCCGCCCGACCTCCACATCCGAGACGCGGCCCCCGTTCCGTCGCGGCTGCGCTACTACACCTTCGTCTCCGAGAGCTAGTGGACGGCGGGGCCCGAACTGGTGAGAGCGCCGTCGTGGCGGGCGGCCGTGAACCCTGAACACATCCCCTGTGTCTGGTCGATGATTTTCTTGGTCTTCGCCGTGGCGAGCAGCGTCACCATTGGCATGATATTCAAGCATGCCAGCCGGCAGCAGCTGGACCGGACGGCTCTCCTGACCGTGAATTACGCCGCGGCCGTGGCCGTAGCGGTGGGGGTCCTCGGCGTGGGGGGGCGGGAAATCGATCAGGGCCTCGCCCTGTCGGGGCCGCTGGTGGCGCTTGGGGCGGGGACAGGGGCCGTGCTGATTGCAGGGTTTTTCGTGCTGGCGTGGGCCACGGAGGTGGCGGGCATGTCGCTCGCGATCGGGGTCATGCGGGTGTCTGTCGTCGTTCCCTTTCTGGCGTCGTGGGGCGTGTGGGGGGAGGTGCCCAGCCCGGCACAGGGCGTGGGGATGGTGTTGGCCATGGGGGCGTTTTTCTTGCTGGCGCATCAGCGATCGGCCCCCGATCCCGTCCCTGCAGGGGGGGCTGCCACGACCGAGCCGACGGCCCCTTCTCGTTCGCCGGTCTGGTCCCACGTCGATTGGTTCGCCGCGGGCGTACTGGCCCTCACGTTCTGTGCGGGGGGCGCCATCGATGTGCTGATGAAGACATTTGAAGAAGGCTTCGGGGCCGAGAACAGCCGGGTCCTGTTTCTGCTGCTGGCGTTCGGGGTCGCCTTCCTCGTGGGCGCCGTCATCGTCGTGCGTCGGGGGCTCCGAGACGGGGCGTGGCCGACGCCCCAAACCGTTGGGTGGGGCGTCCTGCTCGGCCTTGCGAACTATGCCTCCCTTGAGTTTCTGCTCCGCGCCATCGAGGGGCTCCCCGGCACGTTCGTCTTTCCGGCGAACAACATCGCCATCATGGTCCTCGCGGCCCTCCTCGGGGTGGTCGTTTGGGGGGAGCAGCTCTCCCGCCCCAATCGCATCGGCCTCGGCCTGGGCTGCGTCGCCCTCGTGCTGCTCGGGCTGTGATGCGCCGCCTGCTCGCCGTCTCGCCGCCATCGTCCGTCGTTGCCGACCATGACCCCCCACGTGCGTGCCGCCATCGGGGGCGGTGTGATCGCAGGGCTTCTTCTGGTGGTAGGGGGGCTGCTTTGGGACCCGGGCCCGTCGGACGCGACGGTACGGAAGACGGTCCTCACGACGATTCAAGACGAGGCCCCGGCGTCCTTCCTCGTCACGGGCACCCTGGACATGCGGGCAACGGTGCGGGTGGACTCGGCGCAGTACCTCACGCCCTCGTGGCTGACGTACCTGCTGCGACAGACCCAGCCGAGCGCCCTGCCCCTCCTGCGGGGCGGGTCGGAAACGCAGGTGCGGGTGCCCGGGACAGTGTCCTATGGCTTCGATGTGCAGACGCTCGACGCGTCGATGATTGCGGTGGACGACCGGGGGCGGGTGGGCGTGGCCCTGCCCTCGCTCGCCGTCTACGGCGTGGAACCGGACCTTGGCCGACTGGAGGTGCGCTCGCGGACACGTGGCTGGATGCGGGTCCTGCCGTCCGACATGCCGGCGGCCGTCCGACGAGAGGCGCTGGGGGCCGTCAAGGCAGCCTTCCGGGAGCAGGCGGTGCGTCGCCTTGGGGCCGCCACCCAGCCGCGCGTCAACACCGCACGGGCCCTAAAGAAAATGCTTCGGCCGGCCCTGGAGGCCGCCGGGGTGGAGGCGCCCCAGTTTCGGATCCGGGTCGGCGACGAACTCGTCCTCCAACCGAAGGGCGGATAGGCGCAGTCCGTGCACGCACCACGCGTTCGGGGCGGGGCGTGATTTTGAGACACCGACGGAAGGGGCCCGGTAGGCGGGAAAGTCCTTCAACTTTCAGTTTGAATTGAAACCGCGCCCCCCAGCCCCTGTACGGGGTCTTCGGCGACTCAATCGTGGAAGAGTCGGCCGTGGTTTCGTGACATGTAAATCCTGACCCAGTACGCTCCGGATGGAGGGGTCCGCCACACCATACGTCGACACCCCGTACGGCCTCCTCACGGAGGGCGGACGATGGTACCACGTCACGGAGAGCGACGTGGAAGAGTATGCCGGGGCGGTGCTCAACCACGTGCCGCTGGCACAGCTGCTCCGCTGGGCGGACACATGGGTCGACTCCGCCAGGACCGTCACGGTCTGGGCGTTGCCGTTGATGCTCTGGGGGCTTCCCGTGGGATGGGCGGTGGGAGGAGCGCTCACGCTGTTTGTCGCGTGGGCCCTGTTGAGCCCGTCTCTGCCGAGCCTGCTGGCGGTGCGGGCCGTGTCCGCGCTCGACCACGTGCTCGCGCAGGCGCTGTACTACGTGGTGGCGATGAGCGCCGTTGCCGCCGCGGAGATGTACGCGGCGCTTGGGGCCGGCCTTTTGGGATTCGTGCTCCTGCGGTGGGGGGTGCTGGGGTGGGCAGCCGGGTATGTGGTCCGTCCATTGCGCCGAGCGCTCTATCCCTTGCCGGTGGCCGACCAGGTGCTCCGGGGGTTGATCGTCCGGGTGGCACTCAAGCATCGCCTGTCCCTGCCGCAGGTCGACGACATCACCAAGGACATCCTCGATAATCTGCATGATCGCCAGGGGACAGACCCGGACGACGCGTAGACGGGCGTCCAGGCGTTCGCAGACTCTGTCTTTTCGTGCACGGTCCCCACAGTGGTTTGTATGAGTGACGGCTTGCGACCTCGTGCTGCGGAGGCACCGACCACCCTGTACCTGGTTCGGCACGGCGAGACCGAGTACAACCGACGGGGCATCATGCAGGGCGGGGGCATCGACAGCACCCTGAACGCGACCGGCCGCGAGCAGGCCCGGGCACTGGCCCGCCGGTTCGCGTCGGCGGACATCGATGCGCTGTACGCCAGTACGCTTCGGCGGGCCACGCAGACCGCCGATATTCTCGCGACGACCCACGATCTGCTCTCGCGTACCCATCTTCGAGCCCTGAACGAAATGGATTGGGGCGTCTACGAGGGGGAGGCTCCATCTCCGGAGCGGGACGCGTCGGTCGACGCCCTCAAATCAGCCTGGCGTGAGGGGGCATACGATCGGGGGCCGAAGGGGGGCGAGTCCATCCGGGAGGTGCAGGGCCGGGCGCGACAGGCGCTCCGGCACATCCTTGCACGAGAGGCCGGGGGAACGGCCCTCGTCGTGACGCATGGCCGGTACCTGCGCGTGTTGCTCGCGACCCTCCTCGACGCGTACGAACTGGAGCACATGCCCGAACTCGACCACTCCAACACCTGCGTCAATCAGGTGGTCTACGAGCGGGGGCAGGCACGGGCCGAGCGGCTCAACTGCACGGCCCACCTCTCAGGGGGCT
Source organism: Salinibacter pepae (assembly GCF_947077775.1). Classification (NCBI taxonomy): domain Bacteria; kingdom Pseudomonadati; phylum Rhodothermota; class Rhodothermia; order Rhodothermales; family Salinibacteraceae; genus Salinibacter; species Salinibacter pepae. The sequence goes on from NZ_CAMTTE010000001.1 coordinate 3,559,534, forward strand.
GTGCCTCGGCCCCTGCCTAGCCGATCCGCCACGCCTCATGGCAGACGGTGCGAGCGGCCTCCCCCGCCCGCTCCTCCCCTTCACCCACGACCCGTTTTTCTCACGCACACCTCCATGCTCGATCTCGATCCCACCGTCATTCGTGACATCGAGGGGGCCGACGACGTCCGTGCGGCCCTGGCGGACCGGATCCGTGATGCGACCCGGTCGTCGGCCGCCCGGACGGTTCGCGTGAGCGTGCCGGTGCCGGGGCGCATGCGCCCCATCGACTGGGTGCGGGCCCGGTCGTCCGCCGAGGCGGTATACTGGTCGGGGCGGGACGAGGACCGCACGGTCGCGGCGTGCGGCACGGCGGACGTGGTGTCGGGCAGTGCGGCGCCCGTCGACTACCAGGCCCTCGGCCGCGTCCTGGACGAGCGCCTGGACGGCGCCGATTCTGGGGTCCGATACTACGGGGGGATGCGGTTCGACGCCGGGCAGCCGACCGCCCCGAACCGACCCGACGGTCGCTGGGCGCCGTTTGGCACGTATCGCTTCGTCCTGCCTCGGTTTGAGTTGGTGGAGGCGGACGGCACGCTGCGGCTCGTGTGTGCCTTGGTGCTTCCCCGCGATGCGGAGCGCGTGGACGAGATTGTGGACGCGCTTGGCGCGGTGGCGCTTCCGGTCCCCAGCGAACACACGGCCCTGCCCCGCCCCCACCAGCGACAAGACGTGCCGGGCCACGGCGAGTGGACCGACATGGTGCGCTGGGCACTCGACGCGATAGACGGCGGGTCCCTCGACAAGGTGGTGCTGGCCCGACGCGTGGCCCTCTCGCTCGGCGCGCCGATGGACCCCCTCCTCGTGCTGAGTCACCTGGAGCCCGCGACGCCGGGGTGCTACCACTTTGCGGTGCGTCCGTCACGGGGGGCGGCGTTCGTCGGGGCCTCCCCGGAGCGCCTCTTTCGACGGGCGGGCCGGACCGTCGTCAGCGAAGCGGTGGCCGGCACGCGGCCCCGGGGGGAGACGGCGGCGGCGGACGCGCGGCTCCGGCAAGAGCTCCTGCAGAGCCCGAAGGAGCGCCGCGAACACGCGTTCGTGCGGGACGCCATCCGGGACGACCTGAACCGGGTCTGCCGCGAGGTCCGCATTCCGAAGAAAAGGGGAGAGTTGGCGTTGGCCCGCGGACGCCATCTTCACGCCCGCATCACCGGTACGCTCCGCCCCGATACGGGGACGACGGACGTGTTGGAGGCGCTGCATCCCACCCCAGCGGTGGGCGGGGTGCCGACCGATGACGCCGTGGCGGCGATCCGGGCCCGAGAGCCGTTCGATCGGGGGTGGTACGCGGGGCCCGTTGGGTGGGTGGGGCGCGACGCCGCCGAGTTTGCAGTGGGCCTGCGGGCGGGCCTCGTGGAGGAGGCGCAGATGGCGCTGTTTTCGGGGGCGGGGATCGTTGAGGGGTCGGCGCCGGACCGGGAGTGGGACGAGATCGAACAGAAGATTGGCGACTTTGCCGCCATCATGGGCGTGAGCGATCCCCGGATGGCCTCCCGGTAGTTCTTCTGATCAACCAAGTGCGCCTGTGGCCCATCAGTCCTGGTCCGTCCTCGACGCCCCGAATCCCACCTACCTGTGGACGCAGCTGCTCGTCGAGGAGCTCGTGCGGAATGGCGTACACACCTTCTTCGTCGCGCCGGGATCCCGTTCTACGCCCCTCACGGTCGCCATTGCGCGCCATCCGGAGGCCGAATCGGTGCTGCACGTGGACGAGCGGGGCGCCGCGTTTGCGGCACTGGGCGTGGGGCGCGCCGCGCGGGGGCCCGCCGCCTGGGTCACGACCTCCGGAACCGCCGTCGCGAACGGCCTGCCCGCCGCGGTGGAGGCGTCGGTCGACGGCGTGCCGATGCTCCTCCTCACGGCCGATCGCCCGCCTGAGCTGCGCGATACAGGGGCCAACCAGACGATCGACCAGGTGAAGATCTTCGGGGACTACGTGCGGTGGCAGGCCGATGTCCCCCCGCCGTCCGACGAGGTGGACCCCGCATACGTCCTGACGACGGCCGACCAGGCCCTGCACCAGACCCTCCGGGCGCCCGCAGGCCCCGTGCACGTGAACTGCATGTTTCGGAAGCCGCTGGAGCCGGTGGAGACGGAGGCGTCGGTCGCCGTTCCGACGGCCGTCGACGCGTGGGCGAGGGGCACCGAGCCGTACACGCACTACCCGACCCCCGCTCCTTCTCCGCCCGGCCCCGAGGTCGACGCGCTCGCCGAGACGGTACGTGGGACCGAGCACGGGCTCGTGGTGGCGGGGCGGCTCGACTCGGCCGCGGCGGCCGACGCGACCCGACGGCTGGCCACGCACCTCGGCTGGCCGCTCATTCCCGATCTTACGTCGCGTCTCCGTCGGGGCGGGCGGGAGCAGCCGGAGCAGGTGCCGTACGGGGACCTGGTGCTGACCTCGGCGGCCTTCCGGGAAGGCCATCCGCCCAGGGTCGTTCTGCAGGTCGGGGGGCGGTTCGCGTCGAAGCGGCTGCGTCTCTTCCTGCGCGATAGCGCTCCCGAGGTCTGGGCCGCTGTGCGCCCGGATCCGTCCCGCATCGACCCGGATCACCGGGTGACGCACCATGTGGAGGCGGCCGTTCCCGCGGCGGTCGACGCGCTGGTTGCGCGGCTGGAGGAGGGCCCGAGGGGCACGACGTGGCGCGACGACTGGGCCGGTGCCAGCGAGCGCGCCGGGGCCGTCGTGCAGGCCCACGTGCAGGAGTCGGACACGCTCACCGACCCGCTCGTGGCCGCGCTTCTCACGGAAGAGATGCCGCCGGAGCATGCGCTGGTGGCGGCCAGCAGCATGCCGGTGCGGGACCTTAACCGCCACGCCGCCCCAAGCGGGACGGGCGGCCCGGCCTTTGCCAACCGGGGCGCGAGTGGCATCGACGGGACCGTGGCAACCGCGGCGGGCATTGCCGAAGGACGAGACGGCCCGGTGACGCTCCTGATCGGAGACCTCGCCCTCCAGCACGACCTGAACGGGCTGGCCCTTCTCCAAGACCGTCCCATCGTGGCGATCGTCGTCAACAACGACGGTGGAGGCATCTTCCACTTCCTGCCCATCCGCGAGCACGACGAGTTTGACCCGTACTTCACGACGCCCCACGGGCAAGACTTCGAGCACGCGGCGGCCCTGTTCGACCTGCCGTATCATCGCCCGGACTCCCCGCCGGCCCTCCGCAGCGCCTACGTGCAGGCCTGTCGGTCTGGCGAATCGGCCCTCATTGAGGTCCAAACCGATCGTGCGACGAACCGGCAGGTGCACGATCGGCTGGAGGCATCGGTCGAGAGGGCCGTGGAGGAGGGGTGATCTCGGCCAGACACCGGGCGTGCATTGTGCTACGTGTCGACGGCGTGTGCACCCGTTCGGGAAGCCTGCTCGTCACCCGGCCGTCTGCTCCCGGTAGACGGCCTCGATGCAGTCGGCAAGCGACAGGGCCCAGTCGAAGTTGAAGGCCTCGAAGCCGTCCAGCACCTTCGTCTGCTTCATCTCGTCCAGGGACGCCCCGGCCTGGCGCTGCTGAGTGACGTACTCGTTGAGCGCCGAGAGAAAGTCGCGCATCACCAAGAGGTCCTCGCGCCCACCGGTGACGCCAAAGTCCGGGTTGCCGTGGCCGTGAATGACGATCGTATCGTCGTCGAGGGCCCCGTGGATGGTTTCGAGACTGTCAATCCACCCTTGGGAGTCCGCCCCCCCACCGACATCGATAAAGGGGTAGGCCCGGTTGAAAACCAGGTCGCCCACGTGGACGATGTTCGCGTTCTCGAAGACGACGATCGCGTCGCCGCCCGTGTGGGCCGGGCCGCGGTAGCGAAGCGTGATGGTCTCGTTCCCGAGGGGCTCGGACCACGTGTCCTGGAACGTTTCCGTCGGGTACGTTTTCTCGTCGGCCGTTCCGTCCTCGGCGCCGGCCCGCATCAGGTCCGGCACGTTGGCGTGCGCCACGAGGCGGTCGGTGTGCCGGGCAAAAACGCCGTTGCCGCCAATGTGGTCGCCGTGGTGGTGCGTGTTGATGACCATCGCGAGGGGACTGTCGGACCGTTCGCGGAGGCCGTTCCAACAGTCGGGGGCCGACTGGGGGGACTGCGTGTCGACGACCGCGAGTCCGTCGTCGGTGGCGAGCCACCCGATGGTGCCCCCGCGCTGGGTGAAGGTGCCGATGCCGCCCCGGAGGGACGTGAAGCCGTCCGCGGAGGCGAGCCAGGCGGGGAGGGACGAGAGGGCCGGAGCGGCGGCGAGGGCAAGGCCGCACTGGCGAAGAAATGTACGGCGAGACGACATGGAATTGGGGGGAATTGTTGCGATAAAATGTAGAGTTCAACGTAGCCCCCGCCGGCGGCGAATGCCAGCGCACCGGCCCGCGAAGAGACAAGATTTTCCAACCCTGGCGAGCCTCACACGCAAGGGGGGATGGGATCGTCTCCGTCCTCCAGGGCGTTGAGGTGTGCGCTTGTATGCACGCTCGTCTTGTTTGCTGCACCCCCTGACTACTCGCTCATGAACGATTCGACGGACGCCCAGGACGTGAGCCAGGCACGTGTCTGGCTGTGGGCGGCCCGGCCCAAAACGCTCGGGGCGGCCGTCGCCCCTGTGCTCGTCGGGACGGGGATGGCCCTTGAGGCCGGCGCGTGGCACCTTCTCTCGGCGCTCCTGGCCCTTGCCGGGGCGGTGCTCATCCAGGTCGGGGTGAACTACCACAACGACTACGCCGACTACGTGCAGGGCGCGGACACCCCAGAGCGCGTGGGGCCGCTCCGGGTCACGCAGGCCGGGCTCGTGGCCCCTCAAACGATGCGACGGGCTACGATTCTGGTCTTCGGCCTCGCCGTGATGGCCGGCCTCTACCTCATCGCGCGGGGCGGATGGCCCATTCTGGCCGTGGGCGCGGCGTCGATTGGGGCGGCCATCTGGTACACCGCGGGCCGGTATTCGCTCGCGGCCCTCGGGCTGGCCGATGTGTTTGTGTTCGTGTTCTTCGGCCCCGTGGCGGTGGGGGGCACCTACTACGTGCAGGCCCTGTCGCTGCCGACAGAGGTGCTCCTCGCCGGGGGGGGGCCGGGGCTGCTGTCGATCGGCATTCTACTGGTGAACAACGTTCGGGACGTGGCGGAAGACCGTCGGGCCGGCAAGCGGACGCTCGTCGTGCGCTTCGGCCGGCGATTTGGGGTCGCCGCGTACGGGGCCTGCCTGGTCGGGGCCCTGTTGCTCGCAGGACTTTTGGCGGCGGGCCTGTTCGGGACGACGCCCCACCCGTGGGCGGCCCTGCCCCTCGGGTTGCTCCCGCTCGCGATCGGGCCCATCCGGAGACTGTCCGAGACGACGGATCCGGAGGCGCTGAACCCACTGCTCGGGGCGACCGGCCGCATCCTGGTGCTCTGGGCCCTCCTCTTCGCCGTTGGCTGGAACCTCTGATGCCCCCGTGCCCGTGACGATCTCGGAGAGTGCTTTGTACAGGTACGCGCTTCCGCTCACCGCGCCGCTCCAGCTGGGGGGCGAGGCGGTGACCCGGCGCCGGGGCGTGCTCGTGCGGCTAACGACGGAGGAGGGCTGCGTCGGCTGGGGCGACGCCGCGCCCCTGCCGGGCTTCAGTGACGAAACACTGGGGGACGTTGAACAGCACGCCCGCGCCGCACTTCCTCGCTGGACAGGCAGATCCTTCTTCGACGCTCAGGGGGACCTTGACGCCCTGCTGCAGGCCCTTCCCTTCGAGGCGGAGGCCCCGTCGTCCTTCCGGTTTGCGGTGGAAGGGGCCCTGGTGGGGGCCGCTGCCGGGGCGCACGAGACGTCTGTCCCGCAGATGCTGGGGACGCCACGACAGACCGTGGCGCTGAACGCCCTGCTCCCGCGCGCTGGGGAAAACGGCCCCACGCAGGCCGTGCGGCGGCAAGAGGAGGGCTACCGGGCCGTCAAGGTGAAAGTGGGGCGGGGGGACGTCGAAGAGGATGTCGCACGCGTCCGGGCGATTCGGGAGGCCCTCGACGCGTCCGTTGCCCTTCGTGCCGACGCAAACCGCGCCTGGTCGTTTGATGAGGCCGTGACGTTCGCCGACGGCATCGACGATCTGCACATCGCCTACGTGGAGGAGCCCCTCGCCGACCCGGCCCGCCTGGACGATTTCATCGAGAGAACGAGTCTCCCCGTGGCGCTCGACGAGACGACCCGGGAAGCCCCGCCCGCAACCCTCCGAGGCCTGCCGGGCGTGACGGCCGTAATCCTCAAGCCGACGCTCCTCGGGGGCCTGCTGCGCACACGAGAGTGGGGGCGCGTCGCACGAGATGCGGGCGCGGCCCCTGTCCTCAGCGGCTCCTACGAGTCCGGGGTCGGGATTCAGATGCTCGTGGCGCTGGCGGCGTCCGGGCCGGCGGTGCCCGTGGGCCTGTCCACGTACGACCGCCTCGCGGCCGACGTGTACGACCCTCCGCTCCCGATCGGCGGCCCAAACGTGGACGTGCCCGCCGTCGCGACGCCCTCCACGGCTCGCATCGCGTGGGGGCGGCTCGATCTCATCGAACGCGTTTCGGCCTGATCCGCACACCATGGCTGCCGGCCCCTATGCCCCGTGTCCGATTCATCGCCACGCCCAGGCGCGTCCCGATGCCTTGGCGCTCTGGACGCCCGACCGACGGTGGACGTACGCGGCACTTGACGCAGCGGTCGCGGCCACCGGCCGGCACCTGCGGGAGCGGGGGTGGGCCGACGGGGCACGTGTCGCGCTTCGGCTGCCGCCAGAACCGGCGTTTGTGGTGCTGCTGTGGGCCTTGTGGCGCGAGGGGGCCGTGGCCGCCCCGATCAGTACCCGCCTCCCGGACGTGGAGGCCTGGCGGGCCACGAGTCGGCTCCACGCCCGTGGTCTCGTCACCCGGAACCGTGAGGCGCTAAACGAGGGAGGCGGGGGGGCAGACGCCGTGCCTCCCGAGTCACTCGTGGTCCGAAATGCCACGAGCAGGCCCGCGTCGACCGCCCGGTCGATCCGTCGCCGGGCGACCATTCTCTTCACGTCCGGCAGCACGGGCCGCCCAACCGCCGTCCTGCACTCCTGGGCAAATCATCTGTACAGCGCGAAGGGGGCGAACGCGAACGTCCCCCTCCGGGTCGGGGATCGGTGGCTGCTTTCGTTGCCGTTGTATCACGTGGGGGGACTGGCCATTCTTGTCCGGTGTGCGCTGGCCGGGGCCGCCGTGGCGGTGCCGGGCCGGGACGCGTCTGTTTCGGAGGCGGGGGCCACGACCGGGGCGACCCACCTGTCCCTCGTGCCGACCCAGCTCCGTCGCCTCCTGGATGCCCGACAGGGGCGGGCCCCGGAGCGGGTGCGCGCCGTCCTCGTCGGAGGGGGGCCCATTCCGTCCGGGCTCCTGCGCCGGGGCTCCGATCGGGGATGGCCCCTGCACACCAGCTACGGCTCCACCGAGATGGCATCGCAGATCACCACGACGTCCCCTGGGGCCTCGCGTGCGGACCTGCAGACGGCCGGGCGCCGGCTCCCGCACCGCCGCGTGCGGATTGCGGAGGACGGCCACATCCTCGTTGCGGGGCCGTCCTTGTGCGTGGGCGTAATCGAAGGGGACACCCTCCGGGATCCGCGCGAAGACGGCTGGTACCCGACGGGCGACGTGGGGCACGTCGACGCACAGGGACGCCTCCACGTGCAGGGACGTGTCGATCGGCAGTTCGTCTCGGGGGGGGAGAACATCCAGCCCGAAGAGATTGAGGCGGCGCTCGAACGGGTCGACGAGATCGAGCGGGCGGTGGTCGTGGCGGTTCCCCACGAGGCCTACGGGCATCGGCCCGTGGCCTTCGTCCGGACGCGCGGCCCCCTGCGGCCGGACGCCTGGCGCCAGACGCTGTCGACGTCCCTGCCCAAATTTAAGCTCCCGGATGCCATTCGCTCCCTTCCCGAGGCCGCCGTGGACGGGCAGTTGAAAGTGGACCATGAGGCCCTGCGTCAACGGGCCCGGAGGGGGTAGAAGAAACGGCGCCCGGTGCCCAGAAGATCGGGATTGCGTTCGGAAAACGATGCAGGACTGTTGCATTCGGCGGGCCTGCCCGTTTCCTTAAGGACGCACCAGCAGTCGATAAACACCCCTCTTCGATACGTCCCGAAATTGGAAGCGCTTCCGAAATGGACACACCGCCCCCTGTTCCCGACGTGACGCCGCTGCATGGAGAGCGGATCACGTTTACGCCGCTCCGAATGGAAAACATCCACACGCACTTCCGCTGGAACAACGACCCGGAATTGAATCGCCTCGACAGTGAGGTGCCGTACGAGGAGGAGTCGTTCGGGGCGTTCAAGGGGCGGTTCGAGCGCATGTGTGAAGAGTCGTCCCCCTCGACCCGGACGTTCGAAATTCATGCCCTTGAGGAGGACACGCTCATCGGCGTGGCCTATGCGGCGCACATCAATCCGCACAGCCGCCACGCGAAGGTCGGCATCACGATTGGGGATCGGGACTACTGGGGCCGTGGCTACGGTCGCGCCTCGTTTGAGATGCTGCTCTCGTACTGCTTCGATCAGGGAAACCTGCACCGCGTGAGCGCGGAGACCTTCGAGTACCACACGGCGTGGCGGGATCTGATCGAAGGAATGGGGTTCACGAGGGAAGGGACGGCGCGGGACTACCTGCGCCGAGACGGGCGCTACTGGGACAAGGGCCTGTACGCCCTCTTGGCACCAGCGTATCGGGCACGCCGGGGGGAGGCACGGCAGGAGCCGTCCGTGGAGGCGGCGTGAGGAGGCCTGCAGGGAAACAGAGGTGGGGACAGGAGGGGCGGAGTCGGGCCCCGCGGCCGGGAAGCTAGTCGGCCAGGCGCTCCAGCCAGACGACCAGGAGGTCGTCCTCAAAGCTGTCGGAGGGGCTTCGGGACAGAACCCCGTCCAGCAGGGCCTGAATTGGGGCGTCGCCGCCGTAGGCCTCCACGGCGAGGTCCCGGACGCCGTCCTCGCCCAGCATGCTGCCGTCCTGGGTGTGCTGTTCCGTGAGGCCGTCGGTGTAAGACACCAGGGCGGTGCCTGGGTCGAGGTCCAACGAGACCTCCGAGAAGCGCACGTCCTCTTCCAGGCCCAGGATCAGGTCGCTGTGCTCATGAATTGTGGCTCCGTCCGGACGTACCAGGACGGGGCGGCAGTGGCCCGCGTTCGCGTACGTGACGGTGTGGGCGTGAGGGTCCCAGTGGAGGAGCAGAAACGTTGCGAACGTGTCCTCCAGCACATCGTCGTTGAGGAGCATGTCGTTCAGCTCGCCCATCAGGGCGGCCGGGGAGGTCGACTCCTCCAGCAAGGTGTGGAGGGTGCCCCGCACGTAGCTTAGGAAGCTAAAGGCGTAGAATTTGGCCCGGAGGCCCTTGCCCATCACGTCCCCAATCGTGAGGAAGTAGGTGCCCTCGTCGGTCTCCGTCCAGTCGAAGAGGTCGCCGCCGCCCTGCTCGCGGGACTCGCTGTAAAAGTCGAGCTCGTAGCCGCCCATTTCCGGCGTCTCGTCCGGCAGGAGGCGGTTGGAAAAGTCGCGCCCGATTTCCGCGTCGAGCTGGGTCTGGAACATGTCGATGCGTTCCAGGAGGCGCTCCACCCGAGAGAGCAACGTTTCCATGTCGAAGGGCTTGGTGATGTAGTCGTCCACGCCCTTCCGCTCGCCCTGCTGGCGCGCCTCTTCGTCGGCCCGGGCCGTGAGGAAGATGAACGGAATGACGCGCGTGTTCTTGTCGGTTTGCAGGGCCGACTGCAGCGCGAAGCCGTCCATCTTCGGCATCATGATGTCCGAAATGATCAGGTCGGGGATGGTCTCCTCAATTTGATCCAGGGCCTCCTCGCCATTTGTGGCGGTGTAGACCTCGTAGTGCTTGCCGAGGCGGTACTTCAGAAGCTCCCGAACCGTGCTATCATCCTCAACAACTAAAATAGTGTGTTCAGCCATGGATCGTGGTCGGAGGGGATGATAAATTCGAAGCGGTGAAGGCCGTCCTCCGTCGGCGAATACGAAAGGTCATCGGTACACGTCTTGATGATCCGGAGGCCCATGCCGCGCTCCGGGAAGGCCTCCGGGTCCTCGTCGTCGGCCGGGAGGTAGGAGGTGAGGTCGAAGCCGTCCGAGTTGTCGAGCACCGAGCAGGCCACCCGTTGGGCGTCACAGGTCAGCCGGATTTTGACCATCGGGGTGCCGTTTCGGAAGCGGGCGTGCTGGTGGAGGTTCGCAATCCACTCGTGGAGCACGAGGCACGTGCAGTGAAGCGTTTCGTCGTCGATTGTGCCGTCTTGCTGAGAGACGGGCCAATCATCAGAGAGGGTACGCACCTCATCGATCGCCCGATCGAGGTCCGTGTACGTCTTCGTAAAGGGGTCCATGGAGCCGGATCTGTGTCCAACAAGGCAGGCCGCCGTTGATGCAGACGCCCAGGGTGGGGCAATCGGCTATCCCGAAAACGCCTCGCGGGCGGCGTCCACGGACGGGAATTGGCGAAAGACCTTGTACGTTCGGGTCAACTGGACGACCACCTGAACCGGCTCCGACACGTCCGCGAAGGCGACCTTCCCGTCGTCCGGCGAGATGGCCCGGTACAGCGAAAAGATGGACCCGAGGCCGGTGGAGTCGAGCACCTCTGTGTCGGAAAAGTCGAGAATAAACTGCCGAACGCCGTCGTCAACGTGCTCCTGGAAGGTTTCCTTGAAGTCGTCTGCGTTCCGAAAGTCTAGGGCTTCCCCAACGTGGATGATGACGGTTTCGGAGGAAGCGGTCTCGGCGTCAAAGCTCATGATGGTGAAACGAGTCGTCTAGACGGAGAGTGGTGAGGAGAAGGTGTGCCGCAGGAACGCAGCGTGGGGCGTAGGGCCCCTCCAAAGCAAAGGGCCAAGTGGGCATGAGAGAACCCCGGGAATGAGAGAACAAAATCAATGCCAATATAACGGATAGGGGCCGGACTGTGAAACGAGGCCCCAGGCGCCGCCATTGCTCCCTTGGGGAAACGCAAAGCCTGCGGGGGATATTGAGGTCTTAGTTTGGATCAATGGACCGACGCAAACACAAAGTCGGTGGAATTTGTGATCCGCGCTGTACAACAAAAAGGTTAAATTGAGAAAAATAGGAAATCGTGACTCGACTGCACTGGGGCCGGCGTTCTGTGTTGGGGCTACTGGTCTGCGTGGCCGTGGGGGGAGGGCTTCTGGCCGGCGGCTGCGAGCACCGAACGCGGCCGGGGGGAACCGACCGGGACAAAACGACGACGGGACCGACGCCCAAACACGTGAGTTGGGATGCCGCGTTCAACATGTCGGAAAACGGACGACCGCGGGCCGTTCTCCGGGCCCGTCGGATGGAGCAGTACCGGACCGACGACAGCACCTACTCGGTCTGGCGTTCGATGGACGACACGACGAAGGTGCGGGTGTACCTTTTCGACGAAGAAGGTGATTCTTCGGCCACCGTCACGGCCGACAGTTTGGTGTTTCAGGACCAGAAGGGCGTGCTGGATGCGTACCGAAACGTGGTCGTGACCACCGAAGATAACAAACGGCTCGAAAGCGAACACCTTACGTGGCACCAGGCCGACCGGACGATCCGCACCCGCCGGTTCGTGCGCATCCGCACGCCCTCGGAGGTGGTTCAGGGGGACGGGCTCGTCGCGGACGAGGATCTTGAAACGTACCAGCTCGGACGGTTTTCGGCGGAGGTGGACGTCGACGAGGACAACGACACGGATGAACAGCAGTGAAGCGCGACGCCCCGGCCCTGCGCAGCATTCCTGCTTTTCGTGGGAATTCCGGTCCGGGCGCCGTGGTGCAGAGCAACTCGTCTTGACAAACCCGATTTCCCGGTGGGAACACTGCCGTCATCTGCATGACTGATCCCTTTGACCATCGGATGTGGCACCTCCTGGGACGCGCCCTGTTGGTGGCGACGGTTGGAATGGCGTGGATGGGAGGTGGAACAGAGGCGTGGGCCCAGGCCGAAGGCGACACGTCCCGGGCGGCCCCGACTGGGGTAGAGCCGGCGGGCTTGGACTCGCTGCCGACAGGGGGGACCGTGCCGCCGCCCACACCGGTGCAGCCAGCACCCGACACCATCGCCCCCCCGCGGGCCTTCGTCAACGCCGACTCGCTGATCCGGAGGGAGCGGCGTGTGCAGGATCTGTACGGGGATGTCTTCGTCCGCCAGGACTCGACGCGATTGCGGTCGGACTACGCCCGGCGGTACCTCTCTCGCAGCGAGCTCCTCTTTACCGACAACGTGGTCATCTACGAACGGGGCGACACCCTCCGGGCCGATACGGTGCGGTACGACCGCGCGACCGAAGTCGGGTACGCCCGCGGCAACGTGCGACTAACGAACGGTGAGGTGAACGTCCGGGCCGACAGCGCGCGATACTTCGCCTCGGAGAAGCGCTCGGTTTTTCCCGACAGCGTCGTGCTCGTTGACGGCGACCGGGTGCTACGGGCCCAGCGGGGCACGTACTGGTCCGACGAAGGCCGGGCGGAGTTTGGGGGGCGCGTGCGGCTCACCGAGCCGGGCACGACGCTTCTCTCGGACTCCCTGACGTACTACCGCGACCGCGATCGGTCTGTGGCCTACGGAAACGTCTTCATCGACCGGCGGGGCGACGACGGGGCGGGCGCCGACACCACGGCGCGGACCTATTTGTTCGGGAATCGGGCGGACAACCGGGAGGCCCGTCGCTACAGCCGGGTGGAGGGCGACGCGCTGCTGGTCCGGGTCCGGATGGACTCAACGGGCGCCCCAAGCGACACCCTGGTGGTAGCGGCCCGTCGCCTGGAGGCCTTCCGCACGGACATGCGTCGTCGGCTCGTGGCGGTGGATTCGGTGCGCATCTGGCAGCCCGACCTTTCCGCCACGGCGGATTCCGCGGTGTACGACCGCGTCGTCGCCACTACTCCCGACAGCGTCGCCGGTCGGCGGCCCCCAATCGACACGATCCGCCCGCCGCCAGACTCTGTGGCCCCACAGGCCGGTTCCGACTCGCTCCGGGCCGCTGCCGCCACAGCCTCCCCGCCCGTTCCCTCTCAAAAACAGGCAACGGCCCCCCCCGATTCGGCCGGCGGTCGGTCCCGACCCGTGCCCGACACGTCGGCGCGTCCTGCCGGGGCGGGCCCCTCCGGCCGCCCTTCTCCTACAGCCCGGCGAGGTGCCCGTGGGGCCCCAGCACCGCCGTCCCGGAGGTGGCCCCCCCCAACGGCACGGGCCGACAGCGCCCTGCCGATCGAGGAAACCCGCCTGTTCCGGGCCCCCACGACGTGGTTTGACGACAGTCAGGTGTGGGGGGACTCCATTCGGGTCCGGGCGCGAAATCGGAGCCCCGACACCGTGTTTGTCCGGGGGGCTGGATTCGCGGCCCAGCGCGATTCGGTGCTGGATCGAATCCAGCAACTGAAGGCCGAGACGATTACCGCATACTTCGACAAAGGCACCCTCCGCCGCATCCGGGCCCGCCCCAATGCCCGGGCCATCCGGTTTCTGGCGGCCGAGAACGATTCCCTGAACGGGGCGGCCCGGACGTCCGGCGACCGCATCGAGCTGCGTTTCGTGGACGGCAGCGTCCGACGGGTGAGCGTCATTGGGGGGACGCAGACCACCTACTACCGGAACAGTGAGAACATCCCGGACCCTTTTCAGCTGGAGGGCTTTCAATGGACGCCAGCACGGCGCCCGATCCGAGGCGAGCTGCTCCGGGACGCCCGGGTGCGTCGGCGGCTCGATCGAGGGCCGGCGCGTCGCGACCGCCCGGTGGCCGGGCCGGTGCCTCCGCCGGGCGCCGAGGGAGCGTGGGCCTTTGGGGCCGACTCGACCGCCCAGACCTGGACCGAACCGCCGTCCCCCACAGACTCCATGCCCGTATACCTCCGGCAGGGAATGGTGCCCGAACGTTCGTCTTCGGACTCTGCGGATCGGGGCCCGGCAGTCCCGCCCGACTCCCTGCGATCCCTCCCGCCGTCAGACACCCTCAGCACAAGGCCCAGTCCCGACTCATGAGCGCCTCGTCCTCCGATGGGTCCTCTGTGGACCGCGACGCCTCCGGCGAGCCGGCGACGCTCGCGGCGCGTCACCTCACGAAGCGATACGACAAGCGGGCCGTGGTCGACGACGTGAGTCTTGAGGTGAAGCAGGGGGAGATCGTGGGCCTCCTCGGCCCGAACGGCGCCGGCAAGACGACAACCTTCCACATGATCGTGGGTATGATTCGTCCCAACGGGGGATCCATCCACCTGGAGGACGACGACATCACGCGACTTCCGATGTACAAGCGGGCCCGACGCGGGGTGGGGTACCTGGCCCAAGAGACTTCCGTCTTTCGGGAGCTTACGGTGGAAGACAATCTGCACGCGGTGTTGGAATTCCAGTCGATGAGCGACGCGGACCGCACCGCCCGCGTGGAGTCGCTCATCGAAGAGTTTGGGTTGGAACGGGTGCGAGACTCGAAGGGATACGAGCTGTCCGGGGGCGAGCGCCGCCGCACCGAGATTGCGCGGGCCCTCTCGACCCGGCCTCGGTTCTTTTTGCTCGACGAGCCGTTCGCGGGCGTCGACCCGATCGCGGTCGAAGACATTCAAAGCATCGTCGCGGGCCTTCAGGAGCGCGGCATCGGGGTGCTCATCACGGACCACAACGTACACGAAACCCTTGCAATCACGGATCGCGCCTATTTACTATATGAGGGGCACATCTTAAAGCACGGCACCGCGGAAGAGCTTGCGGCCGACCCCGAGGTGCGCAAGCGGTATCTCGGCGAGAAATTTTCGCTCGAGCGGTACTAGTCGGTTTGAGCCTCCCTGGTCGGTTTTTTGCAGCGTCCATCCCCGGCCACTGCGGTCGCAAAAAAGCCCGGCTTCGACCCGGCGCGCGTTTGCTTTTCATCTCTGTTGTCACGTCAAGCCAATCGGACGTCTATGTGTGGAATTGTCGGATACATTGGGAGCCAAGAAGCGGAGGAGCTCCTGCTCACGGGCCTCAAGCGCCTCGAATACCGCGGGTACGATTCGGCCGGACTCGCGACGGTCGACGACGCGGCCCTGCACGTTCAAAAACAAGAAGGAAAGGTCGACGATCTCCGGAGCAGCCTGAACGGGGCGTCCGTGGCCGGAACGACCGGCATCGGGCATACCCGCTGGGCGACCCACGGGGCCCCGAATGACGTCAACGCCCACCCCCACGTCAGCTCCGACGGGGCCTTCGCCCTGGTACACAACGGGATTATCGAAAACCACGGGGCCATCAAGGAGCGGCTCGAAGAAAAGGGCTACGCCTTCCAGAGCGAGACCGACACGGAGGTGCTCGTGAAGCTGGTCGAGGAGGTAAAGCGGGCCACCGACCTGTCGCTTCCGGAGGCGGTGCGGCAGGCGCTCACCCAGGTGGTGGGCGCGTACGGCATCGCGGTCGTGTCGCGGGAAGACCCGGATCTGCTCATCGCGGCCCGCAACGGAAGCCCCCTCATCCTGGGCGTGGGCGACGACGAGTACTTTGTGGGGTCCGACGCGGCCCCGCTCGTGGAGCACACCCGACAGGTCGTCTACCTGGAGGACGGCGAGATGGCCACGCTGCGGCACTCCGGCTACGAGGTGACCACCATCGACAACGAGCCCCTCAAAAAGGAGGTGCACGAGCTCGAATGGTCGCTCGGGGAGATCGAGAAGGGAGGGTACGACCACTTCATGCTGAAGGAAATCATGGAGCAGCCCGATGCCCTGGAGGACGCCATGCGGGGCCGCGTGCGGCCCGAGCACAACCAGATCCACCTGGGCGGGCTCCACGGGCACTGGGATCAGCTGCGGGAGGCGGATCGCATCGTCATTGCGGCCTGCGGGACCTCCTGGCACGCGGGCCTGGTGGGCGAGTACCTCATCGAGTCGGCGTCCCGCGTTCCGGTGGAGGTCGAGTACGCGAGTGAGTTCCGGTACCGGGACCCTGTGCTCCGAGAGGGCGACGTGGTGCTCGTCATCTCGCAGAGCGGGGAGACGGCCGACACCCTCGCGGCGGTGCGCGAGGCCCACAGCAAGGGCATCCCCTGCTTCGGCATCTGCAACGTCGTGGGGTCGACCATTGCGCGGGAGACGGACGCGGGCGTGTACCTGCACGCCGGGCCCGAGATTGGCGTCGCGTCCACGAAGGCCTTCACCGCGCAGGTGACCGTGCTCTCGATGATCGCCCTGAAGCTGGCGGAGGGGCGCACGCTGTCGAAGGCAGAGCTGGCCGACAACATCCGGGCCCTCGCGGGGGTGCCCGACAAGGTGCGCCGCGTGTTGGACGCCAGCAATGGGGCCCTTCAATCGATGGCGCATACCTACCGGTACGCGTCGAACTTCCTGTACCTGGGGCGCGGCTACAACTTCCCGGTGGCGCTGGAGGGGGCCCTCAAGCTCAAAGAGATCTCCTACATCCACGCGGAGGGCTACCCGGCGGCCGAAATGAAGCATGGGCCGATCGCGCTTATCGACCGGTCCATGCCGGTGGTCTTCATGGCGATGAAGGACAGCACCTACGACAAGGTGCTCTCCAACATCGAAGAGGTGGCCGCCCGCGAGGGGTCGGTCATCGCCATTACCGACGATAAGGACGCGGAGCTGGAGGGCCTGTGCGAGGCGGTCGTGGAGATTCCGCAGACCAAAGAGTTTCTCTCTCCGCTTCTGACTGTGATTCCGCTGCAGCTCCTGTCGTACCACATCGCGGTGCTGCGGGGGTGCCACGTCGACCAGCCCCGCAACCTCGCGAAGAGCGTGACGGTGGAGTGAGTAAGGCCTGGCGGGTGTTGCTGCTGTGACCAAACAATACAGCCTAGGCCTGCGCCCTACGGTCTGCCCCAGGGCCAGAAAGGAATTCGGTTCCAACTGTGCTGATCGGTGGGAATTACACGACCGTGGGGGCGTTGCTCCGGACGAACTCGACGCCCTTGCCTCCGTAGGGCACTTCGCAGTAATCCCGTCAGACCCACCTGCTCTATGATCGAACGCGAGAAGCTCGACAAGGTCAAGCATCGGTTTCAAGAGGTTGAAAGCCTCATGGCGGATCCGGAGGTCGCGAACGACCCGGACCGGATGCGGGAGCTGGGGCAGGAGCACAGCCGCCTCGAAGAGGTCGTGGAGGCCATCGACCGCTACGAGCGTCTTCTGGACGAGCGGGGCGAGCTCGAGGAGATGATCCGCGATGAGAGTGGGGAGATGGAGGCCCTGGCGAAGGAGGAGCTCGAGCAGCTCGAGGCGAAGCTTCCGGCGGTAGAGGAAGACCTGAAGCAGAAGCTCATCCCGAAGGACCCGGAGGAGGAGAAGAATGCCATTGTGGAAATCCGGGCCGGGGCGGGGGGGGACGAGGCCTCCCTCTTCGCCGGCGACCTGTTTCGGCTGTACACGCAGTACGCGAAGCAACAGGGGTGGACCTACGAACTCATCGACGCGTCGCCGGGCACCCAGGGCGGATTCCGGGAGGTCATCTTCGCCGTAAAGGGGGAGGACGTGTTCGGTACGCTGAAGTACGAGGCGGGCGTGCACCGGGTGCAGCGCGTCCCCGAGACCGAGTCGAGCGGCCGCATCCACACGTCCGCGGCCACGGTGGCGGTCCTGCCGGAGGCGGAGGAGGTAGACGTGGACATCAACCCGAGCGACCTCACGATCGAGACGTTTAAGGCGACCGGCCCCGGCGGGCAGTCCGTGAACACGACCGACTCGGCCGTGCGCATCAAGCACGCGCCGTCGGGCGTGGAGGTGTCGTGCCAGGACGAGAAGAGCCAGCACAAAAACCGATCAAAAGCGATGCGCGTCCTGCGCTCCCGCGTCTACGAGAAGAAACGGGAGGAGCAGCGGGCCGAGCGGGAAGAGGCCCGCCGGTCTATGGTGGGAAGCGGCGACCGGTCGGCGAAGATTCGGACCTACAACTTTCCCCAGGACCGCGTGACCGACCATCGACTGGAAGGGGGCCAAAAAAACCACTCCCTCCAGCCCATCATGGACGGGGAAATCGATCCGATCATCGATGCCCTTCGTGCCGAAGAGCACGCGGAGAAGTTGGCGAATCTGTAGGCCGTTGGGCCGGACCGTCTACTCCCGTCGGGCGCCCTGGGCCCGAGGCGGCACAGCGCGCCGTGCGGCCGGCGCCCATGCTCGCAATTCTGAAGGCAAAAGAGGGCGGGGCGGACTGCTCACTGATTCCCCTCCGCACCGCGGAATCCTCACCCTGTTTTCAAGGCGTCTGTGCGACCTCCTGGGACGACGGTCGTACATGTCAACTGCGTTTTCCCTGCTCCTCCGCACTCCGACAGCCGTCGGCGTTCTACGAGGGGCATGACTCAACTTCATCCCATAGGGACCCAGGCACACGACATGGCACAAAAGTATCAGTACGAACTGACGTACGTCATCAGTGGGGTCGTCAAGCAAAACCAGGTGGACGACATTGTCCGCAAGGTGAACCACCTCATCGAGAGCAACGACGGCGACGTGCTTGAGGTCGACGAGTGGGGCAACCAACGCCTCGCCTACGAAATCGACCGCAAGCGCAGCGGCTATTACGTGAACATGTATTTCCAGGCGCCGGGCGAGCTCGTTCCGCGCCTGGAACGAGAACTGGACATCAACGACGACGTGCTGCGCTACCTCACCCTGCGCATGGACGCGAAGATGAAGCGTCACTACGAGCAGCGCAAGGAGCGCCGTGCGCAGGAGGCCGCCGAAGAAGAGGCGGCGGACGAGTCCGACGAGGAGTAGCGTCTCCCCTCTTTGCCTTCCCGCGTTTCTCGAACTTGAGCTTCCGATGACCCATGGCTGACCAAAACGACGTCGACTACGAGCACCTCGAATACGTGGACTACAAGGACACCGAGTTCCTGGAGCAGTTCATCAACAACCAGGGCAAGATCTTGCCGCGGCGCGTGACGGGGGTGCCCGCCCGCGTGCAGCGCCAGATCACGAAGGCGATCAAGCGGGCCCGGCACCTCGCCCTCATGCCGTACGTGTCCGAGTCGGTTCGGTAACGGACCCGGACGAACTGTCTCCACCATTTCCGACTGACCCGATTGCATCATGCAGATTATTCTCCTCAACGACGTGGACCACCTCGGCGAAAAGGGCGAGGTCCACGAGGTGGCCGACGGCTATGGCCGCAACTACTTGATTCCCCAAGGACTCGCGCGGGTGGCCACCGACGGGGCCATTCGCCAGTTGCGCGACGAGCAGCAGCAGCAGGCCCGCAAAGAGGCCGCCAAGAAAGAGCAGGTCGAAGAGCTCAAGGACGAGCTCGAAGACATGCAGGTGGTCTTCACCGCGAAGGTGGGCGAGGACAACCGCATCTTTGGCACCGTGACGACTCAGCAGATCGCGGTGGAGCTCTCCAACCGCGGCTTCAACATTGACCGGCGAGACATCGAGCTCGACGAAGACATCCGGTTCGTGGGGGCCTACACGGCGTCCATCGACCTGGGCTACGGCATCGAAGCGACCCTGGACATCCAGGTCATTCCGGAGTCGGGCTGACCGAATGGACAACAGACTGCGGCGACAGAGGGGCCCTCATTTGCGTGAGGGCCCCTTTGCGCATTCCTGTAGGCGCTTCTGCTTTCTGCAGGCGCTTCCATTCGAGAGATGTCGGAAGGCGGCCTGCGCCGCGAGGAGCAGCCGAACAGTACGTTGCCCCGGCCGTCCGTCCTTCTCAACCCCGCCACTTAGTAGGCGTCGGGTTCGCGTCCGGTGCCGGCCGCCCCTTCCGCCGTGCGCACCCCCTGCTCCACGTCCCGGGGCAGCCGTTCGGCTTCGAAAACGATGCCGTCCTCAATCGTGCGCAGTCGACACCGTCGGCCCCTCGAACGCCTGTGCGCCCTCGAGCGTCGCGGCGCGAGCGACCCCAGCGGCCCGACCGATCCCGGCCTCCCGCGGTGGCCCCCGCACGTCCCCCGCGGCTCAAAACACACAGGGGGAGGAGAGAGAACAGAGGAGGGGGGACGGCTACTCGTCCAGCCCGGCGTCGAGCGCCGCGGCAAAGTCTGCCACGAGGTCGTCGGGGCCTTCAAGCCCTACGGATACGCGCACGAACCGATCGGTAATGCCCATGGCCCGGCGGGCCGCCGGGCTCACGTCCTTGTGGGATGTGTGCACGGGCTGCGTCACGAGCGTCTCGACGCCCCCGAGGCTCGGCGCACGAAGGGGGAGGGAGAGGGCGTCGAAGAACGAATCGACCGCTGTCTGTGGGGCCAGTTCGAGGCCCACCATGCCCCCGAACCCGTCGAGCAATGTCCGGGCGCGATCGTGATGGGGATGGGACGAAAGACTGGGGTGGTGCACCCGTTCGACGCCGTCGTGATCGGCCAGCGCCGCCGCGAGCGCCCGGGCCGTCTCGTTTTGCTTGCGCACCCGCACCCCGAGGGTCTTCAGGCTCCGATGCAGGAGGCCACACGCGTGTGGGTCCAGCATGCCCCCAAGCAGCTTCGTCGTCCGGAGCGCGTTGTCCAAAGGCTTCGACGCCCCGGCCACCACGCCCGCAGCCACGTCCGAGTGGCCCCCGAGGTACTTGGTGGCGGAGTGGAGGACTACGTCGAACCCCAGGGAGGCCGGACGGAGGTTGACGGGCGAGGCGAACGTGTTGTCGATGACGGTCGTGAGGTCGTGCTCCTCCGCGCGGTCGACCATGCCCGTGAGGTTCAGGACCTCGAGGCGCGGATTGGTGATCGCTTCCGCGTAGAGCACTTCCGTATTCGGCTGCAGGGCTTCAGTCCATGCCTCGGGCGTGTCCTCGGGAACGAGGGTGTGGGTGATCCCGAACCGAGGAAGCAGGTCGTTGAGAAGGGCGAGGGTCCCGCCATATAGGCTGTGCGGAGCAACGAGATGATCGCCCGCATTCAGCACGCCCAAGAGGGCGGACGAAATGGCGGCCATCCCGCTCGCCGTCACCAGGGCGCGCTCCGTCTCGGTGAGGGCCGCAAGTTTTTCGTGGAGGGCCTCGTGGTTCGGCGAGTTGTTGTACCGGACGTAGCGGGGCGACGCCCCCGGCTCGTCGTGGGTGTAGGTCGCCGTCTGGAAGACGGGCATCGACACGGCCCCTTCAATCCGTGGCTCCGGCTCGCCGGCGTGAATGGATTGAGTATCAAGGGTGGACATATGCCAGACGGGCATCGCCGCTAAAGACTCGAAGACAGCGACCGATCCTGGAGGTTGGACTGCAGGGATGAGATGTCGTCCTGCAGTTCGGGGTCGGATTCCAGGTCCTCCTCGATCTTGCGGTAGGCGTGGATCACGGTGGAGTGGTCGCGCCCGCCAAATCGGGAGCCGATGTGGTCGTACGACTCGTCGGTCAATTCGCGGCAGAGGTACATGGCGATCTGGCGCGCCTGTGCCACCGTCTGTTTGCGGGATCGAGAAAGCAGGTCGCCCTTTTCGAGCCGAAAGTACTCGGCCACCTGCTCGATGATGTCGTCCGCGTTGAGGGCGTCTGCGCCCTCGTCGGTGTGCTCGCGCAGGAAGCGACGGGCCGTATCGAGGTCGAGCGTCCGGTCGTCGAGCTGGACGAGGGCGGTGAGGCGGGTGAGGGCCCCTTCGAGCTGGCGCACGTTCGAGTCGATGCGCTGGGCGATCAGCTCCAGCACGTCCGGCGACACGGCGATGTCCTGCCGGGCGGCCTTGCGCTGCAGGATCGCGATCCGCGTTTCGAGGTCCGGGCGCTGGATATCGGCGCTCAGGCCCCACTGGAAGCGAGAGAGCAACCGCTCCTCGATGCCAGGGATCTCTGCGGGGGGACGGTCCGCACAGAGGAAAATCTGTTTTCCGTTCTGGTGGAGGTCGTTGAAGATGTGGAAGAACTCCTCCTGGGTCTTCTCCTTCTCGCCAAAGAACTGGACGTCGTCGACGATGAGCAGGTCGGCCTGCCGGTAGTAGCTCGAAAACGCCGCGATCCGGTTCTCACGGACCGACTGCACGAACTGGCTCGTGAAGCGGTCGCTGGAGACGTACAGCACCCGTTCGGCGGTGTTGTGCTCCAGGGCGTAGTTGGCGACGGCCTGCGCCAGGTGCGTTTTCCCCAGGCCCACACCGCCGTACACCAGGAGCGGGTTGTAATTCGTGCTGCCGGGCTCCTGTGCCACGGCGAACGCGGCGCTCCGGGCCAGGCGATTGCCGTCCCCTTCCACGAACTCGTCGAACGTGTACTCCGGACGAAGGTGCTGCTTGGCCTGTTCGTAGAGGGCCGAGCGCTCATCCGGGGAGCCCGCGTCGGTTTGGGGCGGGGAGGGGGCGGAGGCATCTTCCGTACGGCCAGGGTCCGAGACATCGGCGACGTCGGGGGAGGACGGGCGGGGCGTGGTCGGGCCCGTCGGCGAGGAGGCTCCCCCGGAGGTCGATGCGTCCGGGGAAGGAGACTGGTTGATCGCCTCCCGACCGGCTGGGGACGAAGACGACACCGGCTCCGATGGGCGCGGGGACGTGGAGGAGCGTCCGGCCTGGTCGCTGGAGGGGGCGGACGACGGTCGATCCTGGGGGGACGAAGGCGCGTCCGGCTCGTCGGGAGCAGATCCGGACGACCCGGAGTCCGTGGCAATCTCGTCGGGGCGTTCCTCCTCGGGGGCCACCTGGTAGGTCACGTCCGTCGGCTCCCCGACCGCCTCACTCACGGCCTGCCGGATGGAGCGCTGAAACCGACTGCGGAGGTACTGGATGCCGAAGGGCGTGGGCACCTGCAGGGTCAACGTGGGGGATCCCTCATCCGTAGACAGGTCGAGGGGCTGGATGGGGTCCAGCCAGTTCTGAACCGTTCGCTCCGGAAGCGTCTCGCGGAGATCGCGAAGCGCAGTGCGCCAAGCGTCGGAGGCGGACGGGACCATAGATGAGAAGAAGACCGTGCGTTAGCGGCGACAGAGAAGCGGCGCCGGCGGAGGCTGAGATCGACGCCCGCACAACGTAGACCACAGCCGTTCAGAACGCAAGTGTGTGCCGGGAAAATTTAAAGAGGCGCGGCCTCGCGCCGCTAACGGTCCCTCCGAAATTTCGGGCCCGAATCGCCTCCACGAAAGGAGGCCCGACGGCCGTGGCGCAGGCCAGGCTCGTGCAAGAATCTGACGCCACCCTCAGGGGCCTCGCGGGCCTCACCGTGGGAAACTGAATGGCACTACAGATTGCCCCGACGCTCCTGCTCCCGCTCCATGGCCTTGAACAGAGCCTTGAAGTTGCCGGCGCCGAACGAGCGAGCCCCTTCCCGCTGAATGATCTCAAAGAAGACCGTGGGGCGGTCCTGGACCGGCTTGGTAAAGATCTGAAGCAGGTAGCCGTCCGGGTCGCGGTCCACGAGGATGCCAAGCTCCTCAAGGTCGTCGATGGACTCGTTGATGGAGCCCACGCGCTCGGTGAGCACCGCCCGGTCGTAATACGTGTCCGGGACGTGGAGAAATTCGACGCCGCGGCGACGAAGTTCGCGCACGGTGGTGATGATGTCGTCGGACGCGAGTGCGACGTGCTGCACACCGGCCCCCCGGTAGAACTCGAGGTACTCCTCAATCTGGCTCTTCTTTTTGCCTTCGGCGGGCTCGTTGATTGGGAATTTGATCTTCTCGTCCCCGTTGGCCATCACCTTCGACATGAGGGCCGAGTACTCGGTCGAGATGTCCTGGTCGGTGAAGTGGAGCATGTTGAAGAAGCCCATCGTTTGGGCG
Source organism: Salinibacter pepae (assembly GCF_947077775.1). Lineage (NCBI taxonomy): Bacteria > Pseudomonadati > Rhodothermota > Rhodothermia > Rhodothermales > Salinibacteraceae > Salinibacter > Salinibacter pepae. The sequence continues at coordinate 3,583,181 of NZ_CAMTTE010000001.1, forward strand.
TAGTACTCCACGTACGTATCCATGTCCCCTTCGTGGACGTTGCCCACGCAATGATCCACGTACTGCAGTCCCGCTGGCGCGGGCGGCGACCAGAACTCGTTCTCCCACCGCTCGAAGCCCGGAAGGAAGGGCCCGTCGTAGTCCGACCGTTCTACGAAAGTGTGTACGGTGTCGCCGTAGGTGGCAATGGTAGCGGTCACGACGCGTCCGTGCTCGTCCTCCTGAACCGTGGGGGACTGGACGGGCGGGGCGCCGCGCTTCGTCGTCTCCTCGAAGGAGGCGGTCGCATCGTCCACCTCGAGCGCGATGTCCTTCACCCCATCCCCGTGCTGGCGGACGTGCTCGCTGATTGAAGAGTCCGGCCCGAGGGCCGACGTCAGAACGAACCGGATGTCGTTCTGCGTGAGCAGGTAGCTTACCTTGTCTTCGTGTCCGGTTTCCGGGCCCCGGTAGCCCTGAATCTGGAACCCAAACAGGTGGGCGTAAAAGTGAGCGGCCTGCTTGGCGTTGCCGACGTAGAACTCGACGTAGTCGGTGCCGTTGAGTGGGAGGAAATCTTCGGGGCTCTCGACGTCGGGGTCCGGGGCGGTGGTCGGGTTGGCCATGGTGCGCAAGGGGATTGTGGACGGGGAAAATCGGAAGCGCTTTCACATGCTGGAATCGTCGATACTTTTTCTCTGCACAAACGTTTCGGGGGCGTTGGCTAGGACGAACCGGAGTGGGCCTGGGCCGCGGTGGTGGGCGCGGACATCGTGAACCGAACCGGAAGACGGAGTCGGATTGGAATGGGATCGCCGTCGACCCGGGCCGGAATAAAATCAACCGATCTTACGCCGTCTACGGCGGCGGAATCGCACAAGGGATGAAGGGATTTGACCACCTCGATATCCCTCACGCTCCCGTCGGGCTCGACCCGAAACTCGAGTTCCAAGCGTCCCTCAATGCCCTGAGCGCGTGCTTTCTTCGGATAATGGATGTTCAGGTACAGGCTGCCCTTGCCCCCAACGATCTGTGGCGTACGATCTGCGACGTCGAGCGTGCTTGCGTATCGGGCCTTTTTGTTCCGGCTGGCGTTGGACTCCGAAGGGGAGGATCCCGAGTCGCCGTCGCCCTGGGCCGTTTCCGAGGGTGAAGAGGCTTCCGGTGCGGCCTCGGGTGAGGAAGGGGCGCTGGTGGGCGGAGGCGCCCGTTCGGACCGGCCGCCTGGGTCCGTGTCGGTGGGCTCCTCGGGCACCACGTCGCCGAGCAGAATCCGGTCGGGGGACGAATCGATCGTCCATCCTACCTGTAGCGATGAGCGTTGGAGCGGGAGGTGAACCAGGGCAATTACGACGACGAGACTGGCGGCCAGCCCGACCATGCAACGTAGGGGGTAGGCGTCCAGGACGACATCCGTGATTGTATCCATGACGGGCACGGGGCTGGGAAGGGACATCCATCGTTTCTTTACACGAATAATGCGCACATTGATTCCACTCGTGGACAATTGCCCCTGACACGCACGATTCCGGATGCGCGGACCAAACCGGACCGTTTCGTGTGGCATGGGGGCGCGTGTGTTGCTCATTTGAGTCAGTCTTTGAGTCCTATGTTTTCGGCACTTGTGCTCGACGACACAGAGGGTGAGATTCAAGCCCAGGTCCGGGAGCTCCAGACCGACGATCTTCCGGGGGCTGAGTCGGAGGAGGTGCACCTGGAGGTTCTGTACTCGAGCCTCAATTACAAAGACGGGCTGGCCGTCACGGGCAGTGGGCAGGTCATTCGTGGGGACTACCCCATCGTGCCGGGCATCGACTTGGTTGGGCGTGTTCTCAACACCGATCACGACGCCTTCGAAGAGGGGGATCGCGTTATCGGAACCGGCTGGCAGCTGGGCGAGGTGGCCTGGGGCGGGTACCGCCAGGAAGCCCGCGTGGCCGGTCGTAAACTCGTCCCGCTTCCCGATGGGCTGTCCCCGGCCCAATCCATGATCATTGGCACGGCCGGGTTTACCGCGATGCTTTCAGTGATGGCACTCGGCGAGCA